>NZ_LLKN01000002.1:962646-1283528 GCF_002900095.1 Salegentibacter mishustinae | reverse complement strand
AACTGGTAGTTTTAAAGAAAAACCTCACCAAAATAATTTTGCTCACCATATTGAACATTTAGCCTTTCGGGAAACGACGAATTTCCCGGAAGGTTTAAAGAGTAACGAAAGACTACTGTTATCATTGGGAATGAATGCTCGGAATGTAAGTGGTAAAACCGGAGGAAAAGCAACCGTTTATGATTTTGAAATTCCCCAATCCAGTACAAGGTCAATATTGGTTGGACTAAAATGGTTCCGGGATATTGCTACAGAATTAAACTTGTCAAAAAATAATATTAACAGAGAAAGAGGGGTCTTATTGCAAGAATATTTAGCAATGTCTGCATCCAGGGAGGAGTTAGCTACAGAAGAAATTTTAAATGGTAAGTTATTCCCATGCATGCATAAAGATAATCAGAATTTTATAGTTCACAACAAGACCTTTCCTTATAAGGATTTACAAAAATTTCATCGAAAGTGGTATCGTCCAGACCTTATGGCTATTAGCATTGTGGGAAATATTGAAAATCCAAAGGAGTTAGAATCCCTGATCAAAAAAAACTTCTCAGCCATTCAAAGAAGAACTAAGGTTCTTAAGGAAGAGAATTGTACTGAATTGTACTTTAATAGCGATCATAAATTTTCAATTGTCAAAAGAGAAGTAAATTCAATTAAGAAGTCTTTTGGAAAACCTATAAATTTAAACTTATATTTTAGAGACCAGACTACTTTAAAGAAGCGAAATTCTTTATCTGGTTATAAAAGTCTGCTAGAAGCTCATTTTATTACTAAGATTCTAAACACGCGTTTTAGAGAAGAAGCGAAGGTTTACAACCACAACGCAAGAAGATTTAGTATTCATACTATGGAAACAAAAACTTCCAATTCGGGAAAACCGGAAAGCGCTTTAAAGGTTATTATCAGAACCAGAATGCATGAGGAAGTAGCAGCCCTTGAAAAGACTATCTCTATAATACAACAACTTAAGGAATATGGAATTTCAAAAAGAGAATTAGAAAAAACCAGGAAACAATTTCTAAAGGATTTTTCCTTAACTCAAACAAGTAATACAGATTATTGGCTTGCAGAAATCAAAAAACATTTTGTATATCACGATATATTACCTAAAAATAAAAACGCCTGTACCAGGGATATTATAGCGAATTTTAGCAAAGAAGAGATCAACAATAGCGTCCAGCGACTATTCTCAAATGAACCTGAAGATATAGGAATTATTTTACCTTCAGATTATTCTAGTCTTTTAGAGAACGAAAAAAAGGTTCGAAGTATAATAAGAGAAGTTTTTAAATCACCAGTAAATCAATTTAAAATTCCTCGAGCTCCAACCAAATTACTAAATGAAAAAGAGGTTCAAGCCTTAGAGCCACGAAAAATCGCTTCAACCTTTGAAAAAAGCAGTAATATTAAGGAGTATGTGCTTGAAAACGGCCTCAAAATAGTATTAAATCCGTTAAAGGGTAATTCGTCCTCAGGCAAAATATCACTTCATGCCTTTACCCCATTTGGGGCAGCCTGTTTCCCTAAGAACGACTATTTTTCGGCTATATATGCTCCTTCCATAATTAAAAATACAGGAATAGGGCAGTTTTCAAAATTTGATCTTGAACGTTATTTTCAAAAATTTAATTCAATTCAAACTGGTATTTATCCTTACATTTCTTTTAAAGAAGCTGGTATTAAGGGTAAAGTTACTAAGGAGGAATTTGAAGATTTCTTACAAATAATCTTTTTATATTTTTCACAACCTCAAATAAATGAATTGGCATTTAAAGATTGGAAACACCAAAGTTTAAGCAATTCCTATAATTCTTTAAATCCTGTGAATGATTTAATTGATGCCATAAATACGCTCACAAAAGATTCGACCCAACCACCATATTCCTCAGATAGAATAAAAGGAATTAAAAAAGTGAATTTAAATCGCGCTTTCGAGATTTATAGAGCTCTATTTAACAGTGCGGAAAATTTTACTTTTATTGTTACTGGTCATTTTGATAAAAAAGACATTCTTCCCTTACTCCAGAAGTATTTAGGAAACTTACCCAATCATAAAAAATTAGAATGTTCCAATCAGAGGCATTCAGAAACTTTAACTCAAGGACCTGTTTTTAAAAAGGGTAACATTTCGGATTTGTATACCAATATAAACTCCTATTTTGGTTTGGAGTTTGTAAAACCTCGTGCGAAAAAGGATACTTGGAAAGAAGAGGTTAAGGTAAAGGTATTAGGGATGATTCTAAACGATTTATTATTTAAATTCCGTTCAGATGAAGGACTTTCACTTTATCACTACGGAGCTGGCGGTAATTACAATAGACCTCTAGGAAGGTATGAAATCATGTTTAGATTCAATTGTGTCCCTGAAGAGCTTCCTAAAATTAGGAACTTAACCAAAGAACTTATAAGTAATATAAAACTGGGAAAAATAGATCAAAATATTTTTTCTAACGCCATAAATAAGCTTTTAGCTCAATATAGTAGAATAAATCAAGAAAAGCTTAGTAATAAATTGGACAATTTATACAAGCATTATAGGTATGGTGAGCGAATAAATGGTTCCAAAGACTGGGAAGAATATTTAAATTCTTTAAAAAGAGAAGATATTACAAATACTGCAATAAAATATTTAAAAGAGGATCATTCATATGAATTAATATTGCACCCAGAAGAGTTAGCTGAATAGAAATAAGATATAAAAAGGCACATCCCAATTAGTGGTGATGTGCCTTATACCTAAAGTATTCAATTAGGGATTAATAATGGTCGGATCTTCAGAGGTACTCGATTTACGCGTATTCCTGTCCATTTCATCATAAACATCATAAACAGGACCATTTTCACCAAACTGAACTTGGCAAATTTCTCCTCCCGGATCACAAGCTTGTTCTGGTATAGACTGCCAAGATCCATTGAGCAGCACATAATCATTCGCAACCGGTTCCGGTTGAATATCGGTTTCACTTCCTAAACTTGTAAAGGACATACCTAAAACAACAAGAAGCGCCATTGCTGGAATTAAAAATAACTTTTTCATAATATAAAGTTTTAATATATACCTACTCTTTGAAGGATTTTCGGCTTCTCCTACTTTCTGCGCAAAAAGATTTGTAACATTTCTTTTATGGTGTAAATATTCCAGTGCATTCCTGAAATTTGAAAGTAGTATAAGCTTATGGCTACTATCATTTACAATAGTAAAATTCATCAAATAAACTCAAACAAAATGGTCGCTAAAGCCGAAAAACTATTCTGTTATTGAATTGACCAGGCATTTTCCATTCTATATTGCGAAGGCGTCTGACCATATTGAAGCTTGAAATTTTTAGAAAAATGTGAGTGATCTTTAAAACCGCATTTCTGCATAATTATGGAAATAGGCAATTCCGTACTTCGAATTAAAAGAGCACCTTTTTCGAGCCTTTTTTTCATATGGAACCGAGGTATGGTAGTGCCATACATTTTCTTAAATTCTTCTTTGAGCTTGGTTTTATTCGTACGGTGAATAAGTCCCAATTCCTTAAGGGAAGGTAGTTCCGTATGTAGGTTCCGGAGAATATAGAGACGCACTTGTTTTAGGAGTAATTTTGTTGCTGTACTTTCCTTCTTTCCTGATTTTGAAGAACGGGTGGTATTCCTATCTTTCTCGTCCTCCTCATTTTTATTTTCGAAACGAAAAGCGGTAATTACATAAGAACATTCTGAATTAATTCCCGTCATCTTCTGAATAGTGCAGGGAGTCCTGTATAGGCTTTTATTTTCAGTTAGAAAGTCTAATGAAATTAATCGCTGATAAGTTTTCCCTCCATTAGACTCCAATTCCTCTTTTAAAATAGTTACAGAATTATTTGAAAGAATTTCTGAAACTGGCCTATCAATTTTTTTGTCCTCCCAATTCAGGATTTTGGGAGTTTTGGTAGTATAGGAAGTTATATGATAGCTATTATCCAGGAATATTGAAAAATGATATTCCGGAGGTTCCTCCTGCTCCTGGGATTTGAAACAGGAATTATAAATTTCCTCGGACATCATATTTAGTAATACGCCAATAGTATCTAGTGGGTCTCGGCGACCAGTCGGTTCCTGGCGAAACATAAAATTACCACAGGCAATCTCGATGATTTGTTGGTACAAAGAATTGAACCTCATTTTCTCCTCGTTGCTGATTTGCTTTTCCATAATTATTATTTTATTAATGGTTACTTTTTATAGTCCTGCAAGAACGAAAGTGCCTTTTCCTTATTAGTAAATACTTGGGTAGGATAAGCCGGGCTATTTGTTTTAATATACATCTGGGCGATTACCATGGCGTGCTCATCTTCAACTAGTAGGGCTAGTGCCGTTGTCATATATGCACCTTCAATAGCCAAATAGTCCCTGGCTTGTTTTTGTGCAAGGGTAACGGCTCTTAGATCACAAAATATAGGATATGAATTTTCATTCTGCAGCTGTAATCGCTGGCTTACGATCTGTTTGGCCATACTCCTATTGATCTCATAAATTTCTTTATAGACAAAGTATAGGATCCCCCTGGAAATCCACATTTTTGCATAAGTACCATCCACAACCATCCCGTAATAATTTGGATATCACTAATATAAAATAAAATTCCAATACGTCTTACCAGAACATTTTTCTTGAATTATATATTATGTGATAAAGTTAATCTCATAGGTTTTAGTGCTATTTGAACGAAAAGCCGAATAACTGTTCTGAAAAGACTTTTTATTATAACGCTCAGGATTTTAATAGATTTTTATCATAGCTTGAAAAGGAAATTTTCATATCAAAAGTTATGGCTAAAGTTAAACACAATAATTTCCTGGATACGGTTGATGAAGTAATAACTAATGCTACCAATGCTGGGGTAATCCATCTCCATGCAGAGGGCAATGAATTAAACGGGCGGCATATAACCATCAACGGAAAACGTTCCTATCACTTCGGAACCACGGGTTACTTGGGACTTGAACAAGATAAAAGGTTAAAAAGAGCAGCAATAAATGCTATTGAAAAATACGGAACCCAGTTTCCTTTATCCAAAACATATATTTCACATCCGCTCTATGCGCCCTTGGAAGAAAAAATTTTCCAAATGTACCAGCATCCCATACTCATCACTAAAAATAGTACACTTGGGCATTTAGCAGTCATTCCCACAGCGGTAAGGGATGGTGATGCGGTAATCTTGGATCACCAGGTACACTGGAGTGTTCAAAGTGCCACGGAGGTTTTAAAATCAAAAGGAGTCACAGTAAGGATGATTAGGCATAGCAATATGGATATGTTGGAACATTATATCAAAGACTTAAGAAATAAGGCCAATAAAATTTGGTATATGGCAGACGGGGTTTATTCCATGTACGGGGATTTTGCCCCTTTAAAAGACTTAATGGAGTTATCCAAAAAATACCCGCAGTTAAATCTTTACATTGATGATGTTCACGGAATGAGTTGGAAAGGAAAGCACGGTTCGGGTTATGTTATGTCTGTATTTCAAGACCTTCCAGAAAATATATTACTGTTCGGCACGTTGAGTAAAACTTTTGGGGCTAGTGGTGCGGTGCTGGTATGTCCTGATAAAAAATTGCATAAAAAAATTAAAAATTTCGGAGGACCCCTTACATTTTCAGCCCAATTGGAACCTGCTTCAGTTGCTGCTGCAACCGCTTCTGCGGAGATTCATCTATCTTCTGAAATCTATGAATTACAGTCAGACTTAGCTGCTAAAATTGATTATTTTAATCAATTATTAGAGACTTCTGATCTACCGCTGGTACATAAGAATACCTCCCCGGTATTTTATATTGGTACAGGGCTACCGGCTACAGGGTATAATTTTGTAAGTAAAATGATGGAGGCCGGTTTTTTTGTTAACCTTGGTTTGTTTCCGGCAGTTCCGGTTAAAAATACCGGAGTTAGAATTACGATTTCCAGGCATAATGAATTGAAAGATATAAAAGCACTGGTAGATGCGATGAGCTATCACTTTCCCCTGGCTATAGAAGAAACCCATACTGATTTAACCAGCATTTACAAATCATTTGGAATTCGAACAACTGAAAAAAATAATCCTGCCACTACTCAAATCGATGAACTAAACCTGGAATATACCGAAACCATTCAACAAATAAATAAATCGGAATGGGATACCTGCTTTTCCGGTAAAGGTACTTTTGACTGGGACGGTCTTGATTTTTTAGAGAAAGTTTTTACCAATAATAATTTAAAGGAGCATAATTGGGGCTTCCATTACATTACCATAAAAGACAAAACAGGGAAAATCATTTTGGCGGCACCTCTTACCAGTGCGCTTTTAAAAAATGATATGCTGTCTGATGCAAAAACCTCGAAAGCCATTGAAGAAATGCGCTTAAAGGACCCCTATTATATGACGGATATGGTGCTATCCTTAGGATCCGTTTTTTCAGAAGGAGCCCATTTGTTTTTAGACGATGATCATCCTCAACGCATTCAAGCCATGCGGTTATTTTTAGAGAAAATTGATGAAATAAAATCTAACGTAGGGGCTAAACTCATCATTTTAAGGGATTTTGAAAAAACAAATACGCTGAACACTTTTCTTCACAAGCAAGGTTTCATTTCCGTAGATATGCCCGATTCCTGCGAAATTGCCAATTTTAACTGGGAGAATGAAGAACAATATATTTCTACACTCAGCAAACGCTCCAGGAAACATTTCAAAAAGGATATCAAGGCATTTGAGAATTACTTTAAAACCAGGATTGTATGCTCACCTACCCCAGAAGAAATTGATAAATATCACCAATTATTTGAACAGGTTTGGAGAAACAACTTAGGAATTAACACTTTTAAATTTCCTAAAAAGCTATTTGCTGAAATGGTTAAAAGTCCGAAGTGGGATTTTCTAGCATTATATCTTAAAGCAGATAATCCCGACGTACCGGATAAGATCCTAGGTGTGATGTTTATAACGCGATCCGGCAAAACTTTTATACCTGCTTTTGTAGGGATGGATTATGGATATAATGAAAAATTCAATGTCTATCGTCAGCTTTTATACCAGTCAATAAAAACCGCCGGGACTTTAAAATTCGATAAAATTAACTTTGGCTTTAGTGCAAGTTTTGAAAAAAAGAAATTGGGAGCCACTTTAATACCAAAAATAGCCTATGTTCAAGCGGATGATAACTTCAGTCTTGAAGCTTTAGATTGGCTACAAAAAGATTAACACCCCCCTTTGAAGCATATTTTTAAATATTTACCCTTTAAAAAGCCGTATTGAAAATAGCACAGCAAAGGCATTATTTGTTTTCATTAAATACAAATCTCATGTTCGAGAAAACAATGTCTATATTCAGCGAAAATGTTGAAAGCTTAATTCAGTCAGGTAAACCTGATTTGAAGAAAGCTGAAGATGGCATTAGTTTATGCATTAAAATTCTTTCCAAATTGCAAAAGCAAGTAGATAAGGATGATTTTGAAAATACTCAAGCAGAAATCGAGTTTTTTAAAAATATAAAACCGTTACCTATGAGCTATCTTATTTATTTCACCGAAGTCCGGTCTTGTGAATTAAAGCTCCCAAAAGTCGGTAATTCTCATAAAGTTCGTTATTTGGAAAAGGAGGTTAAAAAGATCAATAGATTTTTTTCTGAAAATAACAGTTTTGTCAACTATATGGAGCAAAACCACAATTACCTGGATCCACAATTTTTCAGCCGCAGTGGTAAGATGGATTTCTCCTTTAGCCCTACTATAAACTATTATCAAAATCCTGAATTTTCGACCAGCCACGATATGCTTTGGTCTAAGGTCCAGGCGCTTTACCGCTACATACATTATATTCGGGAGAAGTTGGAACTGATTCAACCGGGAAGTAGCGGAGATTTCCGGGAACGTCAACCAAATCTTCTACTATGGTCTGGATCTAAAACTTCCTTAGTAGAAGTAATTTATGGTTTATACCTTAAAGGGGATATCAACCATGGGACTGCAGATCTTAAAACACTTATCTCTGCATTTGAAGACTTTTTTAATATTAAGCTCGATAATTATCATAAGACTTATAGTGAGATGAGAGCCAGAAAAGATCCTAGGAGTAAATATCTTCACCAAATAGCTGCAAAGTTGGAAGCCAAAATGCGACAGGATGATGAAAAATAATTTTTTTCGAAGTAAATCGTTACTACGAAAATCAGCGCTCCATTAATTTTACAAAGAATTTCTACTTCTTCCCTCCTACCTGAATCTTAAATTGAATCAATTCTCATCGTTTTCTATTAAACGTTAAACTTTTTCGTACTACGAAAAACCTAGGGAATTATTTCCTGGAAACAATTTCAATTTTATAGAACAATTATAAACCAGGTCAGGAACTAACAAATGAAATGTTCCCAGCCATAAAATTTGTTCTATTATGCCAACATCAATTATTACTACAGACGATCTTCAGGATTTCAAAATAGAGTTACTCGAAGACATTAAACAACTACTGAACGAGCAGAAACCAGGTAGAATAAAAAAATATCTGAAATCTTCAGAAGTTATGGATTATTTACAAATAAGCCCGGGAACACTTCAAAACCTCCGAGTAAACGGCACGCTACCCTATACCAAAATAGGCGGGATTATTTATTATGATGCTGCGGAAATCCAAAAGGTCATGGAAGATAATCGTGTACTTAATTTAGATCTATAACAATGAACTATATCAAGCAACTAAACGCCGCTTTTGAGAAATTCTATTTTGATGACCGTTTAAATCCTACCCATATCAGTTTGTATATGGCCTTATTCCAGGAATGGAATAGCAGCCGGTTTGCAGATAACTTTTTTGTTAATCGAAGGGATTTAATGAAGGTAGCCAAGATCGGTTCAAAATCTACTTATCATAGGTGTGTAACCGATCTTGATACTTGGGAATACCTTAGCTACTTCCCATCAAATAATCCCTACAAAGGCAGTAAAATTAAGATGGCCATTATTGGGACAACCGATGAACCAGATCAGGGACATTACGATCCCAAACTAGAACAACTTGCGGAACGCTACCATCCCATAGAAGAACCTGTAATGAATCGGCACCCTCCCAATAATGGACAAGCTGTGTACTCACAGCGTCCCATAGGTGGACAAGCATTGGTATCTACTATAAACAATACCAAACAAAGAAAACATAATAAACAACCAAACAGCTTGAAGGTAATTTTAGATTTTTTTAATAGTAAAAATTTTAATTCGGATTACGGAAAAAAATTCTTTGAATATTATCAAAGTAGGGAATGGAAAACCAGTGATGGATTAGAGATCAGAGATTGGCAGGCACTAGCCATGCATTGGATGGATAAATTTATGCTGGCCAAAGAAAAAAAGAAGACATACCAAAACGGGGCGTCCCAATTCCGGGACAACTTGCGAACCAGTAAAAATAAAGATTATGGTCAACCCCTCTAAAATAACCGAAGGTGGCGTGGAGTATTCCCTGGGCAAATTTGATGGGAGCTACGTGCACTATGATTTCAAAAAAATCTTAATTTATCTCAATGCCAAGGGAAAGCTTCTTTTTGGAAAGCAATTCAAGATTTACAAAGAAGACAAAACTATTCTGCTAAAACTAATTTCATATTTCCTAAGGGATAAAGACAACTGCAAAAAATATGGATTGGATATTGAGAAAGGAATTTTACTCTCCGGACCGGTAGGATGTGGAAAGACTTCATTAATGAAATTATTAAGGCATTTGGCTCCCAGGCAACGTCCATATGAAATGATTCCTTGCCGCAACGTTACTTTTAGTTTTAACCACTTGGGTTATAAAACCATTGAAGATTATGGTAATACTAAGTTTTTCTGCTTTGATGACCTGGGTGTAGAGCCCCCTGGGAGATTCTATGGCAAAGATTTGAATGTGATGGGTGAAGTATTGCTTTCAAGATATGAACTCTACCTTGAAACCCGTAAAAGATTGAAGACACACGCTACTACAAATTTAAATGCTGAAGAATTGGAAGAGCGCTATGGGAACCGTGTTAGAAGCAGAATGCGGGAGTTATTTAATTTGATTGCTTTTGAGAAAAGTAGTCGTGATAAAAGAGAATAAATATAGATTCTAATGGATTATTGAATATTTATGAGCAAGATTACCAAGCAAATTTAAGACACGGCTTTTTTTGGAGCGAAAAAACCTGGAAATCAAGTTGTCAGGTGCTTTTTTTTGGAATAATGAAGAAGAAAAATTTAAAGGAAATCCTCCATACTTTAATAATTCAAAATATTTGTGAAGCTTTTCTATTACAAACTCAATTAAGGAAATTAGCAGTAAAACTAAATCCAGGATTAATAAAATCGACACTAAGCACATTTTATAGGAAGAACTTCAATTAATCTTTTTTTATTCCAAATTATCTTTTGCCTTAAAACAAAAGAAACAAAAATTAAAGGCTGCAAATAGCTTTTGAAATAACGACTCACTATATGCAGCTAAAAAAATTAAAAACTAAACAAGGAATTTATAGATTCTTTGAAAAATGTATAAAATCCTTTGTTCTTTTTATTTACTATGGAATTTTCATGTTTCATTCTATTATTTTCTGCTCCTAAATGTTTTATTATCAAAGTTTTATTCAATTCATCTGCACAACCAAGTAAACCTTGAGAAATTGCACAATCTTGTCTGCATTCATTTTCAAAATCGAAATCTATATTCCCTGTATTGAAATCCATTTCTTTCGGACCATAATTAATTCCTCTTGGTTTCAAAATCAAGGATAAGAATTGTTGTATTTCCATTCCTGCTAAACTCAAACTAAAACCAAAAACATTTTCACCTCTATTAATAAAATGATTCTTTGGTAATCCTTTAATATAATTCGGATTATCCAACTCTCCTGATATTTCCAATGCAGCATCTTCAGGTTTATATTGACCTAAACATTGCATACATATTCTTTCAGGTCCTATTGTGTGAGTCTTCCATCTTGCTTGGTCAATATTTGATAAATCATCCTTTGGATTTGTATCAATTCCACCATCAATTACTGGAATTAAATTTGCAAATGACAAGCAATCTAAAGCATATCTTGGTAAAGGCATATCTACACAGGAAAATAAAATATCACAATCAAGAGCTGCTTCTTGTCCTTCTTTTTCAGTAATACTATACGGAACAGCATTAATACTTAAATCTGAAATGAGTTCAGTTTTTAAAAAACGCTCTTTTTGAACATCTACTTTAAATTTTCCAATATCAACTCTATTTATTGCTAATAATCTATCTAAATTTTTCAATTCTACTAGATCAAAATCGATAAGTGTTAAATTCCTTATTCCTGTCCTTATAATAGCTTCAGCAACTATAGAACCCACACTACCTAATCCTACTATTCCGATTTTTAACCTAGAAATTTCATGTTGTTTTAAATCCCCCCAAGATGAAATAGTACGTTTAAACTCTTCTCCGAAATTAGACTTTGGAAAAATATCATCACAGAAATAGGTTTTTAGGGACTTCCCTACTACCCTTACAGATTCACACCAATATCTCTCATAAGTATTTGGAGTTTCTTTTATCCAAAAGCGTGCACTCCAATAATTATCTGTCCCAATTGTCATACCAACTAGAGGTAATCCTGTTACGGCCTTAACTCTTGGAGCTAACATTTTCTCTGCCTCTATGTCATCAAAGCTCATTCCTTGCCAACCTGGATAAGGATGACTATGTATAAAACAGATACCAAAATTATTAGCTAAAGCATAAGATGTGACTTTATCAAAATAAGCTGAATTAAAACTTACATTTCCGTGTACATTTCTGTCTCCAAATTCTGGTAAAATTACTTCATTAATCACTCCTGTTTTTCGTGATTTACCAGAAGATAATTTATAAAAAGCAAAGCATAAATCTTCTTGACCATCCTCTCGAATGAGGTGCTCAAAAAATATCCTATTGACATTTTCTGTCATTGTTATACTATACTTCATTCGAAATCCAATAATGTTCTTAAAAATGCTAAATAATCATCTGCAGTCATACCAGAAGTCCAGCCTTTAAATGGTCTACTCCAATACTGATATTCTTGTGTAGGAACTTTTCTGTCGTGTATTCCACCATAAGGATGTGTGCCTCCACCCCCAGTAATAGGAAGTAAATGCGGTTTTATATGTGGACCTGAAGGCGGTAACATTGGAAATTGTTGACCTTGTAAAGCGATTTCAATTTCTTGTCCTTTAAATCTTCCTATTGGTACGATAAACTTGAAGCACACAAAGTTATTTGTGTGCATCCAAGTTTCGAGCCCTTTGTTTTGCAACTGACTCATTAACCCTTGATTTCCCATAACTATGAAACAGTTGTAGGTTCAAGTTTACACGAACTAAATTTTAAACCATTTTTAATGGCAATTTTATGCTCTCTGTCATTCTTGTAACTAACTTCCTTATGTCCTCTAATTTGTTTTAAATAAAAACCATTAGCATTTTTCCCAGCAGCAGTTAGTATTTCATTTGGTGTCATAAAACATTCATCAACTTCAACAGGTTCGTCATCAACATAAATTATTAGCTTCTTATAAGGTTTAGCAAAAAAACCTTCAATTCCAGCTCCTTTTAAATCAATTTCTTCATTTAATTGAACTGGTTCGAAACCTTTTTCGTTTACCTTAATTAATAATTCGTAATCTTCTACAGGCAACAAATTTGCATTTTCTAAAATTTCTTTTCCTGTAATAATTGTGTTAACTGTCTCAAATTTCTTTCTGTTAACTTTGTAAATAAAATTTTTCATTGTAATAATTATATTAAATATTAATGTTCTCATTTATTCTCAGTATGAGAACGGTTACTGTTTTGACGTATCTGACAACAAAACTTGTGTAATATTTAAAAAAGTATTACCATTGTAGTACAGTACAAAGGGAGTTATAAGGTAGATAAGCCTTATATTATAGAGTCCGTCAAAACTTTAAATCCCATTTTATAATCCAATTTATTGTTCAAGCAATAGATTGGATTTTTTATTTCTCTTATCGGCTCATATTTTTAAGATTAAACATATATTATCTTACCCAACCTAGCATTAATAGTTTATCTATATTATCATTGATACCAGATTGTATTAATTTATTACTATCCAATTTATTAATTTCCATTTTTCTAATTTCTTCATCTAATGGCATATAATTAATTGCTACTTTCTCAACTTGATTTTCTAAATATTTAGATAACGTGTCTAAGTCGTTTGCTGTGAATCCTTCAATTTGATTATCAATATCATATTCGAAAATCAAGGTATTATTCTCTAAATCAGGGTGGGCTATATTCATGAGTATTTCAGCTCTTTTAATTGCTTCAATTTCCCAAAGTTGTAGCTCATCATCTACTACTTCTGCACCTACTGAAGAATCAACCTCTATTCGGATTTCTTCCCTTATTTTTATATTAGAGTGGAGAAAGTTTCTATCCGCCAATAATCTAGACACTTCGTTATAAACTTGCTGTTCTCCTTTGGTATCTCTAATAGTTATTATTAAAGTAAAATCTTGATTTAAAATTTCTCCATCTTCTTCAGATCTTGTTAGAGCAAAATCGCGATAAATTCCTCTTATCTCAGCAAACCATTTTCTTCCCGCTGCCAAACTATCTCTTTGTCTAGATGCAGTCATTTCATCAAGATTAATAGAATGTTTTTTAATAGGTTGGTATTTTTTACCATAGTTTAAAAGCATTCTTTCTCTAGCATAATCGCTAGAGGTATCTTTTTTATATACGCTACCGTAATTAGAATCTAGTATTACATTTTTTGGATCACCGGGCCCTATTGGATTTAGAATATTTGCTTTAGTTGTATCTCTATTTTTTATATCATCATAAGTACCAAATCGTAATTTTAAATGTGATTGACAATATTCAGCTCCTTGTTTTTCTCTTAATACAGGTTGCGCTACCAATGTTATTTTAATTTCACCATAAAAGAAGCCGTCGTCGTTAATCAAACTTTCTGGAAAAGGAAAATCAAGTATCTCGATAAATTCACCTTTATTAATGTTCTCCTGCAATACCAAAGTAATCTCGTGCGGGTCATTATAGATAATCTCGTCTGCTGAAGAGGCTACACCAAAACCCATTTGATTCACCTTTTCGCCTATCGTAAAATTTACACCTGAAGGATATTTAGCTGAATGAATAGCTAATGCTTTTAATAAAGTTGGATTAAAGTTTTCTTTTACTTTAAAATTTAATTCTGACAATAGCGAAGTTACTCTTGGTGTTGAAAAACTAGTTCCAATTATTTTTACAGAACTGCCATCTGCTGCAATAGCTTTAACGCCGTTTTCAATTCTTCTCCCTTCATGCATTCCAGCATTGCCACCATATGAGACTAAATCTGGTTTAATACTATTAGCAGGACCTGGACCAATTCTAGTAAAAGGTGATGGATGATTTATTTCTGCAATATCACTCTCATTTTTGGAATGTGTTATTGAGCCTACAACTAGTGACCTCATTGAGTCACCAGACCGAGCAACTCTACTTTTAGGAAAACCTTTCTCAAAGTTTCTACAATTTCCAGTAGACTTACAAATAATCACATCATTTGATATTTGAATATCATCTAAGGCTTTTCCAAAATCTGAAAAATCACTTAAATCCGATTCAGATGCTGTACCTAAGGAAAGATTCCAAATTTTAATATCAGAATTATTCTTTATTGCTGTTCTAATATTTAGAACTAACTCATCCTCATCTATTCTTTCTTTTTTTTCATCAGGAAATACAGTTGCGTCAAAAAGTTTACACCCAGAATTACCTGTCCAGTTTAGCCCTTCCAATTCATCACCATATATAATAATACTAGAAACACAAGAACCGTGAGTTGGATCTATTAATTCTTTTGGATATGACGAATAATTTCTATCCAAAAGCCAAGGTTTTAGATACTTATTTTTCGAGATACCAGAATCAAGAACTCCAACAATAGGATATTTTTCATCCTTAATGGGTTCCTTAATATCAAGTGCTTCCGTTGTTTCCAAAAGATCCATACCCACGCTATATTTTGGCATAAACGTTATAGATTCTAAGGCTTCAAAATCACTAATACTATCTAATTGTGCTTTAGTTGCATTTTTGATTTTAAAAATGATTAAGCCTGACGAGTAATTTGTTTCTATAATATTTACGTTTTTTTGCTCACAGTATTTTTCGAATGATCGCTTAACTGCGTTATTTACTTCATAGTTTAGAAAATCTATCAGCGAAATTTTTACAGTTTCATTCTCTTCAAAATCTACAATAAATGGTTCATATATTTCAATAGTCTCTACAGCAGAAACCGCTTTAGGGTTACTGTGATAATTTTTGATATTCCTTCTTATAGCGTTGCTATCTTCAATATTATCTACTTTTACAATAGCACTATTAGAATCTATAAAACCAAT
Organism: Salegentibacter mishustinae; assembly: GCF_002900095.1. Taxonomy (NCBI): domain Bacteria; kingdom Pseudomonadati; phylum Bacteroidota; class Flavobacteriia; order Flavobacteriales; family Flavobacteriaceae; genus Salegentibacter; species Salegentibacter mishustinae. Next base: position 1,268,109 of record NZ_LLKN01000002.1, on the reverse strand, counting down.
AATATTATTTTTAGTATACCGACCGTTGAACAACTTCTGAATGTCTTTTCTATGAGTTTTTGCAATAGCTAAATCATCAATATCTACACGTAAAGTTGCAGGAATAAAACTCCTTGTATTATCACGAGTTTTAAAAATTATATTTAACTCATTTAGCGGTTCTAAAAGACTCTGAGCTCTTGCTGAAAGCTCTTCTCCTTCGAGTTGCCATTTTGGTATTGAATCACCACCCCCACCTTCGACTCTTCTATCATCAGTTTTTTCCCTTTTTTGAAATAACTTTATAGGTAAATTCTTTTTTGCCATCTTATTCTACATTTAATGCGTTTCTCACTTGTCTTATTGAAATATCAAGGTAACTGGCAATTTGTTTTTGAGGTATATGACTCTCATTTAAAAAACGTATCATTTCTTCTGGCGTAAACCTATTGTTGTGTTTGTATTTGAAGTATTCAGAAAAAATTTCATCATATTCAAATTCTTTGTTTTTAATAATTGAATTGTAAAAGGCACTATTTATAATCTTAATTATTTCAGAGTGTGAGAAATCATTTAAATAAGAAGATAACATATCAAACTTCTTGTCTTCAATATCTAGTTTTGAGTCTACTTTATTAAAATAGCTCCCTATAAGGTTCTTAATTTCGTCTGAATTTGGTTTGTTTACATTAATTACCTTTTCAAACCTTCTCCAAATGGCGCTATCTAACAGTTGTTCATGATTTGTAGCAGCAATTAGAATACCTGTTTCTAAAAAATCGTCAATATTTTGAAGCAAACTATTGATTACCCTTTTTAACTCACCTGTTTCATGATTATCGTCTCTTGCTTTAGCAATTGCATCAAACTCATCAAGAAATAATATGCATGGTTTACTTTTTGCATAATCAAACAATTTTCTGATATTCTTTGCGGTATTACCTAAAAGTGATGATATTAAAGAATCAAATCTAGCTATCACTATAGGAATATCTAATTCTTTAGCAATATGCTTAGCTAATGTTGTTTTCCCACATCCAGGTGGGCCATAAAGCAATAATGATAAATTCATTTCCAGGCCCTTACTTTCTATTTCATTTTTTGAATTAACCAGAGAGATAAAATTATTCACAGGGTTTTGAATACTTTCAGAAAGCAAAATATCTAACTTTATATCTTGAGGTAGAATAATGTCAGCAATATTTAGTCTTGTATCATTATCTACAGGTGCATCAAATAATTGATCTTTATATACAGGAATACCTGTTGAACCTTCAATAGTTTTCATAATCTTATCTGCAAGTTTATCCGCTCCATCTTCTCTTAACTTTTTGGCCAAGTGTTTAGAATAACTGACAACTTTCTTTGGATTGTGATTAAGACCACCTTCAATTATTTTAATAAGCTCTGTATACATTTATCTGTGATATTATTTTTAGTTTACGTTACAAATATAACTAAAAATGTAATATTAAAACATCATATCGTAATTATTTTTCGTTTTAACGTGTTTTTTACCTATTAAATCGTAATTAATATTGATTACTACGTTGCATATTAAGACTTTAAAACACCACATGCTTCTTCTCCTCTTATAAAAAGGGTTCCATTAACATCGAAGAAGAAACTTTTAAAAATTCTTTTCAAAAAATGTAGCATAAACTTTGGCCCTTAACCAAAGCTAAAGTTAGATATTACGGAAAATTATAGTCCAAAAGGCTGCTTTGTAGATTATAACTTTTAACCGGTGTCTGCAAATAGAAGTCTTATTAAATTCGCCTACGATATCATTTATAACTTTCATAATTTCAGCCCACAACGCTTTCATAATTCTTCAATTTTAAATAAATATTTAACTACTACTAAAGCCACTGCACAATACAAACTGTTCTATTGTAATAGTGATTTTCATCTCGATTACTAATGCCTTTTATTCCGATGGCACCGGAATCTTTTCCTCCGTGTCCAATATTAATATCAATTCGTTTTCTATTTGCCGGTTCTTGTCCAAAAACCATGTATAGTTGAAGGAACAAAATCACAAAATTGACGTTTTTGTATCCATCTCCCCTTTCCACATTTTAAGTTATCAACACCCCCCTTCCAAAAACTAATATTATTTAATGCTAAATGAAAGTATTGAAATTCAATTAACTACAAATTATATTTTATTCACAAATTATTGATTTCCAATTATTTAAGTCATTAAATTTCTAATTTTCTCATAACGAAAACGAGTCAAAAATTTAAAATCCTTCGTTATGAAAAAATCAATCTTTCTGTCAACATTCTTCTTGTTGCTATCCACGTCACTTTTTGCGCAAATCGGTGGGATCGAAGATTCCGTAGCCGATATTTCCGATACTATAAGGAATATATTTCCAATCATCCTTGGAGTCATCTTTTTAGTCGGCTTTCTTTTTAATGCCGGCCACTTCTTTGGGGAAAACTCCGATTTGAAAAAAGGAATAACCAGGGTGTTGGTCTTTGTTCTTATCGCAGGCGCTGTGGTAGGCATCTTCACCTATTTGATCACCATTGTAGTCTAGGTCAATCCGTCGCTAAGCGACATTTGGAAATCATAAAAGAAAACTTATGAAAAAATATAGTCCTTATAAGAACATTCGCAAGGGTGCCGTCATCTTTGGACTTTCCCTTCCCCTATTCGCGCTAATGATGCTTTCGATAATCGCGTCCCTAATGGTGATCATTTTCTCCTTCAGTCTGGATGTGATTATTAGCGCCCTGCTCTTTAATGCATTCTTGTATATCGGGTTAAACCGTATCAGTCGGCTCCTGGAATTTCTACAGATGACCGGGGCATTTCCAAAAATGATCAGTAATAAAAGAAACTCAGGTATCCATTATGAAAAAGATTAACCTCGCCTCTCACTGGCCTATTACAGATATTCGGGACAATGTTGTTTTTACCGCAAACGGTAACATCGTCCTATGTTACCGGCTTGACCTACCTGAAATTTACTCCTTATCGGAAAAAGATTTTGAAGACCTGCACGCCACCTGGTTTCAGGCGCTTAAGTCCCTGCCGGTGGGTACAGTAGTGCAAAAGCAGGATATTTATGAGAAGAAAGCATTCACTGCAACTTCACTTCCAAACATAACCTTTTTAGAAAAAGCCACACGGGATCATTTTAAAGATCGGGAATATATAGCGCACCGCTCTTTAATATTTTTCACCCTGACCAGGAACAAAGCTTTAAACAACTTCAAATATGTAAACCCTTTTCGGAAAGTCTCCAAAGAAATTGTAAGTGAACTGGATGCCAACTTTAAAAGCTTTATCGGCTCAGTAAACGATTGTGTTTCCTTTATTGCTAACAGCCGAAAGGTTTCTATAAAAGCAATACCACCAGAAGAAATCACTACCCTAACTACCGAATACTTCAACGGTTTTAATGAAGGTTTCGATACTGATATCCTACTCGAAAAACAACATATTCAAACGGGGGACAATTATTTTGATGCCCTGGCTATCAATAGCGAGCTGTGCTTTGGCGAAAGGGTACAGTCGAGCAAAACCAATGAGAAATTCACATCTGATGACTTTGTATTTCACCAGGGGTTTATTGATGGGCTGGGGCTTCATTTAAGAGAGAACCATATAGTCAACCAGGTACTCTACCTGGATGATAAACACAAATGGCGCAAGCTACTGGATAAAAAAGTTGAAGAGCTCAGCAAAAGTTCAAATTTCGGGTCTCAAAACAAAGTCATTTTAGGAAAGATCCAGGAAATCCTGGAAAAGATTAATAGCGATGATAACTCGCGGATTATCCGGGGCCATCTTAATGTGATCTTCTGGGATCGTGATCCTCGTAATTTGGAAGGCATTGCCTCTAAAATTAAGGCTGAGTTCAAGGAACTCGATATTACCCCTTACGCTCCACGGGGTGAGGAACGAAAGAATTACCTGCTAAACAGCTACTGCTGCTTCTCTTCCAATTTTTCCGATGAAGATCTCTATGTGACCGATATGAAACATGCCTTGTGTCTCTATATCAATAATACCAATTATAAATCGGACCCTACCGGCATCATTTTTAATGACCGTGAGCATAATATTCCTGTACTAAAAGATGTTTGGGATGAGGGAAAGAAACGCATCAAGGCGCGGAACTTTGCCATCTTCGCCCCTACCGGGGAAGGAAAATCCTTTCTGGCCAATAACATTCTACGTCAATATTTTGAAAACGGGGTACGCCTGGTGATTATCGATCTAGGAGGTTCTTATACCAAGTTCGCTAAACTCTATCCTGATAAGTACACTGTTTTGCGCTACAAGAGCGGAAAAAGTCTAGGTATTAATCCTTTCTACATATCAAATATCGATGATGTAAGTCCAGAGCGGCTGGAGGATCTTTCGGTGTTCCTATTGGAACTCATTGCTGCAGATGACAAGGTTACTAAAGCACAATCCGTAGCCATAAAAAAGATCCTCCGTTACTATTACAAAAACACCACGGGAAACCATTCCTTAGATAGTTTTTACCGTTTTATCGAGCACCGAAAAGATGAGCTGCTGGAGACCCTTAAAATCCATCCCGACTACTTCAATGTTACCAACTTTTTGCACGTGCTCTCGGAGTATGTCGGCGATGGTCTATACAGCTTCTTATTTGAAGTTAGCGAAGATCAAACTTACAAGATCGAAGATAAGCGGCTGATTGTCTTTGAACTCGATGAAGTCAAGGACAATAAAGAGATTCTCTCGGTGATGCTCAAACTAATCAAGTCAGCGATCCAACGTACGATCTGGAAAAACAGAGCAGAAAAGGGAATCATCCTTTTTGATGAATTCGCCAAGCAACTCAAGTTTGAAAATGTCTTGGAAAGCGTGGAATTCTACTACCAGGCAATCCGTAAACAGAACGGGGCCATTGGAATTATCTTACAATCCATAAATCAGCTTCCTAATAATGCGACTTCCTCAAGCATCCTGGAAAACACCCAGGTGATTTACAGCCTGAATAATGAAAAAGGTTATGAAGAACTGGTCAAGCGCTTGAGCCTCTCCAGCCATGATCGCAAGCAGTTGAAATCGATCAGGAATAATTTGACCGGAAAACGGAAGTACACCGAGATCTTTATCAAGATCGGTAAGGAAAGTAACATTTTCCGCCTGGAAGTACCACCCGAAGTCTATGCTGCCTATCTCACCGACGGAACCGAAAACGAGGCCATAATGGCCATTTATAAAAAGACCAAAAATATGGAAAAGGCTATCAAGGAATTTATCAAACAGCCCTAAGCGCACATCACAATTTAAAACACTTTGATATGAAAAATAAACACAAAACTTTAGTATTTACAATAGCCCTTGCTTTATGCTTGCCTGCAGGCGCTGCCTGCCAGGGGATGCCGGTGTATGATAATACGAACTTCGTCAGCCTGGTTAAATCCCTGGTTGAATCGGCCAAGCAAACCGCTAATCTTGTCAAGACCGTCAACTTTTTAAAGGCACAGAAAGAGAGTATTGAGAAGGTCAATAGCGTAGTGCAGGATTTAAAAGCCGTTCGTGAGATAGGTCGTAACAACCAACGCCTTATTGCGGTGATGCAGGATGACCTTCGGGATATTTTGAATTCCCCTTACATCAAACCAGAAGAAGTAAGTCGGGTCACCGAATCCTTCAGTGCCGTCGTAGAAAACTCCCTGGAGAACGCAAGGTTTATCGATGAAATCTTATCAAGTGATCATTTAAAAATGAGTGATGCCGAGCGGGCGGAGGTTTTAAAGCAAAAAGAACTCGAGTCTAAAGAAATGGTCACCGATGTGCGGTTAAAGACCAAGCGTTACCGCGAGATCATTTCTTTTCGAGAAATGCAGGATAAGATCAATAACCGGGAAACAGGCTTTTGATGATGGAAGGAATGATCATAATGGCCGTAGGTGTCGAATATATCGACAGCGTTTTCCAAACCATCCAGGAGAGCGAATTTTCTCAGTATACAATCGTAGGTATGAAAACTCTGGCGGTGCTCTTCTTTTTGGTCAACATCCTTAAAAAGTATAATGAAGGGGTAGCCGATAGGCAGGGCTATACCTGGGGGCTTTCCCCCGGTGATTTGGCGAAAAACTTTGCGGTAGTTCTGCTGGTTATTTTTTCAACGCAAATCCTGGGATTCTTTGACAACATTCTTGTGGCCATTGAAAACCAGTATCGCGACACCGCCCCTGCCCTATTACCTCTTCAGATGCAAGAGATTCCTATAGAAGAAGATGTCTCCCCTATGGGGGCGATGCGCAAAGCCATGGCCTTACTTTATGAGGCCCTGGTGACACCCCTTTACGGCTTTAAAACCTTTGCATTTTTAATTAGCCTGTTCTTATGGATGCTGGATTTATTCATCTATCCCTTATTCCTGGCGGAACGTTATTTCCTATTAGGAATAATGCAGGCCTTTTTTCCCCTGGTGCTTAGTCTGGCGGTATTTGAGAAGTTTCGCTCGATGGCTTATGGCTTTTTCAGGCTGTATGCGGCGGTATATATGCTGGTCCCAGCCTTCTTCCTGGTTAATGTGTTTATCAATGCCCTTTACACAGAAATTAATACCAATTTTTGGGAAAACCTATTCGGTACGGATTACGGGAGCGGTTTTTTTGCCCCGGTTGTAGAGCTGGGATCTATAGCTTTTATCGTGATTTTAAAATTCAAACTCTACAGGCGTGCTATTTCTTTTACACTGAGACTGTTCACCACATAAAGCTCATTAGGATTTTATCCGATTAAAATCAATAAAAATTTTAAATATGAAAACACCTTATAAAAATATCTACTCAGTTTTAAAACTCAACCGTTTTATCGTACTAGCCGTAGTGGTTTGCTCGATGAGTTGCAGTGCCTTTGCCATTTGGATGGCTATCTCCACTCGGAACAAGGCGCTAAACACCGCTTTTGCTATCAACACCGATGGCAGTATTATTCCATTAAAACTGGTTACTCAAAAAGAAAACTTCCAGGTGGAGGCCCTTGCCCACCTGGAGCTGTTTCACACCTACTTCTATAATATTGATGCCAATAGCTTTAAGAAAAACCTGGAAAAAGCATTATGGCTTGGCAATAGTTCGGTAGACAACCTATACAGGCAGAAAAAGGCGGAAGGGGTTTACAACCGCTTATTGCAGTACTCGCTGGTTCAAAAGGTATTAACGATCGATTCACAGCTCGAAGAAAAGGAAGGTTCCTATGGTTTTAAAACCACTGTTATTTTCGAGATTAACCGCGGCAGCATTGTGGATACCTACGAACTGGTTACCACGGGAAAACTGCTCATCGTAGATCGTCACTTCCCCCATAATCCACACGGACTTCTCATTGCGGATTATTTCGAAAACAGTTTAAGAAAAGTACCCTCACAAAATTAAAATTAAAACGGATGAAAATTGAAAAGAACAAAATCGTATTCATTAGCGTTCTGGCGGTCATTGTGATTTTTCTTATCTCCTATACCTTGATGATCACCGGGGAGGATGAAGAGCAACAGGAAAACCTCCGGCAAACGGAGATCCCGGACCTTGAAGAAGAAAGCCAGCAAACCTATGATTCCAAACTGGAGGCTATTGACAACCTTAAAGTAGTTCGGGATAAGAATGCGCCAAGTATTTATGATGAAACGTTTTTAGATTCTTTAGGCTATTACGACACCGAGCTTTTGGAAAAAGAAAAAGAGCGCAAGATCGATAGTATTTATGAGCTGGGAAAAGCCCGGCAGGCCCAAATTGCAAAGCTTACACAAACGCGGCCAACCAGCCCACCGGAGAATAACAGCCCGGGCCTAATAAAAACAGTACCAAAAGTAGATACTTCGGAAATTGAAGTAAAGCGAAAAATCGAAGCCAAAGAAATGGGACTGGAACATCAATTATTTTTTGCTTCTGCTCCCAAGGAATCTAAGGATCATTTTACAAATATTACCGATAAGGAAATTAAAGTGATGGTTGATGGTACCCAAGTGGTGAAAGCAAACTCCAGGCTTCGAATGCGACTTGCACAACCTGCCAGGATTCGTGACAAATTTATCCCCAAAAATACTCCGGTTTTCGGCTTTGTGAGTTTTCAGCCAAATCGCGTCTTGATTGAGATCGAAAATATCAATAAGCATCAAACTAGCTTAAAAGCTTTTGACCTTGAAGATGGTAGCGAAGGTATTTACATCGAGAATAATTTCCGAGCGGAAGTTACTACGGAAGTCCTGGACGATGTAATTAGTGATATCAATATCCCTAGCTTACCCCAAGTCAGTGGGATAAGCAAAGTGTTTCGGCGAAATAACCGCAACCTAAAAGTGACTATTCTAAATAATTACCGATTAATTCTCAAAGCCAGCAAACCTGAACCCGACTGGGGAATGGCTAACCAATAAAACAATCATTATGAAAAAGTATATTTTAACCAAGGCCGCTCTACTGGTTTTTATCATCACCAGTGCACAAACCCAGGAAAAACTGGACACCATTTACGCCAATGATTATAAAAATGTTGCTCTATTTTTCCCTAAAGCGATCAACCAGGGCATTACGGGTGCAGCAAATTTTATTTTTACTTATAATCGGGAAAAACAACAGCATTTTGGCCTACTGCAAGCCAAACCCGGCAAGGAAAGTAACTTGCTCGTTATCGGCGAAGATGGATCGGTCTTTTCCTACATCCTGAAGTATAAGGAACAACTTACCAGGCTGAACTATTTTATCCCGAAAGCCGAAAGTATAGGAAAGGAAAAGCCTGTTGCTATGGTTTCTATTAAGACCAGTAATTCACAAAAATACTTAAGCGATAAGGAAGATTATTACCGAAAATTCTGCAGCTACTTGCTTAGTAAGAAACAACGTATTGGCCGGATAAAAAAACGTAAGTACGGTATCATATTAAGTGTTGAGGATATCGTTTTTAATAAGGAGCAGCTCTATTTTGTGATCAAAATTGAGAATAGATCAGGTCTGGATTACGATCTCAATTTCTTAAAATTGGTCAGTGAAACACGCAAAAAGGGAAAGAAGAAATCCCTGCAGCGTTTATACCAGGATCCGGTTTTTAAATACAAGATGCCGACCAAGGTTCGAAAAAATAAAACTGTAAAAATAGTTTATGTACTGCCAAAGTTTTCATTGTCTAAAGAAAGGAGGGCGATTTTGGAGCTCAATGAAAAAGACGGGGAACGAAATTTAAAACTAAAGGTATCGCATCGGTTAATTAATAATCCGAATTGATAAGGAAAGCTTATCAAATTAGAAGCTCTAAAATTTAAATTTCCCATTTCACTTCTTTTAACCTTCCCGAAATCCTCATCAGGGATTTTAGAACCTCCCTCTCTTCGGGAAGGTCTCCGGTTAGCAACTCACTAAACGAACCAGAATAAGTTTTGCTCAAGGATTTCCAAACCATCTCTGTTTGACTAAAGAACAGGGACTGGGACGGATGTTTCAGTAACCACTCCTTATCCTTGGGAATGGCCTTATCATCATCTTTACCTACTTGCAGCAGCATTTTTTCAAAATCATCAGATTGCAAAAACGAAGAGATTTTATCTTGTTGCAGCAGTTGATGCAAATCATAAGTATGGCGAACCTTATCTGTTAAATCTTCCAAAGGATTTTCGGTATAGGAAAACCGGACCAGGCTTATTATTTTTTCACAAAAGGTACGTTCTATACTTAATACCGTAACCTTAAAAGGTTCAAGGTGGTACGCATTGATAAGATCTACATTATTAGTCGTGGCAATAAAGGCCGTAATCATAGAATGGACATTGACTATTTCTGAAGGATGGGATTTCCCAAGACTTGAAGCTTCCACTACAATATGATCCCGGATCTGGCCGAAGGCACCCTCCACGCCTACTTTATCGTAACCATAGACCACTTTTCTAATTTTGCCTCGTTTGTTTTCTAAAGGATGGTCGGGAATAACAGTCATAACAGGTTCCAGTGCACCAGTGACTTTTTTGAGTTTTCGTTTTAGGGAATTATCGGTTTCCCCCTCCTCTTTTATAACGACCAAATCGATATCTTCGGAAAAGCGCTCAATAATCCTGAAGCATTTAGAAAGGGATGTTCCACCTTTAAAAACGGCGAGCTCCCTGGTTGATTCATTGGTAAAAATCTCTTTAAGTGCTAAAGTAACCCAATAGTCCTTTTCCACATAGATTTCAGAAATTCCAAAATGTTGAGCAGTAGCTACAATAGCCCCCTGAAATGCATTTTTAAAATCATGTAATTTCATCAGGAAATCTTCCAGTTTGTAGTGGTGGTCAGTATTTTTTCGGATATTCCGAATTCATAGTTGCTTAAATAATTAAGGGTGTTTTTAAGCGATTCACTCATTTCTTTAAAAGAGAGTGCTTCAAGAAGAGCTCCTAAAAATGCCCTCACCTTGGGAGGATAGGATTTAGCAAGATCAACTAGTTGTATTTTATCGGTGTGAGAAAGCCCTTTGATTTTTTTCTTTAAAAAATCAACCCCCTTCTTTTTATCCAGATCCGGAATTTTCTTAAAATCTTTCATTACGTCCAGTAATTGCAAGAAAGGAATATTTTCTTTTGAAACAGGTGCATAACTTTTAGCAGGCTTTACAACAAGGTTTCCAATCTTGGTTTTTATCATCTTATCCCAACTGGCCACTCTTAGTGTTGTAGGGATTTGAGTAGTAAGGCCAAGTTCATTATATAACCGAGTCCCTGTTATGTATGCAATTGGCTCACCATTTTCAAAAAGATAACTATAAAGTAATTCTTCCTCACTTGGTTTTATTTCCCCAAAAATAGTTTGTTTGGGCTTATAATACATCCCTTTTTTATATCTTTTAATCACACCCCTGGCAACCATCCTGCTTAAAGCTTTTGCAGCAGCGGAGAATTCATTCTGGGGAATGGATAGGCTATCATAGGTAAATACCTTCCCGGTATTTATACGATCTACTTGATACTTTATGGATGTCGCAATATTCATAATATGGCAAAGATAATGAATTAAAATATAAATTGTCAAGTTTTTTACAGTATTTACTTGACATCTACCAAAAATGAAATGATATTAAAAACTATTTTCAGCTTACTCAAATATAGACCTGGCCTCCTTATACACCCTTTCAAAATTAGCTTCTAAATCAGCTTTGGAATAAGGTTTTTGGTCGTTAGCTGAAGGTAGATCGCGGTAAATCTTCTGCAATTTAAACTGTACTTTTTTATCCTTCCCGTCTGCATAGGTTATAAATTCTCCTTGTTTTAACCGAAAGAAAACATCAGCCCTGATTTTTGGAATTTCCTTCTCCCCGGTGGTCACCCTTGTGTCAAAATCCAGGCTATACCCGCGGTTGACACTGGTTGTGGGCTTTTTCACAATTTCAAAAAAGCGCTCGTAATATTTGGCGGTGTCGGGGTCATTTACCTTTCCAAAGAACTGATAGGAAAGATTACTCAGGATTGCCTTACTGGCTTTATCCCCATACATCATATCGTTTTGGATCTTATCCTGCATTACATAAATAGTAGCGATATCATAACTCCTCAGCGTGGCAGGAATGCGGTGCATATTCAGCAAACGAAGTGTTGGCGCTTCTTCCATCAGCAGGAAAGAAGCTTTAGAGTTACGCACACTCATTTGTTTAGTGATGGTATGGATAATAGTGGCTATGACCGGGGAGTAGGAAGCTTCGTATTTGGGATTATTGACCACTGAAATAACCGAAGGGTTTTGCTCACTATTAATATGAAGCGGAACTTCATCTTTAGAAAGGACCATAAAGATCTGTTGGGTACTGATCCTTTTAAGGGCATTGGCCAGGGTACTTTTTACCCCGGCCGTTTGCCGCTCAGAATCTTTACCGCTGATAAAGGCATCGGCCATCGCTCGAGAGGTGGTATTGGTTTCCAAAAACTGGATAAGGCTATCGGTATCCAGGTATTGGTAGATGGCGATAAGGTGTGGAAGGGTACAAAACTTCGGATAATCCGCTTTTAATTTCCAGATCAGTCCTCCGATTAGCCCTTCCGCGGCATCATTAAAAAATTTTGTAGTCCCCGAGGTACCTGACTCTCGTTGTTCCAATAGGTTTTCCACCAGTACCCGGGAGACTTCATTGACGCTTTCCTCATTTTCCAGGTATGGTGGAGCGATGGGATTCACCCGATGGAGGATCTTATCAAAGGAAATAATCTTAAAGGGAATTTCCCGGTCTTTAAAAAGCGGGTAGGCCATTTCAGTGAGCTCAAAGTCCTTATAGTCGTGGATCACCCCACAAAAATTTTCCTGTTGAAAATGCTTTAAAAAGCCATACACTACGCTTTCGGTCTTCCCGCTTCCGGCAGAGCCAATAACGGAAGCGCCCCGTTTAATATTTTCCAGTTTAAATTTTCCTTTGGTGGTTGCAAAACCGATCTGGTATTTTTTATTGATCTTTTTATTATCCTGGTGAGTATGTAAAAAAACATACATCAGGGTATTGATCAGGAGCAACGGACAACCCAGGAATAACAAAGCCGGAATCCACTGGTTATCCTGGACCCCATAAATGCCAAGGGCCACCATCAGCAATAAATTCAAAATAAAAGCAAAGCGGTTGATCAGCCTAAAACATATATAGAACAATATGCTTACCGGCCCGATGATCAGAAGCAGTCTAACAAGATTTTCTATGTCCATAATAATTAAAATTAAATACCGATTGAACTTGATTTAACGGCTACCTCCACCCCTTTCTTAAGCCTGTTAAAAATTTTGAGGGCAAGTTGTGCCTGGGAAGTTGGAATGCTGGGCATCATCGGGATCCCTGATTCCCGGATAAGCTTAAAAGCAAGTGCTTTTTCGTTAGCCGGTAATCCCATTAGCGCGGTAAAATAGTGGTTCGGGTTTTTAATAAATTCCTTTCGAGCCGTATAGGTTTCCACAAAATTGCGCTGATAGCCGAAGGTTTTATCAAAGGTCTTTTCTGCTTTTTCAAAAAAGCGGTCCCGGTCAAATCCGCGTTTAACGGTCTTACCTTTAAAATTAACTTCCGAAGCTTTGTATTTACTTCCCGGGGATAAGCTAACCGAATTGGAAGCATCTTTTCTACTTACGATAATATGGATATGGCTTTGGTTGCCTGCTTTGGGCATTCCTTGTACGATTCGCTTACCATCTTGGCAGTGTGGCGCCTGTGCTTCCAGTTTCTCAATTTCTTTTTCCCGTTTTTGAATACTTCCTTGCATCAGTCCGGTTTCTATTTTTCGGATTTCACTTTTGAGTTGAAGAATTTTAGTAGCATAAGGCTGGTTTTCGCGAACCTGGCGATCTGTACCTTTAAAACTCCTGCTATGTTCAATTTTACCGTAATATTTAATATCATTGATATTAATTGGCCTTCCGTCTATCTCCCGGTTAAAACAGGCCACATAATCCTTCATCAGTTCCCGGGTATACCTTTTTAGATCCTTGCTACTATTTTGCAGGCGTTTTAATTCGTATTTGGAAGGGCTAACAGTAATGGAATAGAACTTCGGTTCTTTCTTTTTGAGCTTGGCGGTATTGTTATCAATTTCTTTTACGACTTCCTCCGGGGTGATGGCATCCTCATATTGATTAAAGAAATGTTCCTTTGCCACTTCTTCTACGCCTTCGTTTTCCTTTTCGAGATAGCTAACAAAACCGGCGGTACTTTGGGAGTAATTCCCCCCTAACTTTTGAGGTGTGATGGTGATATACATAGCAGGAAATTTTACAGGTTATTATCAGAAAAATTCTTTTCACCCAAACCATCTCGTTCCTGTTTGGGAATACCATCCTTTTTCTCCCGAAGGATTTTCTTTTCCAGGATGAGTGGTTTCTTTTGAGGTACTTCGGTTTGGAAAAGTGAAGCGATCATCGCCGCGGTAGGTTTTGTTTGGGTTTTCTCCATATCACGCATAATGGCAATAACCGCATTGATACGTTTTTTAAAAGAAGCTTCGATAGTCCTCCCGGTTGGGCCCAATCTTTCGTGTGGGGAGATTTCATTATAAAAGAAAAAGTCGAGCATTGTTTCCAGGGCTTCGGTGTGCGATTTGAAGTGTGTTCTTGAAAATTCCTGGAAACGTTTAGCTGTTTCCTTTTTGAACCTGATGCCGATAAATGAGTCCATAATTCGCCGATTTGTCGCAAATTCTTCCCTAAAAATGGGCTCTGGCAGGGCATTTGTGGCAAATTGCTTAAAATCAGGAATTTAAATAAATTTTAAACAATTGATTTTCAGTTATTTAAAACCGAAAAGGAGTGCTTAACATCGCGTAGCGTGTTACCCTCTTGCTACTCCTTTTCGTCCCGCAACGCGGGACAAAAATTCCGTACAATTTGGTCTGTTGGCTGTCTTAATAGACAGTCAAAAGCCACTTGCCAATTCCCGGAAAAAATTTCCGAATTAATATTTTTTTGATGTGCAGGATTATCGGCGAAAGTCAAAAATGGATAGCCCTGCATAAATTTGAATGCTGAAGATCAGCGAAATAAATATAAGGATTTTTTTAGTAACAGGTAGCGAGTAATAAATAATTCTTATTCAAAAGGGTGTCCAGATTCAAGATTTTTTTTTATCTTTATTGAGTAGGTTTCAATGACCTAAAAAGAAAGGGAAAATTCAGGTAACAGCGAATTTTCCCTTTTTTAATTGATTGAGCTTGAAATGCTCCTTACTGTTAAGCACTACCAACCAAGCTATTTTTATATGACCTTTTATAGAACTGCTTTGCTTAGAAGATTCATTGAAATATTTGAGCCTAAAAAAACACTTCTAAAATTAGAAGTGCTTACAATCTAGTTAGAATGTGCCAGGTAAATTACAAAATTCCTTCATCTGCAAAACTGTAGTAATTACCATCAGGCATAAGGATAATATGATCCAGGACTTTCACATCAAAAAATGATGCCGCATTTTTAATTTTCCTGGTCAGGCTTTTATCCGCTTCACTTGGTCTAAGGGTTCCGCTGGGGTGATTGTGCAATAAGATTAGTGCCGTGGTTAAAGACTTTAATACAACTGCGAATAAGATTCGAACATCGACCAGTGTCCCGGTAATACCTCCTTTAGAAACTTCGTAAATACCTTTTACTTTATTAGCATTATTAAGTAGCATTATTTTAAAAGTTTCCTGCAGTTCGATCTCGTTTTTATTCCATTGTGCGAACGCTAAATCTGCTGCACTTCTGGAACTTGAAATTTTGGGTAGCAAATTTGTTTTTAAACTTCCGGTGTAGCTTATCGCTATTTCATTAACTTTGGATTTCATTATTATCTTATTTAAAGGGTTACTAATTAAAAGAGGGAGCAACTTTCGAAGGGAGCGCCCTCTTTATTTTTTTGATAATTAAGAATTAAAAGATCTTCGATATTTTAATTAAATGAACTTTCATTACTACCTAAAAACAGGATTTCACTTACTAAAATTTCAGTTACATATCTTTTTTCTCCTGTTTCGGTTTCATAGGATCTGGAAGTTAGTTTTCCGCGGATGGCCACTTCTTTACCTTTATCGACATATTTCTCGATAAGCTCAGCCTGCTTTCCCCAGGCCACTACATTGTGCCAGTCGGTTTGTTGAATTTTTTCCCCTTCCTTGTGGTAGTATTCATTGGTAGCCAGTGAAAAAGTGCTTACTTTTTTTCCACTTTCAAAGTTTTTGATTTCCGGGGTGTTCCCCACATTTCCGATTAACTGTACTTGGTTTCTTAGATTACTCATAATTAAAAGATTTAGATACCTGCTTTCTAAGCAGATTGATTAAACATTGATTTACTTATTATATCCGGAGCGTTTTCCTTTTTTGATTTTTTCACTTTGCTTCCGGGTATGTTGTTTTGAAATGATTTCATAATTTTTATTTGTTGATTTACTTCCTATAGCGCCGTTTGCTATTACCTTTTTTGATGCTGATACATTTTCAATATTTAGAATTAGGGAAGGTTTATAAAAAGGAGTAAGCGACTGGCTTATGCAACCTGGACTAACTTCTAAATATTGGTATTTTGCATTACAAAAAAGGTAGGGACAGCAACGGCCGGGAAGGAAATGGAAATACTGAAATTGAAAAACAACTGGAAGCGAAGTAAATGCAAGAATGGAATTCCGATTTAGCGGGCGTCCTTTTTTACTTAATTAAGTATAAGATTACACGAAGAGCGATAACTACTATATAGCGGATACATCATTAGGAAAATAAAAAGGATGCCCAAGATATTCTTAGGGAAGCTCTTTACCCGAAATGGAGCATTTCGCAGAATGAAGCGGTAATGTGCTGACCGATTTACAACCAGAAGGTCTTTGAAATTAGTGGTCATAATCTCTTAAATGTATGAAGCAGAATATTTATACTAACTATTATTTAATAATTTGCTTAAATAATATATTAATGATACATTTGTTTCGTAATTAAAAATACTATTTATGAGTTTAGAAATAACCTGTACCAGAAATGAAGCTGATCATAAGCAAATATTACGCTGTAAGAACACTATTGACAAATCTTCTTCCAGCTTTCAAACAATGAGTAAAATTTTAACGCTTGCGGGAAATGAGGTACGTTTAAAAATCCTTTTCCTGTTAGATGTGGAAAATGAACTTTGTCCCTGTGATATCGCTGATATTCTGGAAATGAGCGTGCCGGCAGTTTCCCAGCATATCCGAAAAATCAAAGATGCCGGAATCATTTCGTCACGACGGGAAGGTCAAACCCTATTTTATTCTTTAAACGATGGAGGGGAAAAAATCCTTTCTTATATATTTCAAGGAATAAAACAATCTAAAATAGCCGTTTAAATAGTTTAATAAATAAATCACAAAAATAAAATAGCTTAAATAATGAAAACGAATTCTAAATCACCTAAAAAAAATGAATCCAGCGGACTTTTAGGAGCTGGATTGCTTACAGCGGCGGCGGCCTCACTTTGCTGTATCACACCGATATTGGCCTTGATTTCAGGCAGCGCCGGCATCGCCTCCTCTTTTTCCTGGATGGAACCCTTCAGACCATATCTTATTGGTATTACCATCTTAGTACTGGCTTTTGCCTGGTATCAAAAATTAAAACCAAAAACCCAGGAGGAGATAGACTGCGCCTGTGACGAAGACGAAAAGCCTTCTTTCTTTAAATCCAAAGCTTTTCTGGGTATAGTTACTATTTTCTCCGTGTTAATGTTAGCTTTCCCATACTATTCAAAAATATTCTATCCTGATAATAAAAAAGATATTGTAGTGGTTAGCCAGTCAGATATTCAAACTATAGAATTTGATGTTGAGGGAATGACTTGTGCTGGTTGTGAAGAAAGCGTAAAACACGCAGTAAATCAATTAGATGGGATTTTAGAAGTAAAAGCGAGTTACGAAAATACCAATACCGTGGTAGAATATGATAAAACTAAAGTCGATTTAACCGCAATCAGAAAAGCAATAAATACAACTGGTTATAAAGTAATCGATACAGAAAATAAAAAAGAGAAGTAGATGAAAAAATATGATGTATTTGTAATAGGTTCCGGGATGTCAGGTATGACTGTTGCTAATAAATGTGCCTCCAAATGCCTTAAGGTGGGCATTACTGATGAACTTCCCTACGGTGGAACCTGTGCCCTAAGAGGCTGTGATCCTAAAAAGGTGATTATAGGAGCAACGGAAGTACGTGATTTTGCCCAAAGACTTAAAGGAAATGGAATAGATACTGTGCCTGAAGTCAATTGGGAAGATATTATGGCTTTTAAGCAATCTTTTGTCGATGCCATGCCTCCTAAAATTGAAAAAGGATATAAGAATAAAGACATAGACACCTATCACACTTCAGCTAAATTTTTATCTGATAACACCTTACAGTTAGGTGATGAAGTTATTGAAGCTGATAAATTCGTGATCGCAACAGGTGCAAAACCCCGGGTACTGGATTTTGAAGGTGGAAAATTAGCACTTTCAAGTACAGATTTCCTTAACCTGAAAAAGCTACCTGAATCACTTTTATTTATTGGAGGAGGCTACATTGCCTTTGAATTTGCCCATATCGCTGCGCGGGCCGGTGCCGATGTAACCATATTACATCGTGGTGATCATCCATTGGAAAACTTTGACCATGACATTGTACAACATCTTGTGAATGCAACGCAAAACCTGGGAATTAAACTGGTTTTGGAAACTGAAGTCTCAAAAATTGAAAAGAAAGAAGATCATTTTGTAGTAACAGGAAAATCCAATGGAAAAGAGGTAACTTATAGGACTGACTCTGTCTTTAACTCGGCCGGTCGTCCTCCCGCTATTTTTGATTTAGATTTGGAAAAAGCAGGGATATCTTTTTCAAAAAAAGGAATCCTGGTCAACGAATACCTTCAAAGCACCTCTAACCCTAATATTTATGCAGCAGGAGATTCGGCAGATTCCAGAGGCTTGCCCCTTACACCGGTCGCGGTGATGGAAGGACATGTTGTAGCATCAAACATCATCAAAGGGAACAAGAAAAAAGTTAATTATCCACCAATGCCTTCCGTAGTTTTTACTTTACCTACCCTGGCATCAGTAGGATTGACCGAAGCAGAAGCCAAATCAAAACAGATAGAATATCAGGTCAATTATAACCATGCGGAAAGCTGGTTCAATGCAAAAAGACTGAATGTTAAGGAATATGCCTATAAAACCATCATTAATAAAGAAAATCAGACTATTCTTGGCGCACATCTAATAGGCCCTAACGCGGAAGAAACCATCAATTTATTCGCCATGGCGATAAAGACCAAAATGAAAATTAATGAGTTAAGGACGATGATATTTACGTATCCGACTTTGTCATCAGATATCCCTCATATGCTTTAAAAATAAATAGATTATGGAAATAGAACTAGTTTCTACCATTACATGTCCTGGTTGCGGACACACAAAAGAAGAGGAAATGCCCACAACAGCCTGTCAGTTTTTTTACCAATGTGATAATTGCAAGCATTTATTAAAACCAAAAGAAGGTGATTGCTGTGTTTATTGTTCTTATGGTAATGTTGCCTGTCCACCCATTCAGGAAGGAACAAATTGCTGCTAAAAATTTAAAATACTTTTGGTGACCTCCCCCACTCCAGATGTATCTTGCTGAAAATTAAAAGTATGATTCCTAGAGATCTAAGTAAAGATATAAAAACTCGCTTGCAGAGCATCAGCGGCCAGCTTAACGGACTTATAAAAATGCTGGATGAAAATAAAGATCCAGAAAAGATTCTGATCCAGTTCAAAGCGGCGCAAAAAGGACTTGATAAGGCGCATTTTCTTCTTTTAGATGAAGTGTACCGCAAAGCGCTGGCGATCACAATTTCAGAAACTGTGGAAGCCTGTCCCGGTAATTGCGGTAATGAAGAGCGAATTGAATTTATTCGCAAACAATTTCCCGACCTTGAGCTTAACAGCCTTACCGATAAAATGAAGGAGATTGATGAACTTAAACGAAGGCTGGAATCTTACATTTCCGAAAATAGATCAGAGTAAAACATTCAAAAATTTTCCATTTAATTTTAATACTAATAAAAATCTGTCGTAAAAAAGCAGGTTTTTTTATTTGGAGACCACCCCGGTTCCGCTCTTATCTTTGGATTGTTCTTTAATAAGAAGGATAAAACTGATTGTTAATTTAAATTCAAAAAAAAATGAAAAGACAAATAGAAATATTTACGGCAAATTGTCCGGTTTGTGATCCGGTTGTAAAAATGGTGAAAGAGTTGTCCTGCGATAGTTGCGAGATTACCACCTATAACCTGGTGGAACAATGTGAGGATAAGACCTGTATAGACAAAGTGCAGGAGTACGGTGTAAAGAGAATTCCCGCGGTGGCGGTTGATGGAAAATTGCTTGAGTGCTGTACAAACAATGGTATAAGCAAAGAAAAACTTATCGAAGCAGGAATAGGAAAAGCCAGTTAGCAAAACCATCGTACTGAAATTAAAATCTGAAACTTTTTATGGCAGCCATTTTTGGCTGCCTTTTTTTTTAATCAAATTAAAATGTTAAATCTTTATTAATCGGCTTGCCTACCCCCCGGGCTATGAGTCGATATTTGAAAAGAGGTTCGGCTCTTAATCTTTTATTTCTGATTTCCGAGCAAATCAGGAAGTAACTAAAACCATTTAAATTATGAAACCATTAAGTTCAGAAATGCAAAAATGTATCGATGATTGCAACGCCTGCATTACTGCGGCGAGAATTTGCCTTGACCAACATTTGGGGGAACCAGACATGAAAGAATGCCACAAATTTTGTCTGGATTGTATTGCTTTATGCACAGCCTGTGTTCAACTACTTGCAAGCCAGTCTGATTATTCAAAACGCCTATGTGCCATTTGTGCCGACTTATGTAAAGCCTGTGCTGATGAATGTGCAAAGTTTGACAGTGAAGTTTGCCAGCAATGCGCAGAAAAATGTCGAACCTGTGCCGAAAGCTGTAAAGAAATGGCAGCTTAAAAAAAATGTAAAAAAAATTTAAAAGGAGCGGCTAAAAAGTTGCTCCTTTTTTTTAATAAAGAAAGCTAACATTAGGATACCACCCTATGTTCGATTTTATGTTTGGCACCTCTTTAATTTTTGTTTAATGCATTTTTAAATAAATATTTATCAAAACCAACCCATTATGGAATCAAATATTTTACAACTCCTTGTCGAATCTTTAAAAACTACCGGATTATTAATATGGTATACTTTATGGGCTTTTATTTTAGGCTATATCCTTTCCGCTGCTATCCAAACTTTGGTCACCAGGGAACAAATGTCCAATGTGTTAGGTAAAACCGGGATAAAGCAAATGAGTCTTGGCGGATTTTTTGGTTTTATATCTTCTTCGTGTTCTTTCGCTTCTCTGGCGGCCACGCGATCAGTAATGGTAAAGGGTGCCCATCCTAAAAATGCTATTTCTTTTTTAATAGCCACTACAAATCTTGTAATAGAAACAGGAATAGTATTATGGCTGTTGGTAGGATGGAAATTTGTTGTTGCCAATTTCGCACTCGGGACAATAATGATTATATATGCTTATTTATTGTACCGCTTTTTTATATCAAAAAAAGTTGCCCGGGCCGGAAAGGAACATGCCGAAAAACTGGAAGCCGAAGAATTGAAACACCCTTCTCCCGAGGGAATGAAATGGTATGAAAAGCTTACTTCTAAGAAAGGGATTAAAATCATCAGCTATAAATTTCTTGGAGAATGGAAAATGGCCTACAAAGAAGTATTGATAGGTTTTACCATTGCAGGAATCGTTTCGGCTTTTGTACCCGACAGTTTTTGGAATTCAATTTTTCTTGAAAGTGGTGCCGAAACCCAGTCTTTCCTCGCAATAGTGGAACATGCTTTGGTAGCTCCTATCCTGGCTGTCTTTACTTTTGTTGGTTCCCTGGGCAATATACCATTGGCGGCGATCTTATGGTCAAAAAATGCTTCTTTTGCCGGGGTAATGGCTTTCCTGTGAGCAGACCTGGTTGCGGCTACGGTAATATATCTTAATGCAAAGTACTACGGCTGGAAATTTACCATCTATATGTCTCTATTGCTATACGTATGTATGGTAGCTGCCGGGATAACCGTACATTATCTTTTTGCCGTTTTTAATGCAATTCCCACAGCACGCCCTGAATCTTTACAAAACATGCTAAGTTTTGATACCAATTCCCATACTTTTTATCTGAATATTATTTTTGGGATCATCGGGATTGTTCTGCTAATTGTGAGATGGCAGTTTATTCAAAAAGCCAAATGAATATAAATTTCAAAACCTTCCAATAATGGACAATCTAAATAAACCCTTAAAAACCATTTTTGCTCCCCTGGCCATGGCAGCGGGTTTAATATTTTTTCAGGCGTATATGATAGCGCCACTTATTCCTAAACTGGCAACTATTTTTAATGTATCAGAACAGCGGATTGGTCTTATAGTACCAGCTTATATGCTGGCTTACGGAGTTTCAGTCCTGTTTTATGGTTTCATATCCGATAAATTTGGAAGAAAACGCATACTTCAAATATCCCTACTGGCTTTTATTGTATTAACAGCGATAACCGCCCTGGTGCAATCTGCTTCACAACTCATCCTGTTACGATTGCTAACGGGTTTAGGGGCAAGCGGTGTGGTGCCAATGTCCCTGGCACTTGTAGGAGATATGTTCAAACCTTCAGAGAGAGGGAGACCCCTGGGACTTTTATTTGCCGCTATGGAAGGGGGAATGGCTTTAGGTTCTACCGCCGGGGTAATGTTGGAACCTTATACAGGCTGGCGTATGTTATTTTTGGCAACTGTCCTCTTGGCCGCTTTGGCTTTGTGGATACAGGTAGCCCGAATGGGCTGGAAACAGGAACCTCATAAATCCAATCGTACTTCATTCAAAAAAATGGTAGGTGGGTTTTACAGGCTACTTGCTTTCCCACGCGGGTTAAGGACCTATTTATTTGTATTCTGGAATGGGATCTTCCATTCAGGTATTTATACCTGGTTAGGGGTCTATTTTGTACAAAAGTATGATCTGGGGCCAATAGAAATTGGTTTGGCCATTCTGGGTTATGGCCTGCCAGGATTTTTCTTTGGTTCCCTTATAGGGCGCGCAGCCGATCGCAGGGGGCGATATCCTATTATTTTAACAGGCTTGGCAACAGCGGCCATAGCAACAGCCAGTCTCGCCCTGGAAATACCCGTTCTTGTCGCGGCCCTTGCAGTCACCTTGATCTCTTTGGGATACGACCTCACTCAACCTCTATTTGCAGGTATAGTAACCGAATTGGGTGGTAAAACAAAGGGAGGCCAGGCCATGGGACTGAATGTTTTTGCATTGTTTACCGGCTTTGGCCTTGGGAGCTTATTGTTTGGGGAATTATTGAAATTAGGGTTAGATCAGGCGTTAATTATTTTTGCGGTTGTACAGGTAGTATTTACGATTGTAGCCGCAAAACTTTTAAAGACAGAAATAAAATTATCAACTAAATGATAAGCTACAACAACCATTTAGATTCTGGTAAGGCCATAACCTTTTTAAGGTGGAGCATTGGCATAATTTTCATCTGGTTTGGGATGGTTAAATTTTTTGTTGGGCTGAGCCCGGCGGAAGATTTAGCTTCCTCAACCATTTGTACCCTGAGCGGCCATTTCTTTCCACAAGGAAGTTGTATGCCTGTATTGGCTATTTGTGAAAGCCTTATTGGCATATGCTTGTTATCGGGGAAGTTTTTGAAATGGGCTTTAGGCTTACTTTTCCTGCATATGTTAGGAACTTTTTCAACCTTCTTCATTTTTCCCGAAAAAATGTTCTCCCATTTCCCATTTGTATTAACTATGAAAGGTCAATATGTAATGAAAAATATAATTATACTGGCAGCAGTGATCAATATTTGGGTCTCAACAACAAATAAGGTATCCATAAGGGCTAATCCCGAAAAATAGAATGTGCTGCAAACAATTTTTTAAAGCCTAGTTTAAATTTAAAATTTTTAGCCTATGAGAACTACAGAAGAAGTATTAAAAGATCATCTAGAACTTTCTAAAAAGGGATCTATAGAAGAGGATCTGCAGAAAAACTTTTCCAAAGATTTGATCCTGCTTACTACGCATGGTATTTATAAAGGACATGAAGGACTAAGGGAATTAAATAAAATGCTGATAAAGGATTTCCCCGAAGCGGAGTTTAACTATATCAATTTTCTTTTTGAAGATGAAATAGCTTTTCTGGAATGGACTGCATATTCAGACAGTTCACAAATAGATGACGGAGCAGATTCCTACATAGTGCGCGAGGGGCTGATAATTGCCCAGACCATTCATTATACTATCCGAAAGAAAAAATGAAAAAAGAATATTTCAGATTTTTAGAAGATTAAGCAGTAGGATTTTTTTAAAGAAAAAAATAAAATCTAATTTGGTTACCACCCCCCTGCTGCCCCTAATTTTGACATAGTTAATTTTTAAAAATCAATTATAAGATGATAGGTTTACATAAAGAATTATTCGCGGTATTGTTAACCGGAACGACCCTTGCGTTTTCTGGAAATACCGCTAGCGCTATGGATCAGAAAAATGAAAATCAAATTGAATTTAAAATCCAAAAGGAGATGACGGAAAAAATCTTACACTTAAAAATTAAAGGCATGCATTGCCAGTCCGGTTGTGCTAATGGTATCGATTCAATGTTGAAGGAGCAAAAAGGCATTATTAAAAGTGAAACAAGCTTTGATAAAAGCTCCTCGATAATTGAATATGATCCAAAGCAGATTTCAGAAGAAAAGATACTCTCCCTTATCAAAGACCGTGGGTTTGAAGTGGAAGTTGTAACCGAAAAGGGGGCTTCTGTAAACGGATAGAGATACCTGTATAAAAACAATAAAGATGTTTGCTAAAATAAAAGAAGACTTCGTAAGTATAGGATCCCTTTTTACCTCGGTTTCCACCTTACTGTGTTGCGCCCTGCCTTCGCTACTGGTTGCCCTGGGAATGGGAGCTGTGGTTGCGGGATTGGCTTCTGACCTGCCCTGGCTCATTACCATGAGCAAATATAAAGACTGGACCTTCCTGATTGCCGGGATTATGATAGGCTTTAATTTCTGGTTGTTCTACGGAAGAAAAAGAAACCAAACCTGCGAGATCGATGAAAACGGAAATGAGACCGCATGTGATACAGCAACAAGATGGAGCAAAGCCATTCTTTGGTTTTCCTTTGGCCTTTATGTCCTTGGATTGTTTGCTGCTTATTTACTATTGCCCATTCAAAGATTTTTAGAAGTTTAAATTTACAAAACATGAAAAATTATTTTTTGATCCTATTCATAGGGTTATCGACACTGTATAAAGTAGAAGCCCAGGGGCATGGCCCAATTTATGGATTACAAACCCCCACCCTGGCAAAAGGCGGTATAATCATGAACGCTTCCGGAATGAGTATAGCGACCGAAGACGAGGCCTCTTATATGCTTCGGTATACATTTTTCTATGGCATTACGGAAGATTTACAGGTTACCCTTACCACTCCTACTGTGATTGAGCGTCTGGAAAATGCTCCACGAACCCGTGGAAATAGTATGATGCCTTCCAATGGAGATATCGAGGCTGCTTTGTGGTATCGTTTTTTTTCAAATGCTTTTGGGGTAGGAAAGAGGTTTGAATCCACAGCAATTTTAGGTGTATCTGCCCCTACTGAGGATGTTCGCGGACAGGTGAATGTAGGGAACTCTATCCATGGGGCCATTTCTACGGGATATGCCTCACGTACCTGGTACGCCTGGTTAGGTGGCGGTTACCAATATTATTTTGAAAAGGACAACGAGCAATTAGGCGATTTACCCTATGCAAGCATGGTGATAGGTTATCGTCCCGATGTTTTTATGGGGGATTATCCTAAACCCGATTGGCGGGTTTTTATTGAATCATTAGTCGAGTTTCCAGGAGACAATAAATATACCGGTCAACAAAATTTTACAGACGAACGTAGCAAAAAAGTATTAGTGGGACCTTCATTCTTAGGACTTTACGGGGCTTGGGGTATTTCTTTCGGAGCGCTGTTTCCAGTGGTACAGGATTTAACCCCAAAGGCAATCAAAGAAAACTATCGGGTATCCATTAATTTAAGTTATTGGTTATAGTATAAATAAATTTAATAAAATAAACAGATGAAAAAAATAGTATTATTAATTGTAGTTGTTGTATTTGGAAGTTTTAGTTCCAATGCCCAGATTCAGAAAATAGATCAGGAAGTGTTTGGAATGGACTGTGCCCCCTGTGCTTATGGACTGGAGCGAGGTCTTGAAAAATTGGATGGCCTGGAAAAAGTGCAGGTTAGCCTGAATGACGGTAAAGCTTATCTTGATTTGGCAAATAACAATAACTTGAGCCTTAGGCAAATTCAGGAGGAAGTAAAAAAGAATGGTTTTTCAGCTAAGAATGCCGAAATAGTTATAAAGGGCAACTTCGTTGAGCAGGATGGCACTTATGCAATACAAACCGGGAAAGAAACTTTTAAGATAGCTGAAGCAACTTCTACCAACTTACGTTCCAGGTTAAAACCCGGAATTGTAAAAGTAAAAGGGATAGTTCAGGATGAAGAAGACGGTAATTTAACTAATAAGTGGAAATTAAATATCACCCAGGTTTATTAGCCGGAAAAAGGGAGTTTTAAAGAACATTAATTAATGGCGGACTCTACATCGAGCCCGCCAATTTTTTTTAAAATTTTAGAAATGAATTAATCTTCCCTCGTAACTAATTCATACACACAAGGTATCACAACCAGGTTTAGTACCGTTGCTGAGAGCAATCCTCCAAGTATCACCACCGCCATTGGGCTTTGAATCTCACTTCCCGGTTCGCCTCCTTTTAAAGCTAGCGGAATAAGTGCCAGTCCTGTGGTAAACGCGGTCATCAGAATTGGATTTAACCTGTCGAGCGCACCAGATTTAATGAGCTCATAACCCCTAAGGCCTTCCTTCCGCAGATCTTCATATCTCGAAACCAGCAGAATTCCGTTTCGTGTCGCGATCCCAAATAAACTGATAAAACCTATCGTGGAAGCTATACTTACAATTCCTGAAGTAAAGTATACGATTAAGATTCCACCAATCAAAGCCAGGGGTAAATTGATAAGCACAACAAAAGCGAGTTTCACATTGTTGAATTCAAAATACAACAGGAGGAAAATCACGAAGATTGCAATAATGGCAGTGATCAACAGCATTTGTGAAGCTCTGGATTCACTTTCAAATTGTCCGCCATATTGTACCCTGTAACCTTCGGGAATAGTCACTGAAGAATTCACGGTTACCTGGATCTCTTCCACCGCACTTCTTAAATCCCGACCCTGCACATTGGCAGCAACAACGATTTTCCTTTGCACATCTTCCCGGCTAATGGTATTAGGACTGCTTACAGAAGAAACACTAGCGAGCTGTTCCAATGGAACCTGTGAACCATTTGGCAATCCTATCAAGGCAGTTCTGATTTTTTCAATGCTGTTTCTAACATCCTCCTTATAACGCACCACCAGGTCAAAATACTTCTGACCTTCATAAATCTCACCAACTTCGTGACCGGCAAAGGCGATATCTACCTGCTCCATTAACTGTCCTACGGTCATTCCATAAGCTGAAAGGATCTGTCGTTTTGGGCTTATCTTGATCTGTGGTACTTCGATCTGCTGATCAACAGCTACATCGGCAAGCCCATCGATAGGAGTAATATTCTCCTCCACGTTTTTACCTATTTCATATAGCTGTTGAAGATCGGGTCCAAAGATCTTAATTGCGATATTGGCTCTCGTACCTGAAAGCATATGATCGATACGGTGAGCAATGGGCTGCCCCAGCGTAATATTAACCCCCGGAACGATACTTAATTTCTTCCGTACCTCTTCAAAAAACTCCTCCTTCGATTTATCTTCCAGGGTGAATGGTACATCGATCTCGGCGGCATTTACTCCCTGGGCATGCTCGTCCAGTTCAGCCCTACCAGTCCTTCTGGTAACCACATCCACTTCAGCCATTTCAAGCAATAATTGCTCTACCTGGTTTCCAGTCTTATTACTTTCTTCTAGCGACATGGATGGAGGCCCCACCACACTTATCACTAGTGATCCCTCGTTGAATTCAGGAAGAAAACTTCTTCCTAATTGCGTAAATAACGCAATACTCAGTAAAAAAGCAACCACTGTTACCGTGATCACGGTTTTAGGGATCTTTAAGGCACGATTTAGAATATCGGCGTAGGCCTTCTGTAACCATCTTTCCACTTTTGTTCCTTCGGACTGCTTTTTCAGCATTTTCTCCTTTTTCAGAAGATAGCTACACAGCACGGGAGTAACGGTTACCGCTACAATCAGCGACGTCAATACTGAAGTGATAAAAGCAATTCCCAGAGGTTTCAGCAATCGGCCTTCCATTCCGCCAAGGAAAAACAGCGGCACAAAAGAGACGATAATGATAAGGGTTGCTATGATGATGGAACTTCTAATTTCCACCGATGCATCCCTTACCACGGTGATCACCGACTGCCTTTCAGCTTTAGGTTTTCGAATATTCTCGCGCAGGCGTTTATAAACATTCTCCACATCAATAATAGCATCATCTACCAGTGCTCCAATTGCAATTGCCATTCCACCCAAACTCATGGTATTGATGGTATAGCCCAGCATTTTTAATACGATAATCGATACCAGTAACGAAATTGGGATCGCCAATAGCGAAATTAGGGTAGTACGCCAGTTCATCAGGAATATGAATAACACGATGACCACGAAAAAGGCACCTTCCAGCAGGGTCATATTCAGGTTACTGATGGAAGCATCAATAAAGTCTGCCTGTCGGAAGATCTGACTTTTGATCTCCACGCTTTCAGGGAGACTTGTTTCCAGTTCGGCAATGGCCTCATCCAGTCTTTCCGTGAGTTCCAGCGTATTGACATCGGGCTGCTTGGAAATTGTCAAAATAACCGCAGGTTCCGCATTCAGGGAGCCATCCCCGATCTTATCGGCAGCGCCTATCTGTACTTCCGCAATATCCTTTATTTTAATACTCTGACCGTTTACCTGTTTTACCACAGCTTCCTCCAGATCATCTATCGCATAAGCCCTACCACTTCCTTTGATGATGTATTGATTTCCGTATTGATTCAGAAAACCACCGGGAGCATTCGTATTTGCCTCTTTAACCTTCTCGGTTAATTCTTCGAGACTTACATCGTAATATTTCATTTTTCCGGGATCGGCAAAAACCTGGTATTGTTTATAATCTCCTCCAATCACCACCACGTTTGCAATCCCTCCGATGGCTTTGATCCGTGGACGTATCTGCCAGTCAGATAATGTTCTTAGTTCCATTGGGTTCAAACTATCTGAAGTGACTCCCAATAGCATTACTTCTCCCATAATCGAGGAAATGGGTGCCATAGTAGGAGCTCCTTTTCCTGTGGGTAGGTTTTCACGAACCATTGGAATACGTTCACTTACGATCTGTCTTGCCTTGTAAATATCAGTACCCCAGTCGAATTCAACCCAAACGATGGAGATCCCGGCGGCTGAGGAAGAACGAATCCTTCTTACATTCGGCGAACCGTTCATCGCGGTTTCGAGCTGATAGGTCACTAGTTTCTCTACCTCTTCACTTTCCATTCCGTGTGCTTCCGTTAGTATGGTCACGGTAGGCGCGGTAAGGTCTGGAAATACATCCACGTTCATATTACGTGCGAGGTAAAACCCGGTGATGCTCAGTACATTACTTTTTTGAACTGATTGCTTAAATAGGCAACGCTACTATAATCTAGTTTAAAAACTATCTCACTTAAAGTCAATTTATAATAATCAATGAATTCTTTAACACATTCAATTTTCTGGTTGATGATGTATAACTCAAATGCTATGCCTTCTACAGCAGAAAAAAAGAGCTAAGGTACTTATAGTTAAGATGTAATTTTTCACTTATAAATTCTGGCCATTTTATATCGAAAAACTTATTGGAGTGGTGAATTTTTTCCACTACCAGGCTTTTCATTTGTTCAATGAGTTGACTTTTTCGATCGGTTTTTAGACTAAAACCAGAATTCCGAAGTTCTTTTTTCAAAAGGTTTTTGTTTGTTCATTTAATTCTTATTCTAAATATACTTCACCCAGTTTGATGACACTGTAAGAAATTTTCAACTTATCTAAGATAAACGCGACTGAGCTTATACAGCGTGCACACACCATATTTTTAATATAAAGAGTTGGAGTTATAAAGTCAATTACCGGGACCATAGAATATTCTTAGTCTGCCCAAAAATGCGCAAAGGAGCCACGAATCCACCAATAAATTGTAGAAAGTATTCGTGGATTGGTGGCAGAATATAATATAAATATGTCTTTAAGGTAAATTCATTAGGCCCAAACATCTTAAATTATTTAGAAGTACCCGCATTATTCTGGTCATTTAAAATGGAACTTAAATTGATAACTCGATAAAGAGTATTAATCATAATTTAGGTTTTAAATATATACTCTAAGCCATAAAAGCAAAAGAAATGGCAGCAAATAAGGCTGCAAAAAACAAAATAATTAAAGCAAGAATACCATAAATTTTATCTTTTTTGGAAACAGTATCTTTCTTGGATTTTGACTTTTTCCTGTTTTTATTTTTTCTTCTCTCTCTTCTATTTGCACTCATTATATTATATTTATATGATTAGTCAAAATTGCCCAGTTAAGAGTTATTTCTTATAATTAGCTAAAATCAAAAGTTATGATCGCCCTAATTTATTAAGTAGTCATAGGCAAAAGATCGCCCTGAAATTACTTTAAACGCATATTTGACAGTGAAATGAAAGAGTATTTTCAAGAACTACAAAAACACTAAATATTATAGATTAAGAGCCTCAAGCTGGCAATTCACCGGTCGCGACCTCAAAAAAGACGTAATATTCCAATAGGTTCAAAAACTGACGTATCCCGCTAAATCGTAAATAAAAAATCTGGGCTAAACGGGTATCAAATAACTAATTCACGTCCACTTAAGTCAAATAAGCTTCTACACATTCTTTACAAACCTGCACACAATCCAGACATACTTTTTTACAATATTAAGTCATTCACATCGCTATAGCTTGTACTAAAATGGTTTTAAGTGGCATAAACTTCAGCACATATCTTGTCAATTCTAATCCAATCTTTCATCATCTTTACATTATTTTCATCTAGACAGGCATCAGCCAATAACTGTAATGAATAATGTAACGTCGAAACGCATGAATTAATTTCTCATTTCTCATAATGTTGAAATTATAAACTAAAAACTAAATGGGGTTTTAAAATTCTACCAAGATGTTTCAATTCTAAAGATATTTAACAAAGCACTTTAAATTTTAAGCTTTTCTTTCTCAACATCAGCCCATTCCCAACCATCCTGATATAATAAGGTTTTAAAAAACCTACGTTTTTCCATAATATTTTCTTCTATATCTTTTTGTTCTATAGTGGTAGACACCAAGCCGTGTTCCTGCAAAATTGCAACCGAAATTTTTGCAGTATTTTTTTCTTTAATATTGATATGGGTAACTTCAGATATAATTTTAAAATAATTTTCAAAAGCTACAATCAAAGGCCGAATATCTTCTAAGGGGGGCTGTTTTTCCTTTTTTATTTTATGGGTAAGGATAACTAATGCCTCGTATAGGCGCGCCAGTTGCAAAACTACATTGTTACTTTGATTTGGGTTGTGGAAATAATGAATAACCGGATATGTTCTATGATGCTGGCTGTATTTAATAATAGAGTCGGATATATCATCAATTTTATTCGTCAGTCTTGAAAAGTCTTTTTTATTCCAGGAATTAAGTACAATTTCTTGCGGTGTGCTTCCTAAGGTACTAAGTTTTATCCCCAATTTTTGTTGGTCTATAACTGCTGAAAGAACGGGAATAAAATAAGTTACCGACATAGTAAGAAGAATAAGACCTGTAAAGGAATAAATAGTGGTTAGTAGCCTCCAATAATTTCCTGCCGCTATAAAATCACCAACGCCCAGAGTGGAGAGGGTAAAACCGCTATAATATATTACCTCCCATAATCCTGCGGTGGTCTTGGTGGAACTTTGAATTATTGATCCAGGATTGGAATATAAAATCAACACCATACTACTCCACAGGGCAAAGACCCAAATTATTACAATTGCAATAAGCAGGATATAACCTGCATGACTTAAAAATTTTGAGCTTCCGTCTTTGCCAGAAATATTTAAAAATCCTTTCCAGAAAAAATGGGAAAACCGGCTGGTTAACCACCCCCCACCCTGCAAGGAAAGAGTTGTTTGAATAACATCTAACACAATTAATAGATAAATAATTATGCCTAAGATTGAAAGAATGTTCATATTTTATGCTTTATTTTATTTGACCTAAGTAGCCCCTTGAACAAGCTAACCCTGTTAAACTTCCATACCAAGGGAAACTTAGACCATATTTATACTTTTCCGGTCTTTTACTTGTAACTTCCTATAACCTGAAGGGGAAAGCCCAGTTGCCTTTTTAAATGAAGTTGAAAGATAGGCGGCTGTGGAATATCCAAGGTTATCTGCAATCATCGCGATACTCCAATCATCGTAATTTAAAAGTTCTTTTACGCGTTCAATTCGAACCGAGATGTAAAGCTGCTGAATACTCTGTCCCTCCCTATCTGTAAAGATGTGGGTTATATGTCTATAATCGAAGTGCAGGTGCGAGCTAGGCATAGTTGAAAATTTATCGTTTGCGGTGTCTTTTGAATAAACCTTTTTAATAATTAAGGATTTTATCTAATTAATTTTTCATTACGGCTTTCAATGATCTCGAACCCTAATTTTTCAAATTCTGTTTATAGTTGCTCTTTCTCAACAGCAGAGAGCTTCCTTTCTATAATGGCCTCACAAAGGTTTACCACGGAAAAAGGAATATTCAAATTATTAAAAATTTCTTTTACCACTATAAGCACCTCTAGCACACCACGTTTATTTATGCACCCTTTATTTACTTTGACCCAAAAACTTTTGAACAACCTACAAGGTGCGAAAACCAAGCAAGTTATTCTTACGCTTATTTGATTGTTTCTTGAACTCTACCACATTTCAACATTTTATTTCCGTAATATGGATTAAAAATATCTTTTGAATTTGAATACCAATAGTCTCCTTTTCCTTCAAAAGCCATGGGGCAGTATTGCTTATAGATTTCTCCAGAGGCTAATGCATTCCTTAAAACAGGTTCCATAGCTTCTGTAAGTTTAGAAAAAGCTTCCCGCTGCTTATTTATATTACCGCTTTCTGCAATTTCATTTGCAATAGCCACTATACCCTTCTTATTGGTTGCCGTTTCCGCAAGTTCTGCTGCTTTTGCACTAGCGGCTTGGGAATTGGTATTTACAAATGCGTCTTTAATAGCTACATACAGGTCATAGAGATCAGCAGTTTTTTCATCCTTAAATTCTGCTTGCAATCCTTCATCCTCATAGCCTTTTGCTTCAGCATTTTCATCAATGTTTGGCTGGTGCATTTCATTTTGCATAGGCTTTGGGGCATCCTTTGTGTTTTGGTCATTTTTACAGGAGAATATCGCTAAACTTCCAGCAATGAGACTTAAAACTGTTATACTTCTAATTATTTTTTTCATTTTCCGATTTTATCGCTATTAATGTTCAAAATTAGGTTTATTTGAATTTTTTTTGAAATTTTCTTATTGATGGTGATGAAATATACCAGAGTAAAAAACCGCTCAAGACCGTTATAAGGCCCATAAGAGAAAAAATACGTAGTATAAGATTATTAAAATCGTCCCTTCCTTCGTAATCCATGGTATGGGTCATCCAAAGAAAATCGAACCAACGCCAGTCGCGATAACGTACCGTTTTAAAACTTGCATCGGTAGCACCCACATAGGCTTTTAGGTTTTTAGGTTGGGCATAATTAATAACATAAGCCGGAAAAGATCCACTACGGTATTCATGATGATCCCCGACTTTGTTGATTTTTTCTACTGAAATTATTTTAAAATCATCTTTTACATATCGTTGCGCAATATTCTTGGCATCTTCTTCTGAAATTTCATCGATAACTTTGCCATCTTGTGCGTGTACCAGTTTTTCGTTGTTTACAAAATAGTAAGGCATTCCCGAAACTTCTTTTAAACTAATACTATGAATTTTCATTTCTGGAATGAGCGTGGAAATACCGGCAAGATTTTCAAAATTTGAAGTTTCAGGAGGCAATTTTTTAAAGTGATCTCCGTGAATTTCATCGATATCGGTCCAGCTAAAATACATCCCGCTAATAGTCCACATCAAGAACTGAATGCCTATAAAGATTCCCAGATATCGATGGGCTTTACGAATTTTCATCGCTGTTTTTCTCTTCACCATTTCTAATTAACTTCCATATATTAGATTATTCTTTTTACGTTTGCAATTATGTTTACGTTTACCTACGTAATCCATTACAAATTTACTTTTAGTCATTAAAGATCACTTATAAAGTTCACTATAGGATTTACTATCCGACTCACTAATTTTTCTTACAATACTGGTTTTGTTTATTCCATTTCTATCTGAGATACCCATTGATAGTAACAATTCCTTTAAACCCTGAATGGTGTTTTTATGATAATTAGCCACTTTATGTTTCTTATCCTCAACTACCAAAGCCTTTACCCGCTTTGAATCCATAGTGGTTATTCCGGTAGGGCAGGTATTTAAATTGCATTTTAAAGATTGGACACACCCCAGGGCAAACATCATACCCCTGGCACTGTAACAAGCATCGGCCCCAACGGCTAATGCTTTATAAATATCGAAAGAAGAAATTATTTTTCCCGCAGCTATAACCTTAATATGTTTGCGCAGATTATATTTTTTTAAAGTTATATCCACAAAGTGGAGCGCCTCAAATAAAGGTGTTCCGCCCCAATGTAATCCATCCATGCTTGCAGCCCCAGAACCACCTTCTGCTCCATCTACCGCAATAAAATCTGGAAAATTATTTTCTTTATTTTTCGAAAATATTTCAATCATCTCATCAAATTCGAGTTTTAAACCAATACAGAGTTTAATCCCTATAGGTTTTGCAGAGGAAAGATCACGTAATTCTTTGATAAATTTAAGCAACTCGTTAGGGTTACTGAAAGCACTGTGGTGCGCCGGGGAATGAATCTCTGTATGTGCTTCAATATCCCTATATTCTGAAATCTCCCTGGTATTTTTACTGGCAGGAAGTATAGCACCAAAACCTGGCTTAGCTCCTTGTGAGATTTTAATTTCTATCATTTTCACGAGTTTATCTTCAGCTATTTTTTTAAATTTTTTAGCATCAAAATCCCCTTCCTTATTCCTGCAACCAAAGTAACCCGTGCCAAATTGAAAAATTAAATCAGCTTTGTATTTCCTGTGATATGGGGTTAAACCTCCCTCTCCTGTATTTTGTGCAAAATTTGCAATTTTAGCCCCAGCATTTAATGCCAAAGTTGCATTTTTACTTATAGAGCCATAACTCATCGCCCCGAGATTTAAAATACTTGAGCTGTAGGGTTTAGTACAATTTGGGCCTCCAATATTAATACGAAAATTATCCCGGAATTCCTTTGACGGAAATGTAGAATGCAAAAACCGTTCTCGGCCAACACTCTCATAAGATAACTGGGTGCCAAAGGGCTGATTCTTGTTTGCGTTTGCGGCCCGCTTATAAACGATTTCTTTCTGGATCCAGTTGAAGGGCATACCCTCGGTGCGATTAAGGAACAAAGCTTCTTGCAAAACGTGGCGTTGTTCTTCTAAAAGATTGGTAAGCCTACCAAATAAAGGATAATTACGCTGTATGTTGTCCGCTTTTTGAAAATAATCTTTAAAGCCCAAAATATAAACAGGAAGCAGTAAAACCGCTACCCACCATAAATTCGGCTGCCACAATATAAGGATTGTGAGCACTACCACGGACACTAAAGAACCTATTAAAAAAGAATTTCTCATAAATGCAATTTAATGCGAATGTCCTTCGTCTTTGCTATTCTCATTTGTTTTTTCAGGTTCCAGGTAGTTGCCCTGTGGTCCTACGCCTTCAAGGTAAACTAATTGCGAGCCATAGTGCCCAGCTTCTGAAACTGAATAAGCTGAAAAAGCCAGCACCAGAAAAACTAAAATTTCAAAAAGGCGGTTCTGTTTAAGTAAAAACACGCTCACCAATTTTAAAGTAGCCGCGATGGCACTGGAATAGATAGTCCATTCAGCAAATTTATCGTGTTGTTCCAGCACACTTTTGGCTGTTTCAGTTAAATCATGTGTATGAGGATGGGCATATACCCCGGCAATATAAGCTCCCATAAAGCCAACACCCACCATAAGCAAAATCACCCAATCCATATTAGGTTTTAATATAAAAATTTGGATAAGTTGTAAAATTACCCCAAAAATGAGTAGGACAATAGGAAAATGAACAACCATAGGATGCAGGTTTGGAAATTCGTCCAACCCGGCTTTCACTTCATTCTTGTGCTGTTCTAAATTTTATTCATTGGTTTCTTTAGACTCCAAATCTTGAGCAGGAATTGAATCCTTTTCAATATTTCGTTCTTCAGTGTTTGAAGGGTGTTCGTGGCTTTCATGATTTTCCTGAGCCTGTACCATAATTGGCACCAAAGAAACAAGGCATATGAGAAAAAAATTTTTCATCTGTTATCTTTTTTTGGTTATTAGAAATATGTCATAAAGCAAGTAGGAAAGAAAATGGAGAGGAATCGAAGTTTTCAACTAATTAATATTAAGACAAAATCCCTCCATTTTCAAAAAACTTTGATCAAATATGTTGTTTAATGATCGTGACCTCCTTCAAGATCCATATCCTAGTCGTGATCCATTTGCATATCATCTTCTTCCATCATCCCTTCATCCTGCATTTCCATATCATCCATATCGTCATGCTCTGTCTCTGTGGTTTCCCTACAGGACATTAAAGAAAAATTAATTCCTACAATAAAAACGAGCAACAGTATAAATTTCATATTTTTCATCTGGTTAGTTTTAAAAACGTCTAACTATAATTTTGAAATAATTTTTTCGAGTTTCCCTTTTATTTCCTGGGCAACTTTTCCCAAAGCTTTATTTTCTACAGCCTGCATCGAGGCTATAGGGTTAACGGCCGCAATTTCAATTTGGCCCGATTCTTTCTCCTGAACTATAACATTACAAGGCAGCATGGTGCCAATCTTATCTTCGACCTCTAATGCCTTATGGGCGTAAGGCGCATTACATGCTCCCAGGATGCGATAATTTCTGAAATCCACATCCAGTTTCTTCTTTAAAGTGCCAGTAACATCAATTTCAGTTAAAACGCCAAAGCCTTCTTTTTCCAGTTCCCGGGTTACCTGATCAATTACCTGCTCAAAATCTCCTTTTATCGTTTTATTAAAATAGTATTTCATAAGTCATTTTCTTTTGAGATTATTTTTTTGCTCTTCAAATTCTTCTTTACTTATTTCTCCCTTTGCGTATCTTTTCTCAAGTATTTGTATAGGGCTATCGCCTGTTCTCTGATTTTTACCTAACCAATTACTTAAGGGCAGAAAGACTGCTGCCACGACAATAAGCCCTATTACAATCCACCAAAACATCATCATTATCCCCTAATTATGGTTTTGGATTATGTTCATGTTTTCCGGCTTCTTTTTTGGAATCATCCCCTTTCTTTTTATCCATATGTTGCTTCATTCTTTCCATCATCTCGGGATCATCATGCATTTTTTCCATCATTTCCTGCATCATTTGCGGGTTTTCTTTCATTTTTTTCATCATCCCCTGCATCATTTTTTTTCTGAATCCAGGATCATTCTCCATGGAATGCATCATCTCATGCATCATTTTTTCTTTCATTTCCGGATTTTCCTTCATTTTCTTCTTCATCATTTTCCCCATCATTTCTTTCATTTCAGGATCATCCATCATTTTCTCCATGTGGGATTTCATCTTTTTTTTCATCCCCGGGTTCTTTTGCATCATGGCTTTCATTTTGCCAGATTCCATCATTTGCATATGGTTTTGCATCATGAGTTTTCTTGCCCCTTCGTCTTGTTGTGCCAGATCAATAAATTCATTGAATTGGTTTGGGTTCGAAATAATTTCCTGGTAAACAGCGTTTCGATTGTCTGGAACATCCATTGCTTCAGAAGCGTTAAATGTTGATTTACAGCTTACCAATGTTCCTACTGCTACTATAATCATTAAGGTTTTTACAATTGTTTTCATTTTACTTTGTTTTAGAGTTAATAAAATTTTCATCGTTCAGTTATATTTTTTTATAATTCTCTTATCCTGTTCTTTCTACACTATTTTAAAGTTCCTCATCATGCCCATATCCTCATGCTCCAGATTATGGCAATGGTATAGAAACAATCCTTTATAGTCTTCAAATCGCATGATCAAATCCATTTGCATTCCTGGTAAAAGATAAACGCTGTCCTGCCAGCCTTCGTTGATAAAACCGTCTTTGGTTGCTTCCCAAAGCTTATCATCTACCTTATCAGCGTTTCGGTTTAAGATGTTGAATTGTAATTGGTGGATATGAACAGGATGTGGCATTTGCATCATATTTCCCATGCCTCCCTGACCGCCCATCATTCCGCCGTTGCCATGCATTCCGCCGCCCATCATTCCGCTGTCATCATCAGGATCTGAAGAAAACTGGTTTCCATTATTGATACGCCAAATTTCGGTAGTATCTAATTTCACGGTCTCTTCTTCAGCTACTTCGGTGCCATTATAGGTGCGACCGTTAATGGTCCATTCCATCATTCCGCCCATAGCGAAGGTGAAAGTCCTGGGATTGTCTTTATTGATGGCATCTGTGGCCGCCAATGTATTGAAAGAACTGAGCTCACCAGGTAATTGAGCATTGTTTTCTGCGAAAGCCCCCACATTTATTTCCAGAATATCAAACTGAGTGTCATAAGGCAAGTGATTGCTACTGCTATTTCCCATCATCCCGCCATTCATCATGCCACCACCCATCATGTCCAGTGGGATAGGTAAATGGACCAGTTTAATACGACTATTTTCTGACTGTTGAGATAAATCCAACCATACATCTACCCGCTGCGCTGGCCCTAAAATTAGAAAGGGCAATTTTTTTGGCGCTTCCAATAGCCCCCCGTCCACACCAAATACTGTGATAGGTTCACCATTGTCCCACGCCAACTTATAAGCCCTGGAATTGGAACCGTTTAAGAGCCTTAAACGATATTTCCCGTTTGCGCCCAGGTTCAGGGTATTATCAATTTTACCATTGATCAATATTTGCTCACCTAAAAAACCCTGCATTCGATCCATCTCTCCATCGCCCAGGTATTGGAGCTGTTTATTATCATTAAAAGTCCTGTCCTGGATCACCACGGGAATATCATATTCACCCTGGGGTAGATTTAATTTTCCTTCTTCTTTATCAGATACGATAAACAATCCTGCCAGTCCCTTATATACCTGTTCCCCGGTATGTTTATGCGGATGTGGGTGAAACCAATACGTTCCAGCCCTGTTCATTACTTCAAATTCATAATAGTAGGTTTCGCCTTCACTTATTACATGCTCTGGGTGGCCATCATTCTCGTGAGACACGTGCAGGCCATGCCAGTGCACAATAGATTCGGCCGGAATCTGGTTTTCATACCTCACCCTAACCTTATCCCCTTTCTTTACCCGAATAACAGGTCCTAAATAGCTACCCTCTATATTTTGTAAATTATCTTCGCTACCTTTTATGATAGATGCTTTATAGGAATATGTTTTGGTACTACTGTTTGGATAGATGCTGGTCTGGGAAGGTAATGCGGTAAGTTGTAGATCTAAATCGGCAATAAAATCCTTGTCCATTTTATTTACGGTCTCAGGATGCCGGGTGGAGGTATCCGATTTACAGGAGGCAAAAAAAGGCATTACATAGAAACCTGCTGCTGCCAGGCTTGCAGTTTGTATAAAATTCCTTCTGTTTACGTTTTTTTTCATCATTATATTATTTTGAATGGCATCCGTAACAATTTCAGCACAAGGAAAGTTACAGCCCCGCTTAAATTTTAGATACTTCGACAACTTAAAAGTCGCAGGCTGCTTAACAGCTAATCTACCGCCCCTTTTTCTGGAGGTTTTCGATTTAGAAACCATTTTTCACCTAAAAATATGAGCAACATAGAACCAAATGCTATCCAAATTAGGGTGGGATCACGTTCTATTTTAATATAAACGAAGGAACCCAAAACTACCACATCCAAAATTATTGCGCTTATTACGATCCCAGCTTTGGCTTCTATGTCCTTTCTCATTTTGGTAAGCACTCCCCAATGAATAATAATATCCATCACCAAATAATATATTGCGCCAAGGGAGGCTATCCTGGAAAGGTCGAAAAAGATAGTAAGCACAATGGCAATTACTATAATATACACCAGCATATGCTTTTGTATACTCCCTTTCATACCAAAGTGACTGTGAGGTATCAACTTCATGTCAGTTAACATAGCAGTCATTCTTGAAACTGCAAAAACACTGGCAATTACTCCAGAAATAGTGGCGATAATAGCAATAGCCACGGTAAACCATAAACCAAATTGACCAAATAATGGCCTGGAAGCTTCAGCTAGACTATAATCTTTGGCCTCAATGATTTCAGGAATACTCAAGTTGGAAATCACCCCCCACGAAACGAGTAAATAGGTTAGCCCGCAAATAAGCAATGAAATGATAATGGTCCTGCTCACGTTTTTGTGTGGTTTCACAATTTCACCACCACTATTGGTTATAGTAGTAAAACCCTTATAGGCAAGGATAGATAAAGCCAGTGCTCCAAGGTACTCCATTACTCCCCTTTCCCCGCCGGTACCTCCTGAAGGTACTAAATCTGATACTACAAAACCCGAGGCATAGATAGCTCCTCCGGCAAAGATCAATAACCCACCGGTTTTGAGGATCGCCATGGCAAGGGAGGATTTCCCTATTACCTTATTGCCTGCAATATTAATTACAAAGGCAAAAATGAGTAGGCCCACCCCTAAAACGGGAATGAGATAACTGTCTTTTGGCGCATCGAACAATTGCAACGTATAACTACCAAAGGTCCTGGCCACCAGACTTTCATTAATAATCATAGAGAACGTCATCAGTAAAGCTGCAAAAGCAGTTACAAGTCCCTTTCCATAAGCTTTCTCCAAATACATGGCGATACCTCCTGCAGATGGATACGCATTAGACATCTTGTTATAGGAATAAGCACTAAATCCTGATATAATTCCACCCACAATAAAAGCTATTGGAAAATACTCACCAGAAAGTTCTGCCACTTGACCAAGAAGCGCAAAGATCCCTGCACCAATCATAACATTGGTTCCCATTGATATTGCACCCACCAGGCTTAGACTGTTTTCTTTATAATTTCCCATATTGTTTAGAATCGTAATGATAATCCACCACCAGCGCCAAAACGGTTGTCATAGCTTCCCATCAAGGAAAAATTCTTGGATAAAAAATATTCAATACCTGTACTCCAGGTAACCTCTTTTTTGAAATTATTTCCTTGAGGCAGTTCATCTACCCACCCAAAATCTGCCTGGTACTCGTACATTCCGAACAATATTGTTCGCGGAAAAATACTGATCGCACGGCTCAGGCTAATTTGCGGGCGCAATTTGCTGTCCATTCGCACATCCAACGTAAATAAGTAAGGAGTGAGATATCGTACACCTGCTATTGCTGTTGTTGTTATCTCATCGAGGCTATCCTCCATTCCGTTCTCGACATTTACACCGGCAAAAACTGTCAAATAATCATAAAGGTATCTATCATAAGCAGCTTCCACCTCCATATTCTTGTTCCACCCGTATTCCCCCCGAAAACTGAATTGATTTCGGATATTGGACGATATCAGGTTCAATGTGGTCATATGCGATGCCGCATCTATCATTCCGTAGGAATAATACTGATCGGTCTCATCCAAGAGCTTGGAGACAGGATATTCCTCTAACCTTGGATCCCTAGGGGTGTCATAGCTTACAATGCGTGCCATACCACCTACTAAATGGTAAAGGATATGGCAATGGAAAAACCAATCGCCGTATTCATTGCCATAGAATTCAATGGTCACCTTTTGCATTGGCGGTACATTGACCGTGTGTTTTAGAGGGGAATATTCCCCGTTTTCATTGATGACCCTAAAGAAGTGGCCGTGAAGGTGCATGGGGTGGTGCATCATAGTCAGGTTGTTAAAAGTAATCCTGGTCACCTCGTCTCCCTTGATTTTTATTTTATCTGCCTCAGATAAAGGGACACCGTTCATACTCCAGATATAGCGTTGCATATTCCCGGTAAGGTTCAGTAGGATTTCGGATACGGGCACATCGGGATCATAGCTGGTCTTCTCTGGCGACTTCAGGTAGTCATAGTTGTATTGCGAAAACATAGCCATTCCCTGCATGCCATCTGCTTCGTCCATTACTTCCCGTCCGGCAGTCGGGTTCGTCTTGTTCATATCCTCCATTTGAGAGGCCTCTTTCATTTTGGTATCCTTTTTCGTATCCATCCCGGCCATTTTGGAACGGTCCATCTGCATCGAATCCTTTTTCATATCCATTTGCATTCCGTCCATTTCATCTTTCTTCATTTCCATATCCTTACCATTGGACTTGTCCCCATTCATCATATCCATATTCATTTCCTTCATTCCTTCCATCTGCATATTATCGTCCATTTGCATGCCCCATTTCTCCTTCATCTGATATCGCTCGTCTTTGCCCGGGCGGAATTTTAAAGCGGGTGCACCCATTTTCATTTTCATTTTGGCCATTTGCTGCATCATCCCGATTTTATCCGGTCTGGAAACATCAGGGGCGGCAACGATAGGGCCTTGGCCCAAGTAAGCAGTTGCGGTTCCGGAGCCATCCTGGGCCATAATTTTAAATTCCAGTTTGCCGTTCTCCGGTATGGTCACGATAAAATCGTAGGTTTCCGCAACGGCAATAAAGGTTTTGTTTCTTTTAACAGGAACAACATCTTTACCATCTGCCGAGACAAGCAAAGGGTCTGGGCCGCCAAAGGCCATCCAAAATGAAGTTGATGCAGAGCCGTCAATAATGCGCAGGCGTACTTTCTCCCCAGGTTTGAATTCGGGATATTCCACATTTTCTTCTCCATTTATTAAGAACGCCGGGTAATATATGTCCGCTATATCCGCGCTTTCCATACGCTGTCTCCAAAAATCGACCTGCGCGCCCAGTGCCCCCCTGGCAATAACCTGGTTGAGCGGTGTGGCCGTCCCTTTTCTTATATTGTACCATTCTGTGCCCCGTTTTAAAAACCGCATTACATCCTGGGGCTTTTCATTGGTCCAGTCAGACAATACCAAAACCTGCTCTTTATCATACTCCAATGTTTTGTCTTTCGGTTGTATGACGATGGAGCCAAAAACACCACTCTGTTCCTGCAACATCGTATGGGAATGGTACCAATAGGTACCATTTTGCTTTATTGCAAATTCATATTTTAAGGTTTTGCCGGGTTCTATAGGTGGGGTAGAAAGGTAGGGTACACCATCATAAAAATTGGGCAGCAACATACCGTGCCAGTGAATGGAAGACTCTACGCTCATTTCATTCTTCACATAAATTATGGCATATTCCCCTTCATTAAAATCTAATGTGGGCCCGGGGATCTGACCGTTTACGGTCATACCCATAACCGGCTTGCCAGCCTTGTTGACCTGTTCTTCCCGCAAGGTCAACGTGTATTCCCGCACAGGCAGATCGTCAACGTTTCCTTCTACGGATGCCTCTAATTCTTCCTGGCTGTAACCCGAAAAACCTAAAAATATCAGTAGGATTAGAAAGTAATTTTTCAATTTCATAGTTTGTTATTTTATTTATTTTCGTTCTCCAAACGATAAATGATCTTCTTCATTTGGGCGATTTCCCTTTTCTGGGCCTCAATAATTTCTTCGGCCAGTTTCTTGGTTTCAGGATCCTGAAGGTCTGCCCGTTTACTGGTTAAAATTGCAATGGAATGGTGAGGGATCATCGCTTTCATATATAAGACATCTCCAATAATGGGACGTTGTGCCCTTACCAAACCTAAGGCTGAAACAAATAACACCAGGCTACCGATGTAAATAGCGATATTCTTCTTCTTACTTTTATACATTTTCAGCATAAGAGATAACATGATTACTGCCATAGCCGCTATTCCCAGACAGGTCATATAGAAACGGGTTAAACTAAAGTACACATGATCATATTCATAAGTATTAAGATACATCGTGATATACATGGCTACGAAAGACAAGCCGAGCATTAGGAAAAACCGACCATAATTGCTTCCACCAGACTTGTGGTTATTGTTATTTTCTGAATTCATCTAATTGGGTTTTTAAGGTTTATTGGGAAATTTTACTTTTCTATAGTTTTTTTTACGGAACCACAATTCAGCATTTTATCACCGAAATATGGATTTTTAATCTCCTCTACATCAGCATACCAGTATGCACCATCATTATTAAAAGCCATAGGACAGAATTTCTTGTAAATGGTCCCACCGGATAGGGCTTCCTCAAACATAGGCCCAGCCAATTCTGTAAACTTTGAAAATAATCTTCTCTGCTCCCCAATATCATCAGTGTCTCCCAATTGCTCAGCGATAGATTTTAATTCTGCACGCTCTTCTGAGAAAGAATCGGCCATACTTTTCGCTGCATCCTTTGCCTGGCCGGAGTCATCATTGGTAAGTGCCATTTTAATTTCCAGGTAATTATGCCAGATTTTTCCAGTCATACCATCTATAAAATCCTGGTCAGCAATATCTTCAGTTTGCTTTTCAGCATTTTTTACTTCCTCTGGAGTATTAATTTCTACACTTTGGCCTTTTTCTTTATCCATACAGGAAACAAAGATCAAGACCACTAGAAATAACATCCCAATTTTTGATAATTTTCTCATTTGATATTTTTGATTGGTTACAATTTTCTAAATTACTTTTTATCGGCAACTTATATTGTTACAATTATGATAGATACTTACACAATTTGGTCTAAAGAATTTCTAAAATTGTTATTAAGTTTTTTATATTGAGATAAATTCATCCCTGTTTCTGCTTTAAATTGCCTGGAAAGATAATTTACATTAGTATAATCCAATAGCTGACTAATCTGGGTAAAATTATATTGTTTGGACTGAATGAGCTCTTTTACTTTTTCAATTTTCAGCTTTATAAAATACTTTTCTACCGTTATGTTTTCGGTATAGGAAAAAATCCGACTCAACCGCGAATAATCAATTTTGGTTTCTTTGGATAAGTAGCGGGATAAAGTCCCTGATTTTTGCAGGGGAAGGTTTT
The DNA here is from genome assembly GCF_002900095.1 of Salegentibacter mishustinae. Lineage (NCBI taxonomy): Bacteria > Pseudomonadati > Bacteroidota > Flavobacteriia > Flavobacteriales > Flavobacteriaceae > Salegentibacter > Salegentibacter mishustinae. Next base: position 1,223,304 of record NZ_LLKN01000002.1, on the reverse strand, counting down.
CCAAAAGCCGTATTAGACTAAGTTTTACCTTTTCGATTAAAATTTTTTCATCGCTCTCTAATAGTTCAAAGCCGTTTTCGCTAAGTACTTTAAGCAACTTGGCATGATCCATATCAGGGTGGTTACTTTGGTAAACTACACGACCCAACTCAACCTCCTGTAGATCTATACCTGCTTCAAGTAACTCATTCCTTACCACCTTAATACATCTATTGCAAACCATATTTTTAACAAAGACTTCTATAATCATAATTTTTTGGTAATGTTTTCTGAAAATCTCTTTTATTGAGCTATACATTTAGCTACCATTAATAATTTGGGAATGTAGCCGTGGTTTTCCTTGTATCATTCTCTTTATATTATTGTGAAAAATGGTTTGTTTTGACTGTGATCGATTCAACCTGTATGAATATTCATCCAGGTACCTTCTGACATGTTGTTTTGAAATAGGCGCATGAACTGTCCTCAACCAAGACTTTATCTTGTGGATTATAATATGAAGTTCCTTGAAATTTTTTCCTTTATTACTAGGTACCTGCTCGATATTATACTTTTTCTTTAATGGGCTGTAACCTCGCCATTTGTCGGTAACCACCTTTGCTTCTTCAGATATATGCTGTTCGAACAATGGGGTAAATGACTTGGCGGAATAATCGTCAATTACCTTGGCGTAGGCACGTTTAACTTTGCGTTCTTCATTAAGCTCCACCGCTATTATAACCTTGGTTTTACGGGTGTTGTAGCTTCTGCCAGGAGCATTTTCTTCTTGTCCGCCAATGATAAATTCATCGACATGAACCAAACCTTTCAAAGGATGTTTTTTGCTGCTTTCCATTGCCGAGCGTACTTTGTGCATAAAATACCAGGCTGTGCCCTGGCGGATACCATAACGTTCGCCCATTTGGATACTGGAGAGGCTTTTGCTAGTTGTACTCATCTCAAAAACGATACAAAAGGCTTTTCGTAGCCCGAACTTGACCTTATGAAAAAGTGTTCCGGCCGTTGAAGATTCTACCTTTCCACAACCATAGCAATGATACTTATGGTCTTTTTTTAAGCATCCTTTAGTATGACCGCATTTTGGACAAGTAAATCCATCGTGCCATTTCAAGTTAGCCAAATATTCCCTACATGACCCATCATCCGGAAAGACTTTCATAAAGTCTAGGATATTTTTACCTTTAAATTTATCCATAATCAATGTTTACAAGGGCTAATATACGGCTCTTATATGTATAACTCAATTATTTTTTTATCATACCCTAAGTATTTAATTAAGCTACCATGCTCATTTTACCAAGCGGCCCAACAATATTTCATTTTTTGGTTTTTGTGCCTGTCAAGGGAAGAGGCTTTATAAACTAATTAAATTTAAGAATACCCTTCCCTCACAGGACTTTAACATCATACTCTCAAAAGAAAAAGATTAACTAACCAATCAATGAAAAAATTCCTTTCCTTTTTTGGGATATGATATTGTTTATTTTAAAAATCCCCTATAAACTATTTTTAAGCTGGGTCATATATTTTATGATTTCCTTTTTCTCCAATTCTGAAAATTTAGCATCCCAATGGATAAAAGTGTAGGAATCCAGCGGCATTTCATCATCTTCAATCTGACTGATGATTGACCGGAGTTTGCTGTTTTTTCTTCGGTCGGAATATTCACCCCATTCATTAAAATTCAATTCATCTTTTCCTTCTTTTATATGATCCTCTAAAAACCAGGCAGCTGGTTGTATTTTATTGTACCAAGGGTATGCTGTATTGTTGCTATGGCAATCATAACAGGAAACCTTTAATTTATCCTGTACGTCTTTCGGGACATTGTTCACCAGCATAAAATCGGATTTTGGCACCACTTCACTTTGGTTGCGGTTGGTGGGCACAAACTGGATACCCACGAACACAACAAAAAAAACCAGTACAATGATTTTGATTGTCTTCATTTAGTTAATCTCTCTTTGCACCTCTCCACAGTTCATCATTTTACTTCCATAATAGGGGTTTTTGATTTCTTTGGTTGCACTCAACCACTGCGCACCTTTGTTATTATTGTACATGGGGCAATAAGCCTGATACAGCTTTTGGTCGGTTTCGGTAATGGCCACCAAGTCTATCATGTCCTTGCTCAAAATGTCGAAATGCTCCCGCTGGTGGCCTATGGGGCTTTCCGCAATGTGTTCGGCATGCTCAGTGGCGTCTTCTATGATATCTTGCAGTTCTTGTTGGTCGTTCTGTTCGTAGTTTTCCGTTTTAAAGGTCTTTAACTGTCCCACCATTTTTTCCCCGGCTTTGGCCGCGGCCTCCTGATCGTCATTTACCAAGGCATTTTTAAGCTCCAAGTATGTGGTCAGGCTGGCATCGGTTTGGGCAGCATTGCTGCTTTCCATCCTGTTTTCTTCCATCGGGACAGCGCGCTCGGTCGCCGCGTCTTCAATAGTTGTATTGCTGTTTTTCTCGTTGTTCTTGCAAGAAGTGCTTATTACGGCAAATGCCATAGCCATCACTCCCAAACTTACTTTTACTGTTTTCATTTTTCTTGTTTTTAAAAGGTTGATATTTCTGTTACTGCAATTAATTAAATTTTCCGGATGCCATAAAACACAGCCCGGAACTTAGTATTTTACTTGGTTGTTCGACCGGAAACAAAAAAAGCACTTACCGGCTTTCCTTTTCCCCAGTCCTTATTTTTATACGCTGTTCCACGTCGCTTACATAGATGAGCCCGTCCCCGCTTTTGCCAGTACGGGCACTTACTTTTATAATATTTACAATTTTATCTACATCCTCATTTTTCGCACACTATCTCCATTTTAATGACTTTGCTGTGCATAAATGGAAAATTCAAACTGGGGGAAGCGGTTTTGGAATCAGTGTAATCTCCAACCCCCTCGCCTTGAAATACGGTAAAACAACAAAAGTTTTCTTCCCGCAGATTCATGGTCACTTCACTAAGTCTTTCGGGTCTGATAAAGGCTTTGATCTCATTCATATCTTCTAAATTTAAGTTGAAATAAGTTTTGTTATGCTTAGCTCTTTTTTGTGTAAGCTGTGTAATTCGCTTCTGAATTAAAATAGCCAACCCGGCCATTCGCGTCAAGCAGTACAATAAAGGCTTCGGTTTTATCCACTCTTTCCCCTGTTTGGGGATCGGTGGCCATCCTTGCAGATTCTTCGTTGTTCAAGGTGCCCACGCACATCTCGCAGCAACCATAATAGGTTTTCCCGTTTACCGGAACCGGGATTTGCGGTTTGGCCATATAGGCATCGTTTACCATACATACCAGGTCATTAGGCAACTTGTCTCCTATCTGAAAATCTAAAGAAAAGGTTTGTTTATTGGCGGTACTTGTACTAATTTCTGTAGCCAGTTTGTCTTGCTTTTTTTGTTTTTGCTGCTCCCCAGAGGAGTTACAAGCACCAAAAACCACGGCCAGAAGAAATACCGCTGTTAGAACTTTGAATGTATTTTTCATTTCATTCTAATTTTGTGCCTGCAAAATGGATAGACCTATAAAAAAGAGTCTATCCATACCTTGCAGGACTTTATTAATTGATAGTTTCTTTTACACTACCACATTTCAGCATTTTTTGGCCCATATATGGGTTCTTGATCGCCTTTTCATTGGAAAGCCAATAGCCGCCTTTATTAGAGTTTGCCATAGGGCAATATTCCAGGTAAATTTCACCTTTGGCAAGCTTCCCATTTTTAACCAGTTTCAACATTGCATCGCTAAGAGCATTAAAATTGTCACGTTGGTCTTCCAGAGAAGTGGCACCGGCCATTTGCGAAGCTTCTTTGCGAGCCGTCTCAGCATTTTCCACTTTTGCCAAAGTTTTCTCGAGTTTCATCGAATGCTTGGCGGCCTTTGCATCATTTGAAGCCACTAAAGCGTCCTTTACCAATAGGTAATGTTCATAAGCAGCGCCCAGATCTTTGTCTTTGAACTTAGGCGACATTTGCATTTCTTCACCATGACCAGCCATATTGTCGTGGTCGTGTTGTGCATAAACTCCCATGCTTAACAAAGTTAGAAGGAGCATCATCATTGTTCTTTTCATCTTAATAGGTTTTAAAGGTTATAAAAATTTGTTCTTCCCTGCTTTAGTTTATAGTTTCCACGATTTCGCCGCAGGTTAACATTGCGCTACCGTAATAAGGGTTTTTGATCTCTTCTGAACGGCTGAGCCAGTAGGCTCCCGCATTGTCATCTGCCATAGGGCAAAATTGCTTATAAACGGTCTGTCCCACTCCAAAAAGTTGCATCGCTTTGCTCAAATGGGCAGACAGGTGTTTAAAATGATCCCGCTGAGTAGAAATATCTTCACTCTCCGTTATTTTTTCCGCAGCACCAATTACTTCTTTTGAAATCAGCATCCAGTGGTCGTGAGCTTCACGATCCTCTAAAAGACTCATATCTATCTTGTTCATTGCTTCCAGTACTTTATTTGCAGTTGCTTGGGCGGTTTTGGCCTCATCTTCCACCAGGGCGTTTTTCAACTTCAAATATTGATCAAAAACGCCATTTAGCTGGTTGGTGAACTCTTCAGGTACCACGATGCGTTCCTGCATTTCGGTATGGTCAACGTTGCCGGTTCCTGCCGTTTCCATATTGGCATTACCCTCGCTACCTGCCATGTCCATACCGGCGTGGCCCTCGTGACCGGTAGATGTCTTGCCTCCGTCCTTGTTCATCATAGACTTTTTGCCCTGGAGTTGTGCGGCAGCATCTACGGTAAAGGCACCGTTTACCACAATGCGCTCTCCGGTACTCAAGCCATCTGTAACCGCATAATTACCACCCGCTGCGGCACCCAGGCTCACTTCCCTCATTTCAAAGACAGGCCTGTCTGGATTGGGTTGTACGTAAACCAGCGAACGTTCCCCGGTCCACATCACGGCCGATTTTGGCACTGTAATAAGCTGGGGTTCTTCAATATCTGCATTTTTTTTCTTGGCCGGTGCCACTTTTCCACGCACGAACATTCCGGGTTTTAGACGACCTTCCTTATTGGGCAGGACTGCACGTACAGTTACCGTACGGGTGGCAGTATTAAGCAGTGGTTCAATAAAAGTAATGGGCACTTCATATTCTTTTCCCGGCAAGGCATTGGCAGTCACGCTAATCTGTTGCCCTTCTTCAAGCTGGGCAATCTGGTTTTCATAAGCATCAAATTGTGCCCATACAATACTAAGGTTGGCAATCTCATAAAGGGACTGGCCCTGCTCTACATAATCACCTTCTTCCACCAGTTTTTCGGTCACCGTACCTGAAACCGTAGCATAAATAGGGAAATATTCTTTAACTTCCCCAGAAGCTTCAATTTCTTCAATTTGCTTGTCGCTGAGTTTCCATAATTTCAATTTTCGGCGTACAGATTCGTATAACCGGGACTGAGAGTCCTTCATCCCCACAGCGGTAAGCAATTCCTGCTGGGCAGAGACCAGCTCTGGGGAATAAATAGTGGCCAACACCTGCCCGCGGCGTACTTCCTCCCCGGTGTAATTTATATAAAGTTTTTCTATCCTGCCGCCAAAATAAGAAGCCTGCACACTTTTCACCTCTTCGTTCTCCACGATCTTCCCGGAGAGCACCAGGTCGTGATCCCCTAAGAGGCTATCGCCGATCTCCACGGTGTGGATATTGGCCAGAGCCAGGGCGGTTTCAGACATTTCTATTTGTTGCGGCCCAACCTCGCCGCCGCCACTCTCGGCAGGGATAAGGTCCATCCCGCAAATGGGGCAATCGCCCGGTTCGGGCTGCATAATCTGCGGGTGCATAGAGCAGGTCCACAGCTGGTTTTCCTCCTCGTGATTGTGTTCTTCTGTAGTGGCTGTTTCGACATTTTTTTCAGACGAATTGCCACCAAAGAACAGATAGCCAAGGAGCAATCCTGCTAACACTAATCCGGTGTAAATGATATATTTCTTCATCGTTTTTGTTTTAATTTATTCTGAATTATTCACTTAAATAATTAATGTTCGCACTGGCTTGGTAATAGTTTTTTACCGCTTCTATCAGGTTCAGCTCAAAATTTAGCTGTAACTCCTGTACGTCCAGCACATCATTGAAATCTATGGTACCGGTTTCGTAATTCCGCCTGAGGATTTCTTCGGCATCATTGGCTTGCTCGATGTTGAGCAACTGGGTACGGTAGCTTATGCGTGCCTCTGCCCTATTGCTCACCGCGGCTTCCAGGCGCGACACCAATTCGTTGTGCCGGTTCTCCCGTTGTGCATTTAGCTCACGTTGCTTCAGTTCATTTTGCCGCGTAACCGATTTGTATTTATTACCGAAAATTGGAACCGTTATAGAGACCATCGGCATCAGGATGTCCTTTCCGCTATCCGGGGCTTGCATCGCAGTGGCTTCCCCCACCGCAACGTAATCCAGGCCAAATCCCAGATCGGGCAGGGCTTCCTTTCGGTTCATTTTTTCTGCTTCCCCTACCGATTCATACAGCTTGTCAAAACGCAACAACTCCGGGTGCACCTGTGGAACTTCTGGCAACTGTACCGGGTCTTCCTGTGGCACCGCCAGAGAATCGTAAACTTCTACCGCGGCACCGGGCCTGGTATTGAGCAAGGCATTGAAAGTAGCTTGTTCAGCTTTAAATTCTTCATCGAAGTTTTCAAAACGTTCCCGTAGCTGGTTTTGCCGCATTTGCAGGCGAAGCACATCTACCGATGAAGCTTGGTTCACTTCAAGGGAAGTAAGTGCAAGCTGCTCATAGGCTTCCAGCAGGTCTATATTTTCCTCCAATACGCGTTGCTTTGCCCTAATGGCATAAAGCCTGTAATAATTTTCGGCCACATTTAGCAGCAGTTGCCTCTGGGCCGTGGCGATTTCCACATATTGTGCATCGGCAAGGCTTGATGCATAATTCTCTCTTGCCGTAATAGTCCCAAACCACGGAATCATTTGCTGTACCGATAGTTTGTACTGCTGCGGGCCTGTTCGGGTCTCCGGTTCGCTGGCAAAATAGCCTACGCTGAACTGGGTTTCCGGGAGCACCCCCACTTCTTCCACCTTTTCTTTTGCCGTCTCATAGCGCAGTTCAAAGGCCTGTATGTCCGGGTTGTTTTCCAAAGCCTCGGTAAGATAAGGCTGTAGCTGCTGGGCTGTTCCTGTAAGAAAAAAGAAAAGAGAGACAAGCACCGTCAGCATTCCGCTTCTTCTATTCAATTTTATTATTAAAATATCTTTTGATTTCATAGTAAAAAGCTTTCTTCTAATTTCTATTTTCTATTCTCTTGTCATTATTCGCCGTCTCCAGGGTTTTTAAACCGGCCTCTTTTCTCCAACTAAACAACACCGGCACTACAAACAATGTGATTAGTGCTATAGACATACCTCCAACCGCGGGGATGGCCATAGGGATCATAATATCGCTGCCACGCCCCGAAGACGTCAGTACGGGCAGGAGTGCCAGGATTGTTGTAGCCGTGGTCATCAAGGCGGGGCGAACACGCTTGGACCCTGCTTCCACTACTGATTTACGGATTTCTTCCCGGTCCTTGGGTTCGTTCCTATCAAAGGTTTGAGTAAGGTAGGTCCCCATTACAACGCCATCATCGGTCGCAATGCCAAAGAGGGCGATAAAGCCTACCCATACCGCCACACTCAGGTTTATGGTTTTTATCTGAAACATATGCCGAAGGTTTTCGCCAAAAAAGTCGAAATTCAGGAACCAACCCTGGCCATAGAGCCAAATGAGGATAAACCCACCGGAAAATGCCACCAGGATGCCGCTAAAGATCATCAATGAGGTCGAAACCTTTTTGAACTGGAAATACAGGATCAAAAAGATGATCATCAGTGCCAGTGGCACCACAACACTCAGCGTTTTTTCAGCGCGAATCTGGTTTTCGTAAGTCCCCGTGAATTTATAGCTGAGGCCTTTGGGCACGCTAAGCTCCCCGTTATTGATTTTATCCTGAATAAGGGCCTGGGCATTTTCTACTACATCCACTTCGGCAAAACCATCGAGTTTATCGAAAAGCACATAGCCAATAAGGAAGGTATCTTCACTCTTTATTATCTGCGGCCCCTGCTCGTAACGGATATCTACCAACTCATCTAACGGCACCGGCGAGCCGCCCTCAACCGGAACATAGATATTGCCCATATCTTCCGGGCTGTCCCGCAATTCCCTTGGGTAGCGCACGCGTACACCGTAGCGTTCGCGTCCTTCCACCGTTTGACTTAGGCGTTTTCCTCCCACAGCAACCTCCAAAAGTTGCTGAACTTCTTCTATGCTAATACCATAACGAGCCAAACGTTCACGCTTGATATCAAGAAGCAGGTAAGGTTTTCCAACAATACGGTCGGCAAAAACGGCTTCGTCTTTTACACCTTCCACTTGCTTTAACAGGTCTTCCAGTTGGAGTCCAAAATCTTCTATTTGTCGAAGGTTTTGCCCCTGCACTTTGATTCCCATAGGTGCGCGCATCCCCGTTTGAAGCATTACCAGCCGTGTCTCGATGGGCTGGAGCTTGGGCGCCGAGGTTACCCCCGGCAGCTTGGTGGCGGCGGTGATCTCGTTCCAGATATCATCTGGCGACTCTATTTCGGGGCGCCAGTTACGGTAATATTCCCCGTCATCATCTGGAATGAGCTGTTTGTTTTTTACGCGGTGGAATTCCACGATTTCGCTGTCATTATAACTGCCAGCTGCATCTTCGTCCACCTCTAAACTTGGGTTTATTGCCAATTTGCCATTTTTTAACATAAATAAACCGTCTTCATTTACCTGGTAGCGCTGGCGTTCGCCGTGTTCATTCAGCATATATTCAGGTTTGTATTGGATTGTATTTTCATACATGGATATAGGTGCAGGGTCCAGGGCAGACTCTGTACGACCTGCCTTGCCCACTACCGTCTCAATTTCCGGGATAGCGGCCACGGCCATATCCAGCTGCTGCAAGACCCGCTTGTTCTCCTCTACACCTGCATGGGGCAGCGAAGTGGGCATCAACAAGAAGGAGCCTTCATTGAGTGAGGGCATAAATTCCTGCCCAATGTTGCGCATAATCATAAAACCGAGAATAACCAAAACGGTGGGCACCGACAAGAACAACAACTTATTGCGCAAGGCCCAATTGAGGATGCGGGTATAAAATTTTTGGAACAGGGCAAAAACACCCAGCAAACCAAAGGATATAATCCCTACCACAATAAAATTCCAGAAAACACTTTTTTCCAGACCCAACGGACGCCAATACTCGGCTAAAAGTAGCACTATGGCGAAAGCCGAAATAGCTATATTGATAACATTTGATCTTTTGGAACTAATTTTCTTTTTAAGAAGCAGTATTCCGGTTACGCCAAAAGCAATTAGGACAATACCGATGAAATATCCAAAAACAATAGCGGTAAGCCCTGCAATTATCAGAATCCCCTGTATTACCCAGCCCGCGGAAGTACGCCGGGTCCGTTTCTTAAAGAAAGATGCGGCAAATGGCGGAATAAGGAAAAGCGCAACCACTAGGGAAGCCACCAGTGCCATGGTCTTGGTAAATGCCAGTGGGCGGAACAGTTTCCCCTCTGCCCCCACCATAGTAAAGACGGGAAGGAAACTGATAATGGTGGTAAGCACGGCCGTCATAATTGCCCCGGAAACCTCGGCAGTGGCATTGTACACGATTTCATTCGTGGTCAAATATTTCCGTTCTTTGTCCTGATCGAGATGCCGGATGATATTTTCAGATAAGATCACGCCCACATCCACCATGGTCCCAATAGCAATGGCAATACCGGAAAGGGCCACGATATTGGCATCGACATTAAAGAACTTCATCGAGATAAAGACCATTAAAACCGCTACTGGCAATAAACCGGAAATGAGGATGGAGGCCCGTAGGTTAAAAACCATAACGATAATTACGAGTACCGTAATCAGGATTTCCAATGTAAGGGCTTCATTAAGCGTGCCCAGGGTTTCCTGAATCAGTTGCGTACGATCGTAAAATGGAACAATAGTTACCTGCGACTCGCGACCATCTTCCAGCACCTTGGTGGGCAGGCCGGGGCTAAGTTCATTTATTTTATCCTTTACATTATTGATTACTTCCAGCGGATTTGCGCCATAACGAGCCACAACCACTCCGCCAACCACCTCGGCACCTTCTTTGTCCAGGATACCACGGCGGGTTTCCGGACCCAGGTTTACTTTGGCAATGTCGCTTATTTTGATACTGGTAAATTCTTCTGAAGTTACCACGGCATTTTCAATATCTTCTATTTCCTGAACGTAGCCCAGCCCACGTACCAAATATTCGGCCTGATTTATTTCCAAGGTTTGTGCACCAATATCACGGTTGGTTTCCTTTACGGCCTTTACCACCTGTGCCAGGGAAATATCGTATTGACGCATCAGTTCGGGATCCACATCTACCTGATATTCCTGCACATAGCCACCTATGGATGCAACTTCGGAAACCCCGCTGGCACCGGAAAGTCCATATTTCACATAATAATCCTGAATGCTTCGCAGTTCGTGCAAATCCCAGCCCCCGGTAACATTGCCATCTTTGTCACGTCCTTCTAAGGTGTACCAAAAAACCTGGCCCAGCCCGGTAGCATCGGGACCCAGGGCAGGGTTTACACCTTCGGGAAGCAGGTTTGCCGGCAGGGAATTGAGTTTTTCCAAAATCCGGCTACGGCTCCAGTAGAACTCAATATCCTCTTCAAAAATGATATAAATACTGGAAAACCCAAACATAGAGGAACTCCGGATGGTTTTCACACCGGGAATTCCCAGGAGCGAAGTAGTAAGGGGATAGGTAATCTGGTCTTCTATATCCTGGGGGGATTTCCCCTCCCATTTGGTAAAGACAATTTGTTGATTCTCGCCAATATCGGGGATGGCATCTACCGCCACGGGATCGCGCGGAATTAAACCGGTTTCCCAATTAAAAGGGGCATTTACCACGCCCCAGCCTACAAAAAGGACTAGGAGGATAATTGCTACTAGTTTGTTTTCTATAAGAAATTTTATGCCTTTATTTAGCATCTTTATTGATAATTAAACAGTTATACATTGAATAACTTTCTGATAATATCAGAAAATTAAACACAACAAAGTAAGCCCAAGATGGAAGTAACCATAGAGCAAATCTTTCCGATAATTATCGGAAACTGTTTAAAATCAAATTAAATAAGTTTCGTGTAGTTTTTGTACGTTCCTTACAAGATAAGGAGGTGTATAATCTCTAAATGGAACAATGTTCTTATCCAGTCCATCAAAAAGATTAATATAAGTATAAAAGAAAGTAGCAACAAAGGCTTGATGCTCAAAGCTTAAATTGGTGTAAGATGTTTTTAAATCATCTTGACCGTCATTCACTATTTGTGCATCTGAACAGCAAGATTTTTCCGAAAAACCTGCTTCACAACTTTTTTGGGATGATTGATTTTCCATACCACAGGTTTGAGCATTATGAAATAAAGCAAAATCAACCAATGAATCTCCACAATAATGCATATTTACAGTAAACGACATAGTGGTAACAAATACCAAACTCGCCAAGGCTACAGATAATATTTTATGGAAAAACGATTTCATAAGATTGCAAATATATATAAAACAACGAAATATAAAAACATTAATAATTCTTTTCGTTATGTTAAACTTTTACTTCCTATACTATTTTCGACAAAAATAAAAGAATCAAACTTCTAAAAATATGATAAATATCATATTTTTATTTTCTTTTTTGCAGTATGTTCGGCAAAAATAAGTCCTAAAAAATTCATTATTAAAAATTAGTTAACATTTGTTAATTTTTTTTATATTCGTATTATGCAAAGCTTTAATAAAATAATAGCTGTTTCATTGGTACTTGCAGTAATGTTTGCTTCATCGTCTTTTACTGTGAATATGCATTTCTGCTGTGATAAACTCGTGGATATGGCGGTTTTAAATAAAGCTCAGGTTTGTGATAATGCGGTGAAGGCTCAGACCAATCCTTCAAAAAAATGTTCGTTCGAAAAAAAAGGTTGCTGTGCTAATAAATCTATAGTTAAAGAAAGTGGCGATAACTTTCAAAAAGCTTCATTTGAGATGGAAAATCATAAACTGATTTTCCTACACACATTTTTTTACACTTACGTAAATCTATTCGAAGGGTTGGAACAAAATATAATCCCTTTTAGGGATTATGACCCACCCCTCATACCGAAAGATTTTCAAGTACTCCACGAGGTATATTTAATTTGATTTCATCCTAAGTAGGTTCTTTTTCAAACAACCTACCTTATATGTTGGCCTGTACTACGCAAAGGCTAACAACTGGTGCGCTCTATCCTGAGCATACCACACTTTCAACTTTTTGAAAAACAGAAATTTATAATCTATTAGAATAAATACCATTCTAAGAATAAATAATTAATACTATGGATTTACAGAAAGAATTCTGGATAAAGAATATGGTATGTAGCCGTTGTCTAAAAGTAATAACGCAAGAACTGGAAGAGATGGGAATAACCGTACTCTCTTTGGAATTAGGTAAACTATTGGTTGAATCTTCAAAAAACACCAACACGGAGGTTACGTATAAAGTTACCAAAGTACTTCATTCCAATGATTTTGAAATAGTACAAAGTGAAGGGGAAATGCTGGTTGAAAAAGTAAAAATGATTCTAATCCAACTGCTTACTCAGTTACCACTTCATTTGAAAACAAATACTTCAGAACATTTGTCTTCAACGCTCAACAGGGATTATAAAATACTGAGCAGGCTGTTTTCTAAAAATGAAAACACCACCATTGAAAAATACTTTATAAAACTGAAAATTGAAAAAGTAAAAGAACTTATTCAATTAAAACAATATTCTTTTTCAGATGTGGCATATATGCTGGATTATAGTAGCATTAACCATTTATCAAGACAGTTTAAAGAGATTGTGGGAATGAGTATGAGCGACTATAAAAACACAGAAAAATGGAAACGAAATTTCTATGATGAAATTATATAAATAACAACGAAAGTTATGCAGATGAAGTAGCATAAAAACAGATAGCTTTCGTGTTAATTATAATATTAAAAACCCTAAAGCCCGAACTCCCTAAGGCTTGTGTTGATAATCCCCCAATTACAACATAAGCCAGTTCAGGTCTTAAAAAGGCGAGGAATAAACATTAATTAAAATAAAAAACAATGAAAAATCACTGGTTATGGATGGTCCTCGGTTGTGGACTGCCGCTTTTACTCATCTTTTTAGCACCATCTATTGGAATTGGTGGTGGCACCTGGCTTTTTGCATTTATTATAATAATGTTCGCAGTACACTTGTTAATGCCCATGCGGCACGGGAGCCATACGCACGGATTGTCCAATGAGAACTTAAAAAAGAAGGATAAAAAAAAAGAAGGACAACATCACTAAAATTTATGTTATGAAACGAAAATTTCAAATTAATGGTATTAGTTGCGGCGGCTGCATTAGCAGGGTCAAAAAGACATTGGAAGAACATCCAAAGATTGAAAAGGCAGAAATTTTTCTGGCACCAAAAGGAGCTACAATCATCACTATGAAGGAAACGCTTTCAGTAGATGAATTACAAAAACAACTCAGCAACCTTGAGGGTTACACAATTGAAAAACTATAAAAGTAACTTAAAATCAAAAATTATGTTTTTTCACGACGGAAGTTTCGGAGGTATGCACCTGATATGGTGGATTATTTGGATGGCGTTTATCATTTGGATTTTCTTTATCCCAACTGATATCCCATACCAAAAACCAAAAAAAGAAAAGCCATTGGACATCCTAAAAAACAGGTTTGCCAAGGGCGAAATTTCAAAGGAGGAATTTGAAGAATCCAAAAAATTATTAAAATCAGATAACCAATCTTAAAACATATAAATTATGTATCGATTAAATGTAAAAAAATTCGGTTTTGCCCTCGGTCTAACAGTATCCTTAATTTATTTGGGCTGTATGATCGTGATGGCTACAGCAGGACAGGAAGGAACGATTATATTTTTCAACAGCCTTTTACACGGTCTGGACACCAGTAATATTATAAGAATGGACGTGCCACTATTAGAAGCATTTTTTGGTATTGTGCAAAGCTTCATTTTAGGCTGGTTGATTGGAGCGTGTATTGCGGCATTTTATAATGCCCAAATAAAAAACAGATGATTTTGCATTAAATAGGATTGTTTAATCGAAAGTTTAGATAAGGCCCTCTTGAATTTAGAACATAATTATATCAAAGATTCATAAACCGCTAAAAATGATAAACAGTAATACTTATAAAAATATTAAGATCATTTTGACTCATTTATTTATTGGGGCAGGTATTTTTTATTTCCTGGTACACCCTTTTACAATGGTAATCTACTGGTTTGAGTTCAGTGATACGCCCTTCTCTTTCCCCTTGTTTCAGCAAGTCTTAGAAGAACGTTTTTTGGAATCTTTCAGTTTCAATATGCGGGGCATGGGCGGACTCTTAACTTTATTGGGAGGATTCTTGGGGATAGTTTCAGGTTTATTCTGGATAAACCTGAAAAAGAAAAATGAAATTATTGGCACACAACAGCGGCTGCTTGTTCGTGATATTGAAGAATTAATCCAGGCCGGTGAAAATGAACGGGTGGAATTCAAATCTTCCATACGCTATGATTATTACCGTAAAACAACCAATCGGGAACTGGAGTTGGTCATTGCCAAAACCATTGTGGGCTTTATGAATGCCAAGGGTGGAAAACTTATAATTGGTGTTGATGACGACGGAAATGTTCTGGGATTGGAAAAAGATTATAAAACTCTAAAGCATAAAAACATGGATGGGTATGAACGTGCGGTGTTCAGGATTATCTCTACACAATTGGGTCACGAGGCTTGTTTCAGCAACCATATTTCGTTCTACAGTATTGATGAGAAAGATGTGTGCGTGGTGGATATCGAACCTTCCAACGAACCGGTTTATGTGAGTGATGAAGGAAACACCACTTTTTATGTACGCACAGGAAATGCTACGTATCCACTATCGGTAAAAGAAACAGTGGATTATTTAAAAACCAAAAAGCTTAAGCTTATGCAATACAACTAGTTTATAAGAGAGGTTGGAAATGAAATATCCAAAATGATTCGATTACTAAATTCTTTGGCTTGACATGTAAATCTAATTCGGACAGAATTAGTGGAATTAAACCCGAAATCAGAGATTAAAAAGACGAAAAAAATGAAAATACTATTGGCCATAGATGGTTCAGATTTTAGTAAAGTAGCCATTCACGAACTTATAAAAATGACCCTATCCTCAAATAGTGAAATTCATATTATAAATGTTTATGAAGTTCCGAAAACAACCGGCCTGGGATTGCATACTATGGGCGGCAGGATAGGAAATTACATAGAAGAAATTAGAAGTAACGCTCAAAAATTGGGAAACAAAATCGTTTCAGAAGCTTTCGATAAAATCAAGGCCGAAAACAAGGCACTTACCATAACCACAAGTGTTGTTAGTGGCCTGCCCAAAAGTACTATTTATGAAAAAGCAGAAAATTGGGGTGCAGATTTAATTGTAGTAGGCTCTCAGGGTCACGGTGCTTTTTCTCGCTTAGTATTGGGCTCAGTATCCCAATATTTAACCACAAATGCCAAATGTTCAGTACTGATTGCAAGAGATAGAAATAAAAAATGAAAGAAAAGCAAACACATAGCATTACGTTGGAATCCACCTGTAAGATAACAGATGAGATATGTCTTCCCGATACTAAATTACCTCGTGTGGTTATCGTTGGTGGAGGATTTGCAGGTTTGGCATTGGTTGAGAAACTGAAACACAAAGAAGTTCAAGTGGTTTTACTCGATAAAAATAACTTCCATCAGTTTCAGCCTTTATTATATCAAGTGGCAACGAGTGCCCTGGAGCCTGACAGTATTGTATTTCCATTCAGAAAACAAATCAATGGCTATAAAAATGTTTTCTTTCGTTTGGCTGAAGTTGAGGAAATTCAACCTGATTCAAATACTATATTGTCCAATAAGGGAAGTGTTTCTTATGACTATTTAGTGTTGGCTACTGGCACGACCACCAATTTCTTTGGGATGGATTCTATGGCCGAAAATAGTTTGGGGATGAAGGATATTCGCGATTCCCTCAACATCCGTCATATGATGTTGCAAAATTTGGAACAGGCAGCTATTACTTGTGATGATAAAGAACGCGACGCGCTGACAAATTTTGTAATTGTAGGTGGTGGTCCAGCAGGCGTAGAAATGGCAGGAGCTTTGGCAGAGTTTTGCAAATACATCCTTCCCAAAGATTACCCAGAGTATCCTGCTTCCATTATGAACATTTATTTAATAGAAGCCATTGATGAGTTGTTAAGTACAATGTCTGATAAAGCATCTTCGAAAACCCTCAAATATTTAGAGGATTTAAATGTAAAGGTATTATTAAATGAAGCTGTAAGCAATTATGACGGCAACGAAGTCACTACCAAAAGTGGTAAGACCATTTTGGCTAAAAATCTTATCTGGACGGCTGGCGTAAAAGGACAATTCCCAAATGGTATTGATGGAAAACACGTAGTCAGAGGCAACCGTATTAAAACCAATGCCAATTTAAAAGTAGAAGGCTACGAAAATATTTTTGCCATAGGTGATATCGCAGCACTCATTTCCAAAGAAACCCCAAAAGGACATCCACAAGTAGCACAGACCGCTATTCAACAAGGTAAATACCTGGGCGATTCGATATTAAATATCATAAATAACAAATCCATAAAACCTTTCAAATATAAAGATAAAGGTTCCTTAGCAACCGTAGGTAAACGCAAGGCAGTTGCCGATTTGGGCAAATTTAAATTTGCAGGCTATTTCGCCTGGTTGCTGTGGTCCGTTGTTCACTTGATGTCCATAAGTGGATTTAGAAATAGATTGATGGTTGGTTTTAATTGGGCGGTAAGTTATTTCACTTATGAAAAGAGCAACCGCCTGATTATTAGAAACTTTAAACCGAAATCTTCGGTTAAAAACAGAACAAAATAATTTTGAAATGAAAAACACCACAGATAAAAATAATAAGCTTTCCCTAATAGGTTCCATATCTCTTGGTACAGGCGTAATGATTGGTGCTGGCATATTTGTCCTTATGGGGCAAATAGCAGAGTTGGTGGGTGATCTATTTCCCATTGCATTTATTGCAGGTGCTGTTGTGGTGGGTTTTAGCTCATATTCCTATGTCAAGTTTTCAAATGCTTTTCCATCGTCTGGAGGTGTGGTTAAATTCCTTAACAAATCCTATGGACCTGGAACAACAACAGGGTTTTATTCTTTGCTGATGTACGTATCAATGGTAGTTTCCGAAAGTCTGGTGGCGGGCACTTTTGGAGCATATACGTTGAGACTATTTCCCGAGTCCTATGCAGGTTATGCCTCTACCCTGGGTGTTGGGCTAATTGTTGTTGCTTATATAGTGAACATCCTGGGCAATAAGGTTATTGGTGCCACCGCGACATTTACCGCTATTATAAAGGTAGTGGGAATAGCAATTTTAGCTATTGCCGGCCTTGCAATTTCAGGTTTTGCCGATATTACGGGAAACTATATTCCCAAAAATACTGAGACATTACCACAAGGCTTCGGATTTGTGGCCGCTTTGGCGTTATCTATCCTTGCTTATAAAGGCTTTACCACTATCACGAACCAAGGAGCCGATATTAAAAACCCGCATAAAAATCTTGGTAGGTCTATCGTGTTTTCCATACTTATCTGCACACTGATATATGTAGCCTTGGCATTAGCTGTTGCGGGAGGTTTAAGCATTCCTGAAATAATCGAAGCTAAAGATTATGCCCTTGCAGCCGCCGCAAAACCTGTTTTTGGGGAATGGGGTTCCTGGATTACCATTGGCATTGCCATTATTGCCACGGTTTCTGGGGTCATTGCCAGTATCTTTTCCTCTTCACGCTTGTTGGCAATGCTCAGCAATATGAAACAGGTGCCTTCTTTAACCAAACTTGGTAGCTTAAAAAATCCAGCACTAGTATTCACGTCTTCCCTCGCCATTTTACTGACCGTGCTTTTCGATTTGACAAGGATAGCATCCATTGGGGCTATTTTTTACCTTATTATGGATATCGCTATCCATTGGGGGCTGTTCCGTCACCTTAAAAACAAAGTGGTTTTTCAGCCTATCATCCCATTAATAGCCATCGTATTGGACATTGCGGTATTGGCAGCTTTTCTTTATATAAAATATCTGAACGATCCTTTGGTGCTTATCGTAGCAGCGATTGGGATTGTTCTAATACTTGTGGCGGAACGCCTTTTTATGATTTCACATACAGACGATGAAGGTAATATGCCGATGGGAATGAAGAATACAAGTGACAAAAACAAAAAAACATAATTAATTAAAAACAATTTATATGAAAAATGTAGCAGTTATAGGTTACGGAGTCATTGGAAAAAGGGTGGCAGATGCCATCAACTTACAAAACGATATGAAGCTTTCGGGAGTATGTGATATCATCAGCGATTGGCGTATTCAAAATGCCGTAAGAAAGAATTACAACATATACGCAGCAACTCAAGATGCAGCTGATAATATGAAATCTGAAGGGATTTCTGTTAAAGGCAATATGCAGGAACTTTTAAAGAAATCAGACCTTGTAGTGGACTGTACGCCTAAAAAGATTGCTGCTCAAAATGTAGCGATTTATAAAGAACAGAATATAAAATTTATTTTGCACGGTGGCGAAAAACACGAAACCACAGGGCATTCCTTTAGTGCAGAAAATAATTACAAATCCGCTCTAAACTTGAATGCGACAAGAGTAGTTTCTTGTAATACTACGTCTATTTTAAGAACCTTGACCGCTTTAAAAAGAGCCGATTTATTGGATTATGCCAGAGGTACACTTTTAAGAAGAGCTACAGACCCTTGGGAAAGTCATTTAGGTGGTATTATGAATACGATGGTTCCCGAAAAAGATATCCCAAGCCATCAAGGTCCAGATGCTAAAAGTGTTGACCCAGAACTGGATGTCATCACCGCAGCGGTAAAAGTACCCGAAACATTGAGCCATATGCACTACTGGAATGTGAAATTGAAAAAGCAGGCGACAAAGGAAGAAGTGCTAAATGCTTTCAAAACTTCAAGTCGTATTAAATTAATTCAATATGACCAAGGTCTGGTTTCTAACAATACCATTAAGGAAATGTTCTTGGATATGGGAAGACCTTGGGGCGATATGTATGAAGTTGCGCTGTGGGAAGATATGCTCAAAGTACAGGGAGATGAACTTTTTTATGCCTATGTAGTCGATAACCAAGCCATTGTAATCCCGGAAACAATCGATGCTATTAGGGCATTAACTGGAATTGAAACAGATGGTACAAAATCCATAGCCAAAACAAATGAAAGTTTAGGAATCCATTAAATACTATCAAAATGAAAACAGACAAGAATATAGTAGAACTTTTAGGAGAAAAAGCAGACTTCTATTTAGAACACGTTTGTGAAAAAATAACAAAGGATGAATTGCAAGTGCCAAGCAAAAATAGTTTAGAAAAAGTATTTGGCAATAGCAACAGAAATTCACAGGTACTTCGTAGCCTTTCCCAATTATACAATCACGGAAATCTGGCAGGAACTGGTTATTTAAGTATCCTTCCTGTTGACCAAGGTATTGAGCATAGCGCGGCCTTTTCATTCTATAAAAACCCAGATTATTTCGACCCAGAGAACATTATAAAACTCGCCCTTGAGGCCGGTTGTAATGGGGTGGCTTCCACGTTTGGGGTTTTGGGTTTGAATGCCCGAAAATATGCCCATAAAATCCCTTTTATCGTTAAGATTAACCACAATGAACTGCTTACCTACCCGAACAAATATGACCAAACACTCTTTGGTAAGGTAAAAACCGCTTGGGATATGGGAGCAATTGCCGTAGGAGCTACGATTTATTTTGGTTCAGCGGAAAGTAACAGACAACTCAAAGAAATAGCAGAGGCTTTTGAAGAAGCTCATAATCTTGGTATGGCTACCATTTTATGGTGCTATACACGAAATGAAGCTTTTAAAACCGAAAAAGAAGATTACCACGCGGCTGCCGATGTTACTGGGCAGGCCAATCATTTGGGCGTAACTATTCAAGCGGATATCATCAAACAAAAATTACCAACCAATAATTTCGGGTTTAAAGAAATAGGATTTGGAAAATATGATGATGAAATGTATAAAACGTTGACGACAGACCATCCCATTGACCTTTGTCGATTACAGGTAGCAAATTGTTATATGGGTAAAATAGGACTGATAAATTCTGGCGGTGGTTCTAAAGGGAAGTCCGATTTAGTTGATGCTATAACTACTGCCGTCATCAATAAAAGGGCTGGTGGCTCTGGGCTGATAATGGGAAGAAAAGCATTTCAAAAGCCTTTTAGCGAAGGCGTGAAAGTATTACAATCTGTTCAGGAAGTTTATTTGGACGATAAAATTAGTATAGCATAATCAACAGAATGTTTGATACAGAGATAAAATCATTAAAATCACTTAACCACTACCTCCTTAAACTGGTAGAAAGCCGTCTATGGCTTAAAGTAATCATTGCCTTATTTTTAGGTGTTGGATTTGGTCTGCTATTGAGTCCACAAAATGGATGGATTTCTAAAGAAACAGCAGATATCGCGGGGAATTGGCTGGCATTGCCCGGTGTACTATTTCTGAAACTGGTTCAAATGATTATGATTCCGTTGATTGTGGCTTCCATCATCACAGGAATCGCAAGTAATGATAAGGACAGTTTAAAAAAATTAGGTGGTGGTGTTTTACTATATTTTTTGGGCACAACAATAGTTTCGGTTAGCATTGGTACGATACTATCCCAAATTTTTAGACCGGGTCGTTTTCTTCATCAACAAGCACTAAAAGAGCATAATGAAATTACGGCAGTTTCAACTGATGAACCCGAGCTTTCCTTCGGAGTTGAAACGATTCCTGATGCCATCTCAAACCTGCTTCCTGAAAATCCATTGGCATCTATGGTAAGTGGTGAAATGTTAAGTATTGTCATTTTCACAATCATTATTGGTGTAGCTGTGCTATCTCTTGAAAATGATTTACTGCGCCCAGTAAAGCTGCTTCTAAGTGCCATTCAGGAAGTCTGTATGACGGTGGTAAAATGGTCTATGTTATTAGTCCCTATTGCTGTTTTCGGACTTATGGCACAGCTTACCTCTAGTGTTGGTTTAAGTTCTCTTTCCGGTCTCACCTATTATGTTGGCGTCGTCCTGCTCGGTCTATTACTTTTGGTAATTTTCTATTTAGGGCTAATTGTGCTTCTTGGAAAAGCAAACCCTATGCATTTCTTAAAAAAAATAAGGGACGTTCAATTATTGGCCTTTTCAACCACAAGCTCTGCGGCCGTGATGCCACTTTCCCTTCAAACAGCCGAAGAAAAATTAAAGGTGGACAAGACCATTAGCAATTTTATCATTCCCATTGGCGCAACCGTCAATATGGATGGTACTGCACTTTATCAAACGATAACAACCCTTTTTATAGCCCAAGCCTATGGACTGGAAATGAGTTTACTCAATATTATTGTGGTCATTGTAACTATCGTTGCTGCTTCAATCGGCACACCTGCCATTCCCGGAGGTGGTGTGGTGATACTCGCTTCTGTTTTGGGAAGTGTTGGTATCCCAGCCGAAGGCATCATCATTATTATTGGTGTAGAAAGATTGTTGGGAATGTTCAGGACTGCTGTAAACGTAACGGGTGACCTTACAGCTTGTATGGTTTTTAATAGGTTGTATGGTATAAAAAACATTGAAATTCTTAAAAAAGAAGCTTTATAACTATGGATAGTACTATAAAACATATAGGTGTATTTACCTCTGGAGGTGATAGTCCAGGGATGAATGCAGCCTTGTACGCCATTACAAAAACGGCTGAAGTAAATGGTATAAACGTAAGCGGCTTTCGAAAAGGATATGAAGGATTGATAGACGGTGACTTGGTTCAATTAAAATCGCACGAATTACAAAAACTGACCCAAAAGGGTGGCACTATCCTTAAGACAGCCCGAAGCAAACGTTTTCTCGAACTGGAAGGTCGAAAAAAAGCCTTGCAAACTCTAAATGTAAACAAAATAGACGCTTTAATTGCCATTGGTGGTGATGGTACATTTAAAGGATTACTTGCTTTTTCAGAGATATGCGATATCCCATTCATAGGGATTCCCGGAACTATTGACAACGATATTTCGGGTACGGATTACACCCTTGGTTTCGATTCCGCAGTTAACACAGCCATTGAAAGCATTGATAAAATAAGGGATACTGCCGAATCTCACAATCGGGTATTTATCGTGGAAGTAATGGGTAGAGATTCTGGCTATATCGGCATTCATTCAGGATTGATGGTTGGCGCTGATGCCATACTCATCCCAGAGAGCGATACCGACTTTATTAACCTTTTGGATAAGGTAAAACATTACGATAGCGACGATGCTTTTCTAATCGTAGTTTCTGAAGGTGACGAAATTGGTGCCGAACTTGTTTCTTCAAAAATAAAGGAAGTCAATCCCAATGTCGATTTACGCATAACGAAGCTTGGCCACGTGCAACGAGGTGGAAACCCATCTGCTTTAGATAGAATGCTTGGTATTAGGCTTGGAGTGGCAGCAATAGATGCACTTTTGCAAGGGAAAAACAACGTAATGGTAGGGATTTTAAACAATCAATTGCACTTAACACCTTTTGAAGAGGTGGTTAAACAACATAAAATAAATGATGAGCTACAGGATCTTTTGAAACTATTTAGCTCATAAAACAAGAAAAATGAAAAAGTATAAAGAAGAAAGGCCTTGGGGAAACTTTGAACGCTTTACCCATAATGAGGTAAGCACCGTAAAGATACTCACGGTTATTCCAAACGAAGAACTAAGCCTCCAGTTTCACCACAACAGGGAAGAATTCTGGAGGGTACTGGAAGGAATGGGAAGTTTCGTAATAGGCGACAAAACAACAGTGGGCCAAAAAGGAGACGAATTTTTTATTCCAAAAGAAACCGTACATCAAATAAAAACATCAGATTCTTCGGTAAGCATCCTTGAAATAGCCTTTGGCAATTTTGATGAAAACGATATTGTTAGACTGGAGGATAAATACAACAGGGAAGACCCAAAATAATACAGAGACATGGAACATACAATTCAGATTAATACAGAAGTACCCATAGAAAAATTAGGGATCCTACTTAGTCCCACTAAATTGGAATTTGAAAATAACGGCGTGCTCAATCCTGGAATATTTCAAGAGGGTGAAGAGGTGCATATCTTTTACCGTGCGGTGGAAGATGGCAATTACTCTACCATTGGATATGCCAAAACCAATGAGCATTTAGATCTCATAGAAAGGAAATCAAGCCCGTTAATAACTCGTGATTTTGATTATGAAAAACATGGTGTGGAAGATGCTCGTATTGTTAAAATTGAAGATACCTATTATTTAACTTATACAGCTTATGACGGGTTCAATGCCATGGGTGCTTTGGCTACCTCCAAAGACATGAGACATTTCGATAAAAAAGGGATTATTACTCCAAAATTGAATTACAAGGAATATAAATACCATCTTGAATGTTGTAGTCAGGAAAAGTTAAACCCAAAATACTATCACTATTACAACCTTTTTGCTAGCATAGGTTTAGCAGATGAAAAACATAGATTTTTACGGGACAAGGATATTGTACTCTTCCCAAAAAAAATCAACGGGAAATTCGTCATGCTCCACCGTATATGGCCGGGAATACAAATAGTACAATTTGAAAAATGGGAAGACCTTACCAAAGAATTTTGGATAAATCATATAAGGAACCTCACCGATCATATCCTTATGGATCCGTTCTTCGATTTTGAAGTGAATTATCTGGGTGCGGGAGGCGCACCCATAGAAACAGAAGATGGTTGGCTGATAATATACCACGGGGTTTGTGAAACCAACATCGGAAAAACGTATCACGCGGCAGCTGCGCTATTGGATATTGAAGACCCTACAAAAGTAATCGGGAGGTTGCCTTATCCCTTGTTTTCCCCTTCAGAAAAATGGGAATTAGAAGGAGTGGTGAACCACGTGGTATTCCCTACGGGAACCTCATTGTTTGATGATGATCTCTATATCTATTATGGGGCAGCAGATAAACATATTGCTGTGGCCAAACTAAGCCTCAAACAATTATTGGGTGAGCTAAAAAAACATCCTTCACAGAAAAACACACCATAGTAGATAGCTGATAACGATTAATGTAATAACGAAATTAAAGTAACAAAATAGGTAACAGGAAACTATTGCACAAAAATCAAAATTATGGACACAACCCTAAAAATGATACTCATTTCTTCCTTTCCTCCCAGGGAGTGTGGTATTGCTACATTTTCACAAGACCTTGTCAACGCCGTGAAGAATATTTATGGCTGTACACTGCCTGTGGAAGTATATGCTTTGGAAAACGATCCGGAAAGATGTAAGGATAAAGATGATGTTACAGATACATTGCACAGCCCCACTCTAACCGATTACAGGAAAATCGCCGATGCCATAAACGAACGTACAGATGTGGGGATGGTATGCATTCAGCACGAGTTTGGTCTTTTTGGAGGAGACTATGGGGAGCATATTTTATCGTTCATGCTGGCCGTAAATAAACCCATAGTAACGGTTTTCCACACGGTATTGCCCAACGCGGACAGCAGGAGAAAAAGTATTGTAGCGGCTATCAACGATTTTTCTGAAAGATTAATTGTTCTTACCCATAATTCCCGTAAAATATTAATGAACGAATATGGTATTGCTTCCAAAAAAATTGAAGTGATTCCCCACGGTACACACATTGTTTTATGGAAAGAAAAAGGAACGCTAAAGAAGAAATATGATTTTACGCAAAACATAATCTTATCTTCCTTCGGGCTTCTTAGCGAAAATAAAAGTATTGAAACCGTGCTATATGCATTACCCAAAATTGTGCAAAAACATCCTAATGTATTGTTTTTGGTTTTAGGGAAAACACACCCTGAGGTTTTTAAAAGAGAAGGGGAAAAATACCGGGAAAGATTGGTTACCATTATTGATAAATTGAATCTAAAAGACCATGTAAGGTTTATCAATAAATACCTAGCACTTGAAAAAGTGCTCGAATACCTGAACCTTTCGGACATATACTTATTTTCTTCCAAAGATCCACATCAAGCGGTAAGCGGGACCTTTGTATATGCAATGAGTACAGGCTGTCCTGTGGTCTCCACCCCTATTCCCCACGCAAATGAATTGATAGATGATTCCAACGGGATACTGCTGAATGATTTCAACGATCCCGCACAATTCCAAAAAGCCATTCTCTATTTAATAGAAAATAAAGAGGAAAGGATAAAGATGGGCAAAAGCGCATTTTCTAAACTGCGCGCCACCAGCTGGCAAAATGTGGCCATTGGCTACGGCAGGGTGTTTTGGGAAATAACCAATAAAGATAAAGATCTATGTTATCAACTTCCCCCTGTAAAAGCCGCGCATATCGAAGAGCTCACTACCAATTTCGGAATGCTTCAATTCTCGCACTTTGATACACCCGATCCTTGTTCCGGCTATACTTTAGATGACAATGCCAGGGCATTGATTGCGATGACAATGTACTATGAGAGATATAACAATCCCGATACCTTAAAGCTGGTAACCCGGTATTTGGAGTTTATGGAATTTGTTCAACAAGAAAATGGATGGTTTCAAAACTATGTGGATTTTAACGGTAAAATAACTGCACAGAACAAAGAAGTTAATCTGGAAGATGCTAATGGCCGAGCCTTATGGAGCCTGGGATATGTGGTATCAAACAACCAATTGCTACCTGAGGCTGTTACTGAAAAGGCTAAAAAGTGTCTCGAAAAAGCATTGCCAAACGTTGCCAACTTTACTTCGCCCAGGGCTATCAGTTTTACTTTAAAAGGACTTTACTACTATCACACCACTTCTAATACCAGTATTGAAATATTGACGGAGAAATTAGTGAATAAATTAATGCGATATTATGAGCTTACTTCAGACCAAGACTGGAAGTGGTATGAAGATTACCTCACCTATGCCAATAGTGTCTTACCGGAAGCTATGATGTATGCCTATTTAATTTTAGGGAACAAAAAATATAAAGAAATAGCAGAAGTGACTTTTGATTTCCTGTTGTCCCAATATTTTATGAAAGGTGAAATCCAGGTAATTTCTAATAAGGGATGGTTTCACAAACGCAATCAACGCACTTTTTTTGGAGAACAACCCATAGAAGTAGCCTACACCATTTTTAGTCTGGAGTTGTTTTTTAAAGTAACACAAAAAAGCAAGTACAAAGAACAATTGCAAATTGCCTTTAGTTGGTTTCTGGGCAACAACCATCTTAACCAAATTATGTATAACCCGGTAAATGGGGCCTGTTATGACGGGCTGGAAAAGAACCACATCAATATTAATCAAGGAGCGGAATCTTCCATTTGTTATTTTATTGCCCGATTGGTTATGGATCACTGGGTAACGAAAAGTACAGAACCCTTTCAATTAAAAAAAGGTAAGTTATTTATGTGTGATTGTAATGATGAAAAACAGTGTGAACAACAGGAATATAAAGGAAGAAAGAAAAATATAAAAATTAAAAATTCGATATAGGTGCAAGAAAACCCACACCTAAGAAAGCTCTTATAAACACTTAAATCTTAATTATGGATCGAGTAAAAAATAAAATAGCCATTGTCACGGGAGGTGCCTCTGGCCTCGGAAAATCAAGTGCTATTTTGTTAGCACGTGAAGGAGCAAAAATAGTGATAACAGATTTGGACGAAGAAAACGGAAATGTAGTAGTTCAACAAATTAAAGATAATGGCGGTAAAGCCATATTCATCAAACAAGATGTATCCAAAGAAAATCAATGGAAAAAGGTAATCGATACTGCGCTCAAAACATTTGGAAAACTCCATATTCTGGCTAACGCTGCTGGAATAGCAGTTGGTAAAAACGTGGAAGAGATAACGCTTGGAGACTGGAAAAAACTTTTAAGCATCAATTTGGATGGCAGTTTCCTAGGCACCCAATACGGCATTAAGGCTATGAAAGAGACCGGGGAAGGTGGTTCAATCATTAACTTTTCTTCTATTGAAGGCCTTATTGGCGACCCCAATTTAGCTGCATATAACGCAAGTAAGGGTGGTATAACTTTATTTACCAAGTCTGCTGCACTTCATTGCGCGAAACAGGGTTATGGCATCCGTGTCAATTCCATTCATCCAGCTTATATATGGACACCAATGGTAGAAAATTTCCTTAAAGCCCAAGGTAATTTAGAAGAAGGAAAAAAGCAATTGGAAAGTTTGCACCCTGTTGGACATATGGGAGAGCCAGATGATATAGGTTATGGAGTGGTGTATCTGGCTTCGGATGAATCTAAATTTATGACAGGTTCTGAATTGGTAATCGACGGTGGTTATACTGCACAATAAAAGACAAATTTAAAAAACAATAAATTATGAAAAACATACTCGTACCTACAAATTTTTCCAAAAGCAGCCAGCAGGCTGCACAACTAGGAATAAAACTTGCCCAGACCTTTAAAGCAGAGATCCACTTCCTGCATATGATCCAAACCCCGATGGACTGGGTAGATCTGGATAAAACCAAAGAAAAAAGATATCCCGAAGTTTTGGGAAGAATAGGCGAGGCAAAAACGGAATTAAGGGAACTGGAACGGACTGCCGAGAAAAAAGGCCTAAAATGCAGGACTTTTATAGATTACAACCCTGGTCAGAAAAACATCCTCCACCACTCGGGACATTTTGAACATGATTTTATCGTGACAGGTAGTAGTGGAAAAAAAGGCTTTTTGGGAGAACTTATGGGCAGCTATACCGACCAAATCGTCAGAAATGCCGACGTACCCGTAATCGTGGCCAAGGAAACCGAAGCAAATTTTCCTTGGCAAAATATCCTTTTTGTTTCCGATTTTCAAGAAGATGTGAGCAGGGCTTTTAAGGAAGTAATCCCACTGGTCCAAAAACTGGATGCAAAGCTAAACCTGCTCCGTATCAATACCGAGACTGACTTTAATAGTATTAACGATGGTCGGGCCCCAATAAAAGATTTTTTAAAAGGTTTCCCTGAACTGGAACAGGCAAAAACCCACGTGTACAATGGCCCGTCGGTGACCGAAGGGGTCAGTCATTTTACAAAACACAACCCGGTGGATATTATCGTGATGAGTACGCATGGAAAAACCGGTTTCCTAAGCCTTTTTTCCAAAAGTGTCGCAGAGGGCGTTGTACAAAAATTTGACCTGCCGGTAATGACTATTAAGGTATAACGATGAATAAACCACTCTTAATAAAAAAAAATTCCGGCGAGTACGAAGCTTTTGATATAAACAAACTCATCAACTCCCTACGTCGCTCACGTGCAGATGAGGATATTATTCAGGATATAGCCCGGAAGGTGCAAGAGCAGATTGAAGAAGGAATGACAACCAAAAAAATCTATCAAATGGCATTTAAAATGCTAAAAGGTAAGTCGAGAGTAAGTGCTTCAAAGTACAAGCTCAAAAAAGCTTTAATGGAACTAGGTCCAACCGGTTTTCCATTTGAAAAGTTAGTAGGCAAACTATTGGCACACGAAGGATTTTCAACACAGGTTGGTGTCATAGTTCAAGGCAATTGCGTTCAGCACGAAGTGGATGTGATAGCGCAAAAAGGAAATAAACATTATATGATTGAATGTAAATACCATAGTGACCAAGGCAGGTTTTGCAATGTAAAAATCCCATTATATATCCATTCACGGTTTTTGGACGTGGAAAAGCAATGGAAACACCAAAAAGGTCACGAGGCTAAACTTCATAAAGGCGGGGTTTACACCAATACGCGTTTCACAACCGATGCCATTCAGTACGGGAAATGTGTTGGAATGCTTATGACCAGTTGGGATTATCCAAGAGGAAATGGTCTCAAGGACAGAATAGATAAATCGGGGCTACATCCCTTAACCGCTTTAACAACACTTACCAAAGCTGAAAAAACAAAATTATTGGATCAAGGCATCATACTCTGCAAGGAGCTACACGAAAATCCAGACTTTTTGGAACAAATGGGTATCAGTAAGCTAAGGCAAAATAAGATACTCGAAGATTCAAGAGAATTATGTAGATCCCATTAATTCAAATAATGAATAATTACTAATTTTTAAAAATAATACAAATGAAAACTGAAGAATTGCAAAAACAGGGCAACATAGATTTAGAACCATTTTACCAGGCATTGGAAGATGACTCAAAACTACTTGAAGAAGCCCTTGAGATATTATTGGAAATGGTTCACTTTGAACCTAAATCAGTAAAGAAATTGGCTCTTTTTATTAAAGAGGATTCTCGTAATCTATATAAAGAAATAGTGGAATTGAGCAAATCAAAACAAGATAAAGGAAATACACCTTCCTGCTGTGGTGGACTCTAAATAAATACTATAACGATGAAAAACAAAAAAATAAACATCCACTTTTTGGGAGCGGCAGGCACCGTGACTGGCTCAAAATATTTGGTGGATACAGGAGATAGAAAGATACTTATAGACTGTGGCCTCTTCCAAGGGTTAAAGGAATTACGCCTTAAAAACTGGGAGTACCCACCTGTTAATGTAGGTGATATTGATGCTGTTTTGCTCACCCACGGCCATATGGACCACACAGGTTATCTGCCGAGATTGGTAAAGCAAGGTTTCAAAGGGCCCATCTATGGTACCAATCCCACCTTGGACATTGCAAAAATCATTTTGAATGATAGTGCAAAAATTCAGGAACAAGAAGCAGAACGTGCCAATAAAGAAGGCTATTCCAAACATAATCCTGCTGAACCACTTTACGATTTAAATGATGTAGAAAAAACTATCCCTCATTTTAAAGGAATTCCGCAATCACAATGGATTCCATTGTTTGATGGCATAAGGGCTCGATTTCAATATAATGGACACATTCTGGGAGCAACTTACATTGAGTTGGATGTACACAGGAAACGTTTTGTGTTTTCTGGCGATATAGGCAGAACAAACGATTTATTACTGTTTCCGCCATTAAAGCCAAAAAAGGCAGATGTATTATTTATTGAATCCACCTACGGAGGAAGATTTCATCCTGATGAAGTAGAAGCACTTCCACAGATAGAAAAATTGGTCAATGACACCATCAACAGAGGTGGCAGCCTATTTGTTCCAAGTTTTTCAGTAGAACGTGCCCAATTGATGATGCTGATTTTTTGGAAATTATTGAAAGAGAAGAAAATACCAAAAATACAAATGATAATGGATAGCCCAATGGGAGCAAGTGTATTAGAATTGTTTCATCGCACAAGAGATTGGCACAGGTTGGAAGATAACGAATGTGACGAAATGTGCTCGCACTTTACGGTCGTAAGCAGTTATCGGGAAACAATGGAATTACGAACAGATAATAAACCGAAAATCGTGATTGCAGGAAGCGGAATGCTCACAGGCGGAAGAATGCTAAACTACCTTGAAACACAGGCACAAAACCCCAACAACACCTTGCTTTTTGTGGGTTATCAAGCTGAAGGTACGCGAGGCAGAAAATTATTGGAAGGCGATAAGGAACTAAAAGTCTATGGAAAATGGGTGCCCTTTGATATGGAAGTTGCAGAAATTGAAGGGCTTTCGGCACACGCAGACCACGCAGAACTTATGGACTGGATGGATAAGATAAAAAACAAACCCGAACGTATTTTCATTGTACACGGTGAAAAAGAGAGTGCAGAAGCATTGCAAAAAGGCATCAAGGAAACCTATGGGTGGGATGCAGAAATTCCGCAATTATACACCATCGAAGAAATAGAATAAATCGAAAAATCACAACAACCAATAAAATATGGACACACACTCAAACATATTAAAATATAAACATCTCGGAATCTATACCCAAAACGAAAATGTAGTGTATATGCGCGAAGATTGCCACGTCTGTATTTCAGAAGGGTTTGAGGCACTTACCCGAATAAGAATATCCAATGCAAATACATCAATCGTAGCAAGTCTTAATGTCCTGAATTCTGATATTCTGTTGCCTAATGAAATCGGACTATCAGATGCTGCTGCGAAAAAACTCAATGTTTCCCCAAACGATACATTATATGTTTCCCATTTAGAGCCTATTGAATCCTTAAGCCACGTCAGGGCAAAAATCTATAACAAAAAACTGGATTATAAGGCCTATAACAACATCATAACCGATATCGTGGAAGGCGATTATTCCAACATCCACCTTTCGGCATTTATTACTGCCTGTGCTGGCGACCGAATGGATATTGATGAAATATCCGACCTAACGAAAGCAATGATTGCTTCCGGAAAGCAACTGAACTGGAACAAGGATATCGTGGTCGACAAACATTGTATTGGCGGATTGCCTGGCAATAGGACAACACCATTGGTAGTTGCCATTGTTGCCGCGTATGGGCTTACTATGCCAAAAACATCCTCACGGGCAATCACTTCGCCAGCAGGCACAGCAGATACAATGGAAGTACTGACCAATGTTACGCTCTCTTCCGAGGAAATAAAGACCGTAGTAGAAAAAGAAGGCGGATGTTTTGTTTGGGGCGGTACAGCGCAGTTAAGTCCTGCCGATGATGTGCTCATTAAAATTGAAAAAGCCTTGGATATTGATAGCGAAGGTCAGCTCATCGCTTCAGTACTCTCTAAAAAGGCAGCAGCTGGTTCTACTCACGTGGTCATTGATATTCCCGTGGGAGAAACCGCCAAGGTTCGCAGTACCGAAATGGCAGAAAAACTAAAAAATCATATGGAAACCGTTGGAACTGCTGTTGGGTTGAATGTAAAAGTTGTAGTTACGGATGGCACGCAGCCTGTTGGAAGAGGTATCGGTCCAACTTTAGAAGCCATAGATATATTAAAAGTTTTGAAAAATGAGGAAGATGCACCTAAAGACTTAACAGAAAGAGCATTGCTTTTAGCTACTGAACTATTAGAACTTTCTGGAAAAGTAGAAAAAGGAAAGGGACAGGAAACCGCACATAAAATTCTCAAATCTGGAAAAGCATATGAAAAATTCGTAGCCATTTGTAAGGCGCAAGGTCAATTTTCAAAACCAGTTTTAGCACCTTATAAAATTGAAATTAAAGCTGAAAAGTCAGGCGTTTTGCAACGAATTGATAACCGTAAAATTGCAAAACTGGCCAAGCTTTCTGGAGCACCACAATCTAAATCGGCAGGGATTCTTCTAAATGTGCATTTGGGAGAACAAATCGAAGAGAACCAACTGCTTTATACCATATATGCTGAATCCAAAGGTGAACTTAATTATGCCTTGGAATATGAAAACAACCATAACGACATCATAACTATAATTTAAAAAACTATGAAAACAATATTATTCAGTCTTCCCGGAAATGAAGAACTCACAGAACTTATGGCTACAAAAATGGATGCTGAAGTGGGCAAAGCCACTTTGCGTAATTTTCCTGATGGGGAATCGTACACACGTATATTATCTGATGTTAAAGATAAATGTGTGGTACTGGTATGCACCTTACACGAACCGGACGAAAAACTGTTGCCGCTTTATTTTTTAAGTCACACAGCCAAATCATTGGGGGCAATGTGTACCTGTTTGGTAGCACCCTATTTGGCGTATATGCGGCAGGACAAAGTATTTAATGAAGGTGAAGGAGTGACTTCTGGTTTCTTCGGAAAATTGATATCAGGTTTTGCCGATAGCATTACCACGGTTGACCCTCACTTGCACAGAATTAGTTCGTTGGGAGAAGTATATCAAATTCCAAATAAAGTGATTCACGCTGCCGATGCCATTTCAGAATGGATAAAAGAAAACATTGAAAACCCGGTACTTATCGGACCTGATTCTGAAAGTGAACAATGGGTATCAGAAGTCGCCAAAAATGCAGGAGCACCATTTACGGTATTACAAAAGGTGCGTCACGGTGACCGTGATGTAGAAGTCTCTGTTCCCGATGTGGATATATATAAAGATGCTACACCCATTTTGGTAGATGATATTATTTCCACAGCCCGAACAATGATTGAAACCGTACAACATCTTAAAAAAGCAGGAATGAAACCACCTATTTGTGTAGGCATTCACGCCGTTTTTTCAGGAAACGCCTATCAAGATTTATTGGATTCCGGAGTAGAAAAAATAGTGACTTGTAATACCATCCCACACTCTTCAAATGGAATAGATTTAAGTGATATTATGGCAAAAGAGGTAAAAAAATTAATGCACCATATATGAGAAAACAAGGCTTTATAGTACTAATCACTTTATTCAGCATCACAATGACTGGACAAACTGAAATGCTCATTGGGCAGATTTCAGGCAGAGTTGTTATTCGGGAAAACTTTGATGAAAATGGTTCTTTTTTAAATAAACAAACTTTCAAAGCCAGTGAAACAATAAAGAAAAATGGATACTATGAAATTGAGGTAGTTACGGAATTGTTTGATAAAGACAAAAAATCGACCGATAAATACACCACAACCTATCGCTGTAAGCCTGATGAGGCAAGTGTAATGGTAATGGCTTTTCCGTTTTCAAACCCAAAATCAAAGGAGACCGAAATTAATACCACCTCTAAAAAATTTAAAGAGCTCTACGATTTGGACAACCTTGAAGATATAGAATTGGAAATGAGTTTTGATTCGGGCTTGTTGAATTTTTTTGGCTCAAAAAGTACCATAAAAATTTACGACCGAAAATTTAATAATAGCGAAAATAATATTAATTCAAAAATTAACATTAAGGCCTATGCCTTGGGAATTCGCATTAAGCAACTCAATTATACTGTTAACGAGAAATTAAATGCACAAGGTCTATTGACCTTTCAAAAATTTACCGAAGAAGACAACAGTTATTTTACAATGACTTATAAATAAAAATAAATGAAAAATTATAACACCCTTTCAGAAGCTATTAACGATTTGCAGACAAACGAATACCCTTATGATTTCAACTTAAAACCTGAATGTCTGGAATGTGCTTCCCTGAAAATTGAGATTCGACCAGAAGATTTTAAAGTGGATAAAATATATCGCTTTGAAGGAATGAGCAGTACCGATGATAACAGCATTTTATATGCAATATCTTCCAAAAAAGAGCTTAAAGGTCTTTTAGTAGATGCCTATGGCGTCTATGCCGAAAACATTTCGGAAGCTATGAGAAAAAAATTACGATAAAAATCAACAAAAACAAAAATTATGGAAAATCACGAACACCACAATCACGATGAAATGGACCATTCTAAAATGGACCATTCGAAGATGAAACACAAAAAAGAAGACCATTCTAAAATGAACCACAAAGGTGGAGACCATTCTGGCCACAATCCAGGGCACGGAGAACACGGGCACGACCATCATAAAATGATGATTGCCGATTTTAGAAAACGGTTTTGGGTAACCCTTGTACTTACTATTCCCATACTGTTCTTCTCGCCGATGATTCAGGACTTTTTTGGATATGAGTTTTTGCTTCCCGGAAATCCATATATCCTTTTTGCACTTTCCACAATCGTATATTTCTATGGTGGTTGGCCATTTTTAAAAGGATTCTGGTCTGAAATCAAAAAAGGTGCGCCAGGGATGATGACCCTTATTTCTATGGCCATTACCGTGGCTTACGTTTATAGTTCGGCAACCGTGTTCGGCTTAGAAGGAGTTGATTTTTTCTGGGAACTGGCTACCCTTATCGCTATTATGTTGGTAGGACATTGGATAGAGATGAAAAGCGTCTTGGGAGCATCAAAGGCCTTACAGCTTTTGGTAAGTATGATGCCCGCAGAAGCGCATAGGGTAAAGGATGATACCATAGAAGATATTCCGTTGGAAGATTTGTTAAAAGATGATGTGATTTTGGTTAAACCAGGTGAAAAAGTTCCTGCTGATGGGATTATAGTAGACGGTTCAAGTTACCTAAATGAATCTATGCTTACAGGCGAATCCAAACCTGTAAAAAAAGATGAAAACGATAAGGTTATTGGTGGTTCGGTAAATGGTAACAGTACCTTAAAAGTAAAGGTTGAGCATACTGGAAAAGATAGCTATCTCAACAAGGTCATCAAAATGGTCGAAGAAGCGCAAAAAACCAAATCAAAAATGCAAAACCTCTCGGATAGAGCTGCAAAATGGCTTACCTATATCGCATTAGGTATTGGTTTTGGAACATTAGCGGTATGGCTGATTTTAGGCTTTCCATTTGTCTATGCTTTAGAAAGAATGGTTACCGTTATGGTCATTGCTTGTCCACACGCATTAGGTCTTGCCATACCACTTGTGGTTGCTATTTCTACTGCTGTTTCAGCTCAAAACGGGTTATTAATTCGAAATAGGACAGCTTTTGAAGAATCCCGAAAAATATCAGCTTTATTGTTTGATAAAACGGGAACATTGACCAAAGGCGATTTTGGCGTTACTCGAATTGAGTCTGTTAGCGAAACTTATTCATCTGAAGAAATTTTAAGGCTTTCGAGTGCATTGGAACAAAGTTCGGAACATCCTATCGCCGTAGGTATTATTAAAAAAGTCAAAGAAGATAATATGACCATCCCAAAGCCTGAAAACTTTAATGCAATTACAGGTAAAGGCGTTGAGGCCAATGTAGAAGGTAAGCAAGTAAAAGTGGTTAGTCCTGGTTTTTTAAGGGATGAAAAAATCACTATTCCCGAAGACGCATACAGTGATGCCGCTGAAACAGTTGTTTTTGTCTTGATTGATGGAAAATTAGCTGGTTACATTGCTCTTGCCGATGAAATACGACCAGAATCTGCCGAAGCCATAAAAGTCTTTAAAAAGAATAACATTAAAGTTTTGATGGCAACAGGAGATAACGAAAAAACAGCCAAAGCTGTAAGTGATAAGCTTGGCTTGGATGGTTACTATGCTGAAGTGCTGCCACATCAAAAGGTAGAAATTGTAGAAAAGTTACAAAACAAAGGAGAATTTGTGGCTATGACTGGCGATGGTGTAAACGATGCGCCTGCACTTGCAAAAGCTGATGTTGGTATTGCCGTTGGTTCAGGTACTGACGTGGCCGCTGAAACCGCGGATATTATTTTGGTAAACAGCAATCCGCAAGATATTGCTAACCTGATTCTTTTCGGCAAGGCTACCTACAATAAAATGATCCAGAACCTTGTGTGGGCTACAGGATATAATGTCGTGGCTATTCCTTTAGCAGCCGGTGTATTATATTCTTCAGGCTTTGTTTTAGGTCCTGCGGTTGGTGCGGTATTTATGAGTTTAAGTACGATTATAGTAGCTATTAATGCGCAATTATTAAAGCGAAAAATCGGTAAAAAATAGATGGAAAGAAAAGAAAAACTCAACAGGATATCTTTAATCCTGTTGAGTTTATTTGTAGTGATGTTGGGTTATGGTATTTTATTGCCAACCCTTCCCTACTATACCGAAAGATTAGCTTTAGGAGATAACCTAGATACTGATTCGATTAACTTTCATATTGGTTTTTTGACCAGTATTTATCCGCTCTTCCAGCTTCTTTTCGTTGTACTCTGGGGCAGGCTATCCGATAAATACGGACGTAAGCCCATTATCATTGTTGGGCTAATCGGCTTTGTAATTATGCAATTACTTACCGGTCTTGCTACATCATTGACGATGCTCTATATAGCTAGAATCTTCGGAGGTATTTTTACATCAGCTGTAATTCCCGTTAGTAATGCATATCTTAGTGATATCACTTCTATAAAGCACAGGACCAAGGTTATGGCCTGGTCTGGGGTAGCGATAAGTTCAGGGGTTATTTTTGGCCCTGTTTTAGGTAGCCTTCTATCCCAAACCAATCTACATTTCAAGTATTCCTTGGGAATATTACATTTGGATCGCTTTTCAATCCCCTTTCTCCTGGTTGCTCTTTTGGGTTTTGTTATATTGAGCATACTCATAAAATGGCTTGGGAACACAACACCTATAAGTCGGTTTGTTTCAGAAGCACAAAAATTGAGCTTTAGCTTTAGTAGGTTCTTTACTGTCCTATTACTGCTTTCTTTTGTAATGCAATTCGTAATTACCCTCTTCGAAACGGTTTTTTCAATTTACGGAAAAAATGAGTTGTTATTTTCTAGTAATCAAATAGGCATTGGCTTTATGCTTTGTGGAGTGGTAATGGCCGTATTACAGCCAGTATTTGCAACCTATGGGGAAAAACTATTAACGGCAAAGCAGCAAATTGCAGCCGGGTTGTTTATTTCAGGAATTTCAATGATTGCATTCCCATTTTTTAATAATGAATTTGCCGTCTATTTATTAATCATCATATTCGCCGCAGGAGGTGCTATGGTGACCCCAAACCTACTTTCAGCTGTTTCCCAACTTTCAAAAGAAAATGCGGGCAGCAATATTTCTATCCAAACATCGGCAAATAGTGTGGGACAAATTTTAGGTCCGGTTATAGGGACTTGGCTTATTACAGGTGGGTTTTATTTTCCCTTTATTATTGCCGGCATCATTATATTGACCGCCATTGGATTACTTTATTTTTATAAAAGCTTTAATAGTAAAACAACTAAAATAGGACAAGACAACAAAGTATCCTAAGAAAAGCAATAATCTTATTTCTTAAAAATATATTTAAATTTTTATTATCTCATAATCATTTAATTTTTTAAGGCAGTTCCAGAGCGCCATCAGCATCACTCTGATTGGTGAAATAAGTCCGTCCATCTGCTAAAAAATGTGATCCTAATTGGTCACCTACGTTTTTTGTGGTACAAACTTTTACTATTCTGATTTTAGCTATTTATTTATATTGTAATATCACCCCAATTTCATAAGAATCAGTTCAATACTACGACGGAAAAGACTTCACAATTCCTCGCGCTCTATATTACGTATAGTAATACTATCCAGACGACCGTCTATAAGTTTCCGACTAATGAGCTGAGTGTCCATCCTGTCATTTGTGGTGTATTGCTCCTTTCCTTTACGGTCTGTATCAGCGGGATTCACTAATAGGGATTTCCCTCTAAAGGTCTCAAAGCTGCGATAGGCACAATAGAATAATCTTAATAATATCAATTAAAATATAAAGTTCATTCTGTAGTCACTTCACCACAATATTTGATAAAACGAAATAACCAAGTCTGGGCTATGGCGACCATATTTATCCCGGTTATCATAAGGTTTTATTCTGAATAATTTTAATTAATATTAAATTTCAGGGAATTCGGACTTTCAAAAAATGTTGTACCCAGTCCAAAAAAAAAGATTTCAATTTCTTGAAACCTTGTCAATGCCAGTAGAGGGACTTGGACTCGAGAGACCTTCTGGTTATAAACTTGGTATTACCAAATGTCAGATATTTATCAACGGTTGATTAACCATCATAAATCATGTTATTACAGACTTTTAATCCATATAAATTTAAAAATTAATAACTTCATCAAGTGCTTCATCAGCATCCCGGTGCATAAAATTAGCTTGATAATTCAAGGTAGTTTTTAAATCACTATGACGATAGAGCTTTTGTAACATTAATGGATGAATTCGATCGCCAGCAATATTACCAAAGCTATGCCTAGCAATGTGATTAGATAAGTTTTTTTCGATTCCACATTCCGTGGCAATTAGCTTTAAGCATTTATTAAAAACCTTCGTAGCACTTTTTGTTTTTATATAAATTTGTTCAGCATCCTTAGGATTGGTATTTCTTAAAAAGGGGAATACAAAACCTTTATTAAGGTGTTTCTCCTTTTTGTAATAATTTAAAATTTTTTCCGCTTTCAAAGGAATTTTAAGGCTGAGTGCTTTTTCATTTTTGTTCATCACATAATAAAGACGATCGTCCTTAAAATCAGACCACTTCATTTTAACCACATCGGAAATACGAATTCCTGCGAAATAAAAAGAAAATAACCATATGTTGTGCGTATGCCAGATAGAAGTATTTTCCTCCAATTTCAACTGTTCAATTTTCTCAACCTCTTCTACGCTAAGTCCTACTTTATTACCAGAACCAATTCTAATTTTTTCCTTATCTCCGGCAAAAGGATAATATTTTTGATCAATAATTCCTTGCTTAATTGCTAAATTAAACAGGGTTCTAATTAAAATAAGCTGATTAGTAATAGTTCTGGTTTTTTGTCCTAAATAAGAATAGCAAAAGGTTTTGTATTTATTAATGAATACTTCATCGATATCTCTAAAAGAAAGAGCTTTACTTTTTTTGAAATGCTCTACCCCATCCATCCATACATATTTATTACGACGAGCATTACTGATACGTTTCAATCTGCGTTCCTTTATATCCTCAATGATCGCTGACTTCCTTTTAGTCCTTTTAAAGTTTAAAAATTCTTCAATATTATACAGTATAGATAAATCACCTTTTGCAACTGAGAATATTCCCCTCTCATATTTTTCCATTATACGTTCAGCCGCTAATTCAAAAAATGATTTTTGCCCCCTGGCTCCCTTTAATTTTTGCTTGATCTGTTTTGGAGTAACACGATCTTCAGAGTGGAAAAATAGGTTATTAGCCTCAACCATTTTCTTCATTAAAAAAATGTTGAGCTGTTGCGAGTTTGGATGACTATTCTTAGCCATTCCAGCATTTTTATCCCAATCTTTTTCAAAAACATACTGTCCAAGCCACTTGTAATTAGTTTTATAATTCTCACTAATTCTCAGTGCTAGAGGAATTCTTCCATCTTTTCGAATCATATTCT
This sequence comes from Salegentibacter mishustinae, assembly GCF_002900095.1. Lineage (NCBI taxonomy): Bacteria > Pseudomonadati > Bacteroidota > Flavobacteriia > Flavobacteriales > Flavobacteriaceae > Salegentibacter > Salegentibacter mishustinae. The sequence continues at coordinate 1,183,532 of NZ_LLKN01000002.1, read as the reverse complement.
TCCTTAAAACTATTTTTATACTAGCCATAACTATTTAATTTAGAACTTTATAAAGATAAATAATTAGTTTAAAAACTAGTACAGAATAAGTACAGAATAAGTACAAAATCACTTGATTTTAACAGAATTCAATTGATTGCAAAAATTACGTATTTAACTGATAATCATATATTTTAACGGTTTTTAATCTATTTGGAATAACTACTTGTCGATGTTCATAACCCGGAGGTCCCGAGTTCAAATCTCGGTCTCGCTACTAAAAAATCCCTTCTTTTCAGAAGGGATTTTTTTATTAGTAACAATTATCTTTTAACAATCAAGTTCAAATTTATGTATTTACTCTGGTTTGTTTTTAACTTCACTATATACACTCCAGAAGGGAGCGTAGCTACATCAAAATTATAAATACCAGACTCTTCATTCTCAGGGAAAGTATATGTTCTAGAAAGTATCCCACTATAATTGTAGACATATATTTCTTCTACAATTACTTCTGGATTTGAAATTTGAATAGTTACCTCGTAAGCTGCTGGATTAGGATACATTGCTACAGAAGATATAGAACTTTTTAAAGTGCTAGTTAAATTACCTTGAAGAGCAACTGTTTCGATTGCACCAGAATCATAGTAAATAACCAGATTTGCAGTTTCATTTGCGGTATCTCCGAGGAAATTTAAATGAACATTGTGATTACTATTTGGTTTCAATAATCCGTGGATTAAGTTTCCAGAAGTAATTACAAAATTTTCTTTGTTTGGTCCTGTAATCTCCATCGAAGTAATAATCTTACCGATATTACCACCAGTTACCGAAATAGAAACCTGCGAACCAGAGTCATTTGGGACTTGCACTGAAGACGGAACAGTTAGCGAACTTTCAATACTTAAGATCCCTATGGGCTCATCTACTCCTAAATATTCCATATTTTTCTGATTACCTCCTCCAAGTTTAGGCGATCCTGACAAAGTAAAAACTCCCATACCTGAAACTATTGCTTGTGTTCCATGTCTTTCGTAATTCAAATCTTCCATTCTTTCCCAACTTCCAGTTATTGGATCATATTCTTCAGTGATTTTAAGGGCTCCGCTTATATTCTCCCCATATACTATTTCATTGTCGACCTCTCCACCAATCACCAAAACTTTTTCATCATAATTTACCACAGAAGCCGCTGCTCTCGGTGTAGGTAGATTTTTATTAGATGGAAGTGTACTCCAGGTAGCTGTGCTAAAATCATAAACATCAACTTCAGGTATGACTGGTTTAAAAGTACCACCATTACCGCCTGATAATCTTCCGCCAATAGCATATAAATTATCGCCAACTACAGCGGCGTGAAAATGATCTCTGGCTCTTGGAGCATTAACTAAAGGGGTCCAGGTTCCGGTAGCAGGATCAAATTCATCAAACCAGGCAACCGCACCACCATTGTGTCCATCGCTATTACCTCCAACGATATAAAATTTATCATTATATACTACTAATCCTGCAGAGCCACGCTGTCTTTCTGAGGGAATTTCCGTACCTTTAATCCACTCTTTTGTTGCTGGATTAAAAATCCAAATAAATTTTTCTGGAACTTCTGTAGGAAATCCATTATCACCAAAAGCGCCAATTACCCATATTAATCCCTGATATTCAACTGCCTGAAAATGATTAAATTCAAATGGTAAAGAACCGTTTAGAGATGTCCAGGTATTAGAACTATAATCATAAATATCTACTGTCTTAGCATTCTCACGACCTCCGAGTAAATAGAATTTATCTCCGGCTTGAACAAAGGAGCATTCATGTCTCGCTGTATAGTTTTCACTTTCATTTTTAAGAATCCATTTTTCAGCGGTTTCTGAAATTTCCCAGTTATAACTAAGCGCTACCGCATCATTGGTTTCAGCATCGCCATCATCTACTGTTACCGTAACGGTATAAGGACTGTTTACAGCTGTACCGGAACTGATCGTTCCACCTATTTGTCCATTGGTAGGTTCTATAGTCACTCCCGCAGGAGCTCCGCTTATGCTATAGGTTAGATTACCATCACCACCACTAGCAGAAACTAACAGGCTACCATCTAAAACATCTCCCTCAAAATTCACCTGGTCTTCAATTGCTGATACCTTAATTGGAGTACTGGGGACTCCCGAGGCCACTCCCAGGATCTCTATACCATTGATCAAAGGATTTTCAATTGCTCCATGAATAAAAGATATCTCTAAAAGCCCATCGGTGACTTCAACTTCTTTAATGATAATCCCGCCAACCTGATGACCAAACCTACTCGAAAGATCTATATCATCCAGGGAAGGATTTACTACTCCTTCGATCGAAATATCAAATATTCGTTTTCCTACAGCAGAGGTTCCCGAATAACTATTCCCCATATACAAACGCACCTCATACATACCTGCTTTATCCACGGGAAAAGCGTAGGTCATATTAGGAGCCCCGGAACCGCTATCGTAACGCTCGGTATTGTAAATACTTACCGGCGTGGTAGCTTGATCTACCTCGTTATTATAGCTCGTCATTCCTCCTGCATAAGTGTTATTGTTTCCAGCCTGAGTTAAGTATATCGATTTATTAGCTTTGGTATCCTGCTCCCAATTTAATTTTCCGTCGATCGCAGTAATAGCCGGTCCCCCGGCATTTACACGATACAGGACTTCATCTGCCACCTGTTCCTCAATTACACTTACGTTAAAACTCTGCTCTATAAAATTCGAATCAGCATCGGTAGCACGAATCGTAATAGCTGAAACCGCAGGTGAATCAGGATAGCTAATAGTGAGTGTGCTGCCGGATATTATAGCTCCAATGACAGTGTTGGTGTTGCCTGAGACGCTATAGGTAAGATTCTCAATACCCTGGTTATCGTCAAAATAAGATAAAAGACTAATATTTTCTGCTACAACCCCTACTGTTCTTTCTATATCTGGAAGTTCTGAAGCGATGGTGGGACTACCAGAATTGATCTCCCAGTTAAAACTAAGCGCTACCGCATCACTGGTTTCAGCGTCGCTATCATCTACTGTTACCGTAACGGTATAAGGACTGTTTACAGCTGTACCGGAATTGATCGTTCCACCTATTTGTCCATTGGTAGGTTCTATGACTACTCCTGAAGGAGCTCCGCTTATGCTATAGGTTAGATTACCGTCACCGCCACTAGCAGAAACCGCCAGGCTACCATCTAAAGCATCTCCCTCGAAATTCACCTGGTCTTCAATTGCTGTAACCTCAATAGGAATACCAGATTTAACCTCCCAGTTAAAACTAATCTCTACCGCATCACTGGTTTCAGCATCGCTATCATCTACTGTTACAGTAACGGTATAAGGGCTGTTTGCTGCTGTACCGGAACTGATCGTTCCACTTATTTGTCCATTGGTAGGTTCTATGACTACTCCTGAAGGAGCTCCGCTTATGCTATAGGTTAGATTACCGTCACCACCACTAGCAGAAACTGCCAGACTACCATCTAAAGCATCTCCCTCGAAATTCACCTGGTCTTCAATTGCTGATACATTAATTGGAGTACTGGGGACTCCCGAGGCCACTCCCAGGATCTCTATACCATTGATCAAAGGATTTTCAATTGCTCCATGAATAAAAGATATCTCTAAAAGCCCATCGGTGACTTCAACTTCTTTAATGATAATCCCGCCAACCTGATGACCAAACCTACTCGAAAGATCTATATCATCCAGGGAAGGATTTACTACTCCTTCGATCGAAATATCAAATATTCGTTTTCCTACAGCAGAGGTTCCCGAATAACTATTCCCCATATACAAACGCACCTCATACATACCTGCTTTATCCACGGGAAAAGCGTAGGTCATATTAGGAGCCCCGGAACCGCTATCGTAACGCTCGGTATTGTAAATACTTACCGGCGTGGTAGCTTGATCTACCTCGTTATTATAGCTCGTCATTCCTCCTGCATAAGTGTTATTGTTTCCAGCCTGAGTTAAGTATATCGATTTATTAGCTTTGGTATCCTGCTCCCAATTTAATTTTCCGTCGATCGCAGTAATAGCCGGTCCCCCGGCATTTACACGATACAGGACTTCATCTGCCACCTGTTCCTCAATTACACTTACGTTAAAACTCTGCTCTATAAAATTCGAATCAGCATCGGTAGCACGAATCGTAATAGCTGAAACCGCAGGTGAATCAGGATAGCTAATAGTGAGTGTGCTGCCGGATATTATAGCTCCAATGACAGTGTTGGTGTTGCCTGAGACGCTATAGGTAAGATTCTCAATACCCTGGTTATCGTCAAAATAAGATAAAAGACTAATATTTTCTGCTACAACCCCTACTGTTCTTTCTATATCTGGAAGTTCTGAAGCGATGGTGGGACTACCAGAATTGATCTCCCAGTTAAAACTAAGCGCTACCGCATCACTGGTTTCAGCGTCGCTATCATCTACTGTTACCGTAACGGTATAAGGACTGTTTACAGCTGTACCGGAATTGATCGTTCCACCTATTTGTCCATTGGTAGGTTCTATGACTACTCCTGAAGGAGCTCCGCTTATGCTATAGGTTAGATTACCGTCACCGCCACTAGCAGAAACCGCCAGGCTACCATCTAAAGCATCTCCCTCGAAATTCACCTGGTCTTCAATTGCTGTAACCTCAATAGGAATACCAGATTTAACCTCCCAGTTAAAACTAATCTCTACCGCATCACTGGTTTCAGCATCGCTATCATCTACTGTTACAGTAACGGTATAAGGGCTGTTTGCTGCTGTACCGGAACTGATCGTTCCACTTATTTGTCCATTGGTAGGTTCTATGACTACTCCTGAAGGAGCTCCGCTTATGCTATAGGTTAGATTACCGTCACCACCACTAGCAGAAACTGCCAGACTACCATCTAAAGCATCTCCCTCGAAATTCACCTGGTCTTCAATTGCTGATACATTAATTGGAGTACTGGGGACTCCCGAGGCCACTCCCAGGATCTCTATACCATTGATTAAAGGGTTTTCAATTGCTCCATGGATAAAAGATATCTCTAAAAGCCCATCGGTGACTTCAACTTCTTTAATGATAACACCGCCAACCTGATGACCAAACCTACTCGAAAGATCTATATCATCCAGGGAAGGATTTACTACTCCTTCGATGGAGATATCAAATATTCGTTTTCCTACCGCAGAGGTCCCTGAATAACTATTCCCCATATACAAACGCACCTCATACATACCTGCTTTATCCACGGGAAAAGCATAAGTCATATTAGGAGCCCCGGAACCACTATCATAACGCTCGGTATTGTAAATACTTACCGGAGTGGTAGCTTGATCTACCTCGTTATTATAGCTCGTCATTCCTCCTGCATAAGTGTTATTCATACCTGCCTGAGTTAAGTATAACGATTTATTAGCTTTGGTATCCTGCTCCCAGTCTAACTTCCCATCGATCGCAGTAATAGCCGGTCCCCCGGCATTTACACGATACAGGACTTCATCTGCCACCTGTTCCTCAATTACACTTACGCTAAAACTCTGCTCTATAAAATTCGAATCAGCATCGGTAGCACGAATCGTAATAGCTGAAACCGCAGGTGAATCAGGATAGCTAATAGTGAGTGTGCTGCCGGATATTGTAGCTCCAATAGCAGTGTTGGTGTTGCCAGAAACGCTATAGGTGAGATTCTCAACACCCTGGTTATCCTCAAAATAAGATAAAAGACTGATGTTTTCTGTTACAACCCCTACTGTTCTTTCTATATCTGAAAGTTCTGAAGCGATGGTAGGGCCATCGGAAATTACATTTAGAAAGTCCCAAGTACCTTCCAGCTCTACTCCAACAGTATTCGAAGTACCTATCATCCCAACAGCCAAATCCTTATTTGCATCTTGTAAAGACTGTAAAATTGGTCCCTTAGCGGTAATAATTCCTGCTGTCACTTGAACTCCGGCATCAAATGAATATTTAAAAACTACCTCACCATTGGAGGGGTTTACCACAAAATAAAACGATACACTACTATCTGGCCGCTCTAAAACAGGAATATTTATGCTTATAGGCGTCTGAGGAATATCGTTTACTTCTTGAAGAGCTACTAGACCATTGGGTGTAATAACGAATTTTATATAATTACTCTGAGTTCCATCACCTATAAAAAATCCGAGTTCTCCATTAGAAGGAGAATTAGAACCATATAGTTGTACAGGACCATTAAAATTAGCGATTCCACCTTCTACTGTAAATATACCTGAGTTAGAATTAACCTGAACGCCGTATTGAAAACCTTTTTCCTGACTATTACTAGAACCGAATGCGGTTCCAGAAGTCATCTGCATGGTCATGGCCCCAATTGCTCCTCCAAGAATATCATTATCATTCGGGTCATTTGGATCATCACGCCTATCCAACCAATTCAACCAATTAGGATTAGGCATTCCATTATTCATTATCCCGGTTAAACCAAGGCCTTTATAACCTCCTAATTCTGTATTACTCGAGAAAAGCTCATTGATTACAGGAAGTAAAAATGCATCACTCCCTGATTCTTGTGGATCCCCCAATTGAAATGGGTCATTTTCATCCAGTATTCCATCTGCATCATCATCCAAATCATTTAGGTCAGAAATATTGGAGCCATCGTTAGACTTATCAAAATCGTTTGGCTGTGAACCTCCATTACAAGGATCTGTGCCATTATCTTCTTCATCCTGGTTGGTATAACCATCAAAATCATAGTCGGCATTCGCATCATAACCAGGATCTCCAGGTAATTTACATTCTCCAAAATCTTGGGGCTCTAGCACTATAAGTTTCCCGTTTAAGGTAACTACCCAAATCGTTCCTGGAAATATGTCGTTATCGTTGTTACAAGTTACCCCTAAAGCATCTCCGCCCAATCCCGATACAAAAGAAGGAGTTAGCTTGCTCAGGCTTCCGTCTGGTTTTAGTTCCACTCTTCTTAATACCCCGGTATTAACTCCAGCTATAAGATTACCTTTCATTGCACCATTAAAATTGCTGGCTGTATATTCATCTATCCCATTGGTATTTGTTCCCCAAGTAGTAATAATATCATCTACCGGCCCATCAGGGTTAGGTATTCCAGGGCCTCTCCAGTCTCCTTCCACAGGGTTCGCAACAGCCACAGGTGGCCAATCGGCGGGAAGTCCAATAGTTGGATCATTAGTAAAATCTCCGGTATTCTTTGTAGGATGGTATTTTTTAGTTCTAAAAATAGCGCCGGTGGTGCCATTTTTAGAAGGATTGGTATAAAGACCTGCTCCAAATGGATTCGCTCTAACAGGAGTTGGATGCCCGCCATAAAAAGTACCAAATGAATAATTTTGGATATTCGGAGTAATTAATTGCAAATGATCCAAATTATTTACTTTCTCTCCGCCTGAAGAAACTGTACTACCAGGTTCGTTCGGATCATAATCATTGGTAGCATTCCCCCCTCCCTCATTGACCGGGAATCCTCCCCAACCTCCATTTGAACCATTTTCTGTAACATACACAGCCCCAGCTTCTGTCAACACCAAATCATAGCAATTCCTAAACCCGGGAGAAAAAATTTGCACCGGCCCTCCCGGTACAATTTTAGCCTGATTCAGTCCATCGTTACCGCCAAATGGATCGTTTATATCCACTCCATCATATCCTGCAATATCAGGATTGGTAATACCATTTTTATTTGGACGAGTTGGATCATCAAGAGTAGGAAGATCATATAAATATTTTCTGCCATTATCGATTTTGATGGGTAAACTGTTTATCATATCCAGGTTAACCGATAATATCGCAGCTGATAAGGCATATTCTGTGGTATATGCAAAATTTATTGAAGGTGCACCGGCATTCGTGTGTCCACCCTGAGCTACAATTAGGTAGTTCACTCCATTTATAGTGGCTAATTCCATCCCGTTAGTAGCATGGTTTTCTTCTGAACGGGGAAGGCCGCGAACTATATCTACTACATCCCATGAACTTCCATTCCAACTGAAACGGGTAATTATACCTGAATTAGTATCCAGGTTAGTATCTCCGCTTCCACCCCCGCCACCTCCACCGATTCTGAAATCACTGGACGCTACATAAATCACAGGGTTGGTGGCCGTACCGCCAACGGTAAGGCCCGTGGTTTCTCTTAATGTTGTACTGTAGAGACTACCGTCATCGTTGTGATCCTGAATAGATGCTATATCTGAAAGAACTTCACTTTCAAGCACTTTATAATCAGTTCCTGATGTGCGTTGAATAGTAAAAATTTTGATAGCTCCTGTATATTCAGCTACATATAGACGCCCGTCTGGTCCAAACATTAATGAAGTACCATTGGAGATTGATCCCTTACCATTAAAATTCAAATTGCTCTGGGAGAAACTTTGTCCGTATAAATTTGTACTGAAAATAAATGCGCATATTATTACTAATAAAATAATATTCCATCCCCTTAAAAAATAATTTTTTTTCATCCCGATATAATTTTTCAAAAATTAGATTTCAGTAAATAATTCAATCAAAACTAGATGTTCATTATCCAGGGGCAGAGATATGTTATAGAACAATTAATTCCAGCTTTTAAAAATTCAATTATACTACTTTAAGACTATTATTAACTTAATAACAAACTTGTTGGGGATTACAATTAGTACTATGTATCAATCAACAAACGGGGTTGGGCCAATTGATTACAAACTTTAGGGGCAGTAAAAGAAATTAGGGAATGATTCGGGGAGATTTTATACAACTAAATTTAGTAAAAAAATTGCTATTAATTTTAAAAGATGAAAAAAATTATAAACCTTAACAAATTAGCAGTCAATAGAGATAAGCACTAAATTATGGATTATAGTTTAAACAAATCTACTCTATACAACCTTAAACCAACCGAAAGCTTTTGCTGCACAAGTTAGCTCGGTTGGTTAGAATTTGGAATCCATAATCCAGACCTTCCCGAGTTCAATTCTCGTTCTCGCTACTAAAATGCGTTCTTTCAGAAATTATTTTTTATGCGATTATCTAAAGAAAACCTATCTTTCCTCTTCAAAATCTATTCTTTATGAAGTCGGAAATCATAATCTTCGATGTAAATGAGACCCTCTTAAACCTCTTTCCTTTAAAGGAAGAAATAAATGCAGCCCTGGAAAATGAGATGGGCTTTGAAGTATGGTTTCCAAAATTACTACATTACTCTTTGGTTGAAACTACTACGGGAAACTACAAGAATTTTACTGAAATAGCTGCTGCGACTTTTAAAATGATTGCGGGGAAATTTGATAAATCTTTTACCAATTCAGAAATAAAGAATATACTTTCTGAGATCACTAAACTTCCTCCCTACCCTGATGTGAAACCCGGCCTGCAACAATTAAAAAACTCTGGCTATAAGCTTATCGCTTTTAGCAACGGTAAACCAGATGTATTAAAATCTCAACTTGAATTTGCCGAAATAGACTCTTTCTTTGATGGAATCCATAGTGTTGAAGAAATTGAAAAATACAAACCACACCCGAACAGCTATCAATATATACTAAGTAAATACGAAACTAAAGCTAAAAACGCTTTAATGGTTGCGGCTCACGCCTGGGATATTCTTGGTGCAAAAAGAGCAAATCTTAAAACCTGTTTTATTGAAAGACCAGGAAAAAGTTTTTATCATTTAGCCAAAAAACCAGAAATTACAGTTTCCGGTATTGATGAGATTGCTGAAAATTTGAACTAAAAACTTTAGGTTTTCACAATCAAAAGTTATTACAAAATCAACCTAATAGTCCTTCATTCCCCTGATAATATTTTTTTCTTTTTTAGGCATTAAATGAATAAATACTTAACGATTAATTTACCTTAAATTAACCTTCCGCCAGTTCTTATTACTTAACTTATAAATTCCTATTTAACTGAATACTAACAAGATAATCTGGTTAAAAAAGAATACTAAACCTCTTTGAAAATCAGATTTTGAAGATTAAAGCGCATGAAAATAGTAGGAAAGATATTAATGACCCTGGGCGTTATATTAGGAAGTTTTGTTCTTATTGGCTCCTTTACTTTTGAACTGGAAAATACCCTTGATGCTCCTCCAAAAATTTTCCCTATTGTTTTAGGCCTTGGAGCGATAGCCGCTATTTTCGTGATATGGAGGAGAAAAGGTAGTACTACCGAAGAATAAATGAGCTACTAATCGCCAAATTTCTATTTACTACTCGCAATTTCTTTGTTTTATTCGCAACGTTAGATCTGTCCAAAACCTTAAATAGAATTCGCCTTTCTTAATTGTGATCATTAATTTTAGTAAAAATGCTAAAAAATGAAAACAGTTAAATTAGGAAAGTCAGGCTTAAAATCGGCACCAATTATCTTTGGCGGCAATGTTTTTGGCTGGACATTAGATGAAAAAAAATCGTTCAAGATGCTAGACGAGCTTTTTGAACGAGGTTTCACCACGATAGATACTGCCGATGTTTATTCCCGCTGGGCAGACGGCGTATCACACGGAACTTCAGAAAGAATTATTGGAAAATGGATGAAAGAGCGTAAACTAAGAGATAAGATTACGCTAATTACCAAAGGTGGCTCTGGTTTACAGCCCGGAGGGCCAAAAGATAATTCTCGAGATTATCTTACCGGTACGGTAAAAGATTCATTGCTAAGACTTCAAACCGATTATATAGATCTTTATTTCACACATTTTGATGATGAAGAAACTCCGGTTGAAGAAGCATTGGAAGCGTATCAAAAATTTATGACCAGTGGCGAAATAAAACATATTGGAGCTTCAAATTTTTCTGCGGAAAGATTGCAAAAATCCATAACTGTGGCTGCTGAAAAAGATTTACCGGCTTATGAAGTTTTTCAACCGGAATATAATTTAATGGTGCGAGACAAATTTGAAGGAAAAATTAAAAAAATTTGTTCTGAAAATAATCTAGGCGTAATTCCTTATTTCTCGCTCGCAAGTGGATTCCTTACCGGAAAATATCGTACAAAAGAAGATTTAGAAGGAAAAGATAGAAAGATGTTTACCGAGAAATTTTTGAATCAGCGTGGCGAAAAAGTTCTAAAAAGTCTGGATCAAATTTCTGAAAAGCATAATATTTCTCAGGCTGGGGTTGCTCTTGCCTGGTTAATAAAAAGACCCGGGGTGAGTGCGCCAATTGCCAGCGCCACTAAATCTTCTCATCTTAAATCGTTTAGTGAGGCCATTGAAGTTTCGCTTTCAAAAGAAGATATGGAAATTTTAAATAAGGCCAGTGAAACTGAATAGGTAAAATACCAAGAGGTTGCTTCAGCTAAAACTTTGCAATGGTAGAAAAACAAACTACCCGTCATTGCAAAGCCGCTTTGTTCGGCGGCTGAAGCAATCTCATCCAATTTATCCAGAAAAAGATTGCCACGTTATAATCCTTCTAAAATCGAATTATTCCTTGCTGAGATGAAATATTTCCAAGATTAAAAATTTTTAATCTAAAACCTTTATCAATTCAGCGAAATCAACTTTTTGCTGTTCGCCGGTTTTCATATTTTTCAGGGTAAATTTTTCAGCTTCTATTTCTTCCTCTCCAGCAAGAATAACAAATGGGATTTCGCGCTTGTTAGCATAATTCATTTGCTTTTTCATTTTGGCTGCATCGGGAAATAGTTCAGCAGTAACACTTTCGCTTCTCAATTTGTTCACGGCTTTTAGCGCATAAAGTGCTTCCTTATCACCAAAATTAATAAAAAGTGCTTTGGTATTTTGAGTAACAGCTTTAGGAAAAAGATCGAGTTCTTCTAAAACCAAATAAATACGATCTAAACCGAAAGAAATTCCCACGCCGCTCATATCTTTTAAACCAAAAATCCCGGTTAAGTCGTCATATCTACCGCCGCCGCCTATTGATCCCATCTTTACATTTTCTGGCGCCGAAACTTCAAAAATAGCTCCTGTATAATAATTAAGTCCACGAGCCAATGTTACGTCAAGATCCAGCTTAGCTGTTTTTAATGGCATTTCTGCAATAGCTTTTTCAATAAATTCCAGCTCTTCAATACCTTCTTTTCCAGTTTCAGACGAAGCTAGAATTTCCTTAATCCCGGCAATTTTTTCAGTAAAAGATCCGGTTAAACTAAAAATTGGCTGGATTTTCTCAATGGCATCTTCAGAAATTCCTTTTTGCAGCATTTCCTTTTTAACTCCCTCTTCCCCTATCTTATCCAGTTTATCTAAAGCGACGGTAAAATCAATAAGTTTATCTTTTTCGCCAATTACTTCGGCGAAACCAGAAAGTACTTTTCGGTTATTAATTTTAATAGTAACACCTTCCAATTTTAAAGCCGAAAAAACTGCATCATATAACTGCACGAATTCCACTTCCTGCCAAAGGCTTTTACTCCCAACTACATCTGCATCACACTGAAAAAACTCTCTAAAACGGCCTTTTTGTGGTCTATCAGCTCGCCAAACCGGTTGAATTTGGTAGCGTTTAAACGGAAAATCTATTTCGTTTTGATGCTGAACTACATAACGGGCAAAAGGTACCGTAAGATCGTATCGCAAGGCCTTTTCACTAATAGAAGAAGTAATCTTTAAGCTATCCCTATCTTCGTAAGCTTTGTCATCTGCTTTTTTAAGAAAATCACCTGAATTCAGAATTTTAAAAATCAATCGATCTCCTTCTTCCCCGTATTTACCCATCAGGGTATCAGAATTCTCAAAACTTGGCGTCTCGATAGGTTGAAAACCAAATTTTTTAAATTCAGTTTTAATTTGGTCGAAAATAAAATTTCTTTTAGCGACTTCGGCCGGGTTAAAATCACGAGTTCCTTTTGGGATAGAAGGTTTTTGTGCCATAAAATCTTTAGGGTATAAATACCATTTTTAGTTTAAAATTAGCGCCACAAAGCGACTGAAACAGTGCTGCAAATATCTTAAATTTTAAATGAACCCAAACAAATTTCAGATTTTAAGTAACATTCTTGCACGATTGATGTCTAACTAGATAGCACTGAAAAAACTTTTTATGTTAGGGTTATTTAGAGAAAACATAAGCATTGCTTTTAATTCTATTAAAAGTCAGTTACTTAGAACCATACTTACCGTTTTGATTATCGCTATTGGAATCACTGCACTGGTTGGAATTTTGAGTGCGGTGACCGCCTTAGAAAACACTATTAGTAGTGATTTTGCTTCTATGGGTGCAAATACCTTTAATATCCAACGCTATGAATTCAATTCACAACGCCAGGGCGGCGGTGAAGTTGAAAAGATAAATCCTATTATCAGTTATCGAGAAGTAAAGAAATTTGAAGATAATTATCAATATCCGCAGGCGCAAACTGCAGTTTCTTTCACAGGAACTTCTGGAGCTGAAGTGAAATATATCAACGAAAAAACCGATCCCGAAGTAAGGGTGCTGGGTGTTAACGAAAATTTTCTTGAGAATTCTGGCCTTAACGTCGAAAAAGGTCGTGAATTCAACATTTTTGATATTCAGAATAATAATAACGTAGTCATATTGGGATCTGATTTCGCTAAACCCGAAGGGCTTTTTAAAGGTGCAGACCCTATAGATAAGATTATTAGTATTAGAGGCGGGAAATTTAGGGTTATTGGAATCCTGGAATCTAAAGGCTCTACTTTTGGAAACAATCAGGATCTACGGGTTCTTATGCCAATTCAGGTAGCACGCTCTATGTTTACCCAGCCGCAAATTAACTACAACGTAAGCGTGAAAGTTGATGATAAAGAGTTATTGGAAGGCGCGCAGGATGAGGCTATTTTAACCTTTAGGAATATTAGAAAACTCAATCCTATAGAAGAAAATAATTTTGGCCTGGAACGTAGTGACGATCTTATCAACCGAATTTTCTCCATCACCAGTTACCTAAATTATGCGGCGTGGATTATTTCTATCATTACTATTTTTGGTTCCTCAATAGCTTTAATGAATATTATGCTAGTAAGCGTAACCGAGAGAACGCGTGAAATTGGGGTGCGAAAAGCCCTGGGAGCGAAACGAAAAACTATTGCTACCCAATTCTTTATGGAAACTCTTATTATTGGCCAACTAGGTGGTCTTTTAGGAATTATTCTTGGAATATTAATTGGGATAGCCGTTTCGGCCGCTGCCGATTTTGATTTCACCACACCATGGGTTGCTATTCTCTGGGCAACCGCAATTACTATTTTAGTAGCTATTCTAGCCGGAAGTTATCCTGCAGCCAAAGCAGCCAAACAAGATCCTATAGAATCGCTTAGGTATGAGTAGTGAGTAGTGAGTAGTGAGTAGTGAGTAGTGAGTAGTGAGTAGTGAGTAGTGAGTAGTGAGTAGTGAGTAGTGAAATTAAATTTAATTCCGTTGAAGGCATAAATAGATAGCTAAATATTACTATTTTCTTCCTTTTCTTAAACTAAGCTTTACATAATATTTATTCTACCAGGTATTCCAGAAGCCTAAAAATCAATAATTTGTAATAAATGCTTTTTTAGCGCTTAGGTTAAGTGTAGATATACAACAGAAGTGGAAAAAGAACTAGAATAGATATTGATCTGGAAATTAATTCAGCTAATTCCCAGAGACCTATTATAATCTTATTTACTTTCAACCATATTATCGAAATAGCGATAAAGCTCTCCTTTAGTAATATTTGCACCTTGCTTTATAAGCGCAAAAATATCTTTATTTCTATCTTCACTTAGGGCTTTAGAAGAGGTATAAATATTTACAGATTCGTCTAGCAAATTAGTTTGTAGCCAGCTGTAACCTTTTCTTGTGGTTAGATCTACGCCTTCATGTTCAATTTTGATAGCAATAAGATGGATTGTGACTTCGGTAATATGAAAAAGGTAAATTTGATTGGCAGAAAAATGTTCCAGGTATTCCACTTTATTTAGAACGCCTTCCCAAATAAGATCACTAAAAACATCAAGCTCCTGCTCTGCCGCTTTTGGTTGCTCTTTTTTTATTTTCTCCCATTCATCAGCAGTAATAGATTGCGAAGCTAGGAAATTAATAAATTCCTGCTTCATTTCTTCAAACTGTTCTTTGGTTAATCTGGAATATTTCATTTTCAATAAAAATTAAAAGAGTTCCCGAATTGCGTCGGGATTAGTTTGACCTACTAATTTATTGCATAGCTTCGCTATTTATAAATCAGGGTCTCACTAAAATAAGAAAAGCCCACTACTGGAGCGGGCTTTTAACTTTATAATAAATTATATTAAGCTTCAGATACTACATCAAAGTTGTAAGTAGTCACTACTTCACGGTGAAAACGTAAAGTTGCTTCGTACTGTCCTAATCTTTTGATGTTACCACCTGCGATGCTAATAAATTTCTTTTCGATTTGGATTCCTTCTTTTGCGAAAGCTTCAGCTAAATCACCATTAGTGATAGATCCAAATAATTTGTCTCCAGCACCAGCTTTAGCAGTTAACTTAATCTCTACGTTATTAAGTTTTTCTGCCTGCTTCTTAGCTTCATCGATATGTTTTTGTTCTTTATAGGCTCTTTGCTTCAGGGTTTCAGCTAAAACTTTTTTAGCCGAAGGAGTTGCAAGATGTGCATATCCCTGAGGAATAAGATAGTTTCTGCCATAACCATTTTTTACGTTTACAACATCATCTTTAAAACCTAAATTATCTACGTCTTGTCTAAGTATCAATTCCATAATTGCCTCTTTTTATTTTAGTAAATCACCAACATATGGCATTAACGCAAGGTGACGCGCTCTTTTTACAGCAACAGCCACTTTTCTTTGGTACTTTAAAGAAGTTCCGGTTAGACGGCGAGGCAATAATTTTCCCTGTTCGTTTACGAAACTCATTAACCAATCTGGATCTTTGTAATCTACATACTTAATTCCAGACCTTTTAAAACGGCAATACTTTTTGGTTTTGCTGGTCTCTATATTAAGAGGAGTAAGATACCTGATCTCTCCGTCTTTTTTTCCTTTTGCTTGTTGTTCAATAGATGTAGCCATACTTACGCTTTTTCTTGTTGTCTTCTATTTCTTCTCTTCTCGGCCCATTCGATCGCGTGTTTATCTAACTTCACAGTTAGGTAACGCATCATGCGCTCGTCTCTTCTAAAAGCAAGTTCCAACGGCTCTATAGCCTCTCCTGGAGCTTTGAATTCAAACAGGTGGTAAAACCCGCTCTTTTTGTGTTGAACTGGGTAGGCTAATTTTCTAAGCCCCCAATCTTCTTTCGATACCATCTCGGCCCCTTTAGAAACAAGAAATTCTTCGTATTTCTGAACTGTCTCCTTTATCTGTTCATCAGATAAAACGGGATTCAAGATGAAAACAGTTTCATAAGTGTTCATAAAAATTTACTTTAAATTAAATTGAGTGCAAAAGTAGCTCAATTATTTCTATTTTCAAAGCATAAAAGTGAAGGAACTTTTATACTTAATAATTAAGTATTTTTCGCTGCAGATCAAAAATTTCGACATTAGTAAAAAAATGTATAAAACTCAATTATTTAGTGGAGGATAAAGTTCAAATTAATCCGACGAATGTAAAGTTTATCTTGTAATTATGATATTTTATGTTTAATATTGTTATTACTTAACCTAACTACCGTGGAAGAAATTTTACTCAAATGTATTGTTGTTGACGATTCTAGCTTACAACGATTATCTATCGTCAAGTTAATTAGAGACCATGCGAACCTAAAGCTTGTTGCAGAGTATAATAATGCTATTGAAACTAAAAATGGCCTCCTCGATAATGAGATCGATTTAATATTTCTGGATATAGAAATGCCTGTTCTAACAGGTTTTGAACTTTTAGACGATCTTCCAAATAAACCACAAATTATCTTTGTAACCGGGAAAACTCAATATGCGTTTAAAGCTTTTGATTATGATGCGGTAGATTATATTCATAAGCCGGTAACTAAAGAGCGCTTTAATAACGCAGTAAATAAAGCCATAAACCTCTATAAACTAAAACATCAAATTGCCGCGGCTCCGGAAGATGAAGACTATATTTTTGTAAAAAGTAACCTAAAGAATAGAAAGGTCTTTCTAAATAAATTAAAGTATATCCAGGCCTTAGGTGATTATGTGAAATTTGTAACTGAAAAAGAAAACTTTGTAGTCCTTGCCACTATGAAGTCTTTTGAAGAGCAATTACCCAATGATAAGTTTCTTAGAACGCATAAATCCTATATTGTAAACCTAGATAAGATTGAGCGATACAACTCTAAGAACATTGAGATCGATAAGCAAAAATTACCACTTAGTCGCCATAAGAAAACTAATCTGGTTGAAGCTTTAAGTGCTATTCAGTAAATTCTAATTACTTACATTCTATTATACTATCATAAACCTGAACTATTTTTAGGTTTTAATTTATTACCTCAATAGACCCTGAAACAAGTTCAGGATGACATTCTAAAAAAGCCAGTCTGATTTTTAAATAGGATCTACATTGATCACCACTTTTATACTCCTAAAAGCTCCAATAGCTTTAAAGCTTTCCATAATACGTTGAAGTATTTTTTTGGTCTTTCCTAATGATTGCTGTTGCGGAATTTTAAGCAAAATATTCTTATGATATTCATTTCTAATACGGGCAACTGGCGGAAATTCAGGCCCCAACACATTTTCCTTAAAAACGTTTTTCATTCCGGCTGCTAACCAGTCAGCACCCTCATTGGTTTTAGAGTAATCCCGGCATTTTAATGTAATTCTAATTAATCGATAAAATGGGGGATACTTATAATTATAGCGTTCTTCTAACTGATCTTTATACATCCCGGCATAATCTCCCATAGAAACCTGTTGAATGATCTGGTGATGCGGGTTGTAGCTTTGAATCAAGACTTTTCCTCGTTTTTTTGTCCTCCCTGCCCTACCGGCCACTTGAAGCATCAATTGAAAACTGCGTTCGTGCGCTCTAAAATCGGGGAAATTCAATAAATTATCGGCATTCATTATTCCTACCAGGTTTACTTTTCTAAAATCAAGCCCTTTAGTAAGCATTTGCGTACCAATCAAAATATCAATTTCCTGTTGCTCAAATGCAGTGATCAATTTTTCGTAAGCATATTTTCCGCGAGTAGTATCCTGATCCATTCTGGCGGTTTTATAATCTGGAAAAATAGCTTTTAACTCGGTTTCAATTTGCTCGGTTCCAAAACCTTTAGTGGTAATTTCGGGACTGTCGCAAGCCATACATTTTTTTTGCATTGCAATATGATAACCACAGTAATGACAACGCAACTGGTTGTTATGGCTATGATAAGTTAAACTTACATCACAATTAGGACATTGCGGAGAATGTCCGCAAGTATTACACTCCAGTACCGGGGAAAATCCTCTGCGATTTTGAAATAAGATCACCTGCTCTCCAACATCCAGCGTTTCTTTAATTTCAGCGAGCATTCTATCAGAAAAATGCCCTTTCATCTCCTTCTTCTTATACTTGGTTTTTATGTCAACAATTTCAATTTCGGGCTCCAAAACATTGCCATATCTTCGGTTTAATTCTACAAAAGCATATTTATGATGTTGGGCATTAAAATAGGATTCTAATGAAGGAGTCGCCGAACCTAAAATGGTTTTAGCTTTAAATAAATTGGCCAGAACTACCGCAGCGTCTCGCGCGTGATAGCGAGGTGCCGGATCAAATTGTTTAAACGAAGTTTCATGCTCTTCATCTACCACCACCAGACCTAAATTAGCAAAGGGCAAAAATATTGAAGAACGTGCACCTATTACAATTCGGGCTTTTTCAGAATCTTCTAAAATATGCCGGTAAACCTCTACCCTTTCGTTTATCGAATATTTACTGTGATAAACCAAAACTTTATCACCAAAATAAGCTCTTAAACGTTCAATTAACTGGGTAGTTAACGCGATTTCTGGCAAAACATAAAGTGCCTGCTGGCCGTTTGCAATAACTTTTTCTATCAGTTTTATATAAATCTCTGTTTTTCCTGAAGAAGTAATGCCGTGAAACAAGCAAACATCCTGATCCTGTAAGCCGTCTTCTATTTCTGAAAAAGCTTTCTGTTGAATTTCACTTAACTGAATTCCCGTTTGAGAAGATTCACCAGAAAAAGTTACCCTATCGGTCTTTTCATAAAATTCCTCGAGAATTTTCTTTTTGATAAGGCTTTTAATAATAGCTGCTGAAACTCCCGATTTATCGCTTAGATCTTTTACTTTTAAAGGTTTCTTATGCTGCGCTTTTATGCTGAAAAAACTTAATAAAGCTTCTTTTTGCTTTGGTGCCTTTTCTAAATCATCTAAAAGTTGATGCATCCTGGCTTCATTGTCATAATCAGGGTTTAACCTAACAAAGCGTATTTTCTTCGGCTTATATTGCTCATAAATCTCCTGGTTAAGCACTACCAATTCCTTTTGCACCAGTGCATTAATAATAGGTAATACAGTTTTTTTATCCAGAATTTTCATAACCTCCTGGATCTTTACTGAAGACTGTCGCTGTAAAGCTTCTATCACCAGGTATTCTTCATCTCCTACTTCCGCTTCCTCAACATTTGCATCTTTTTTAAGCTCTACAATGCTTTCGCTTTCCAATAAAAAAGCACCGGGCAGTGCTGCCTTTAGCACATCTCCTTCAGCACACATATAATAGGACGCTATCCAGGCCCAAAATTTTAATTGATGTTTTGTAACTAAAGGGTTTTTATCTAAAATCTGGTTTATAGGTTTAGCTTCGTAAACCTGTGGTGGATTTTGATGAATTGCAGCCATAATTGCGGTATAAACTTTAGATTTACCGAATGGTACAGCTACCCGCATCCCTTCTTCTAAAAAATTAGCCTCTGCCTCAGTTATAGCGTAAGTAAAACGCTTTTGCAGCGGTAATGGTAAAATAACATCTATAAAATAGGGCATATTTAAAGTTGAGAATTTCTAAATATTTTGCTGCAATACTCGCATTTTTAAATCTTACCCAGTAAACTTCGGAGTAAGCTCAAGATGCATTTAATCTCGATTATCGAGTAAAGTAAGTTTATTCAAAAATAAAAACCATCCTTAAAAAAGAATGGTTTTTAATCTATTTAATTTCTTAGAAAATTTATTCGGCGCGTTCCCAAACTTTAGTTTTATAGAAAAAAGCGATATATCCGCGAACGTTAAGCTTATCAGGGTGTTCCTCGTCAACCCAAATTTTCCCTTTATACTCTTTTCCAGATTTTGGGTCAATTAAAGTACCATCTACATATTCGTCATCTTCTTTTTTAAAATCCCGAATAACGTTTAGACCTTCTATAGGCTGATTTTTAAGTTTTCCCGGGCATTCAGTGCATTTACGATCACGGTGTTCTTCTTTGGTAATTCTTATTACTTTACCATGAACAGCATTATCTTTTTCATAAATTTCTACAATAGAATTTACACGACCGGCATCATTAACTACTTTCCATTTCCCAAAAACTTCCTGGGCCTGCAGTCCTGAAGAAATCAGGATAGATCCAAAAATTAATAGGTTTAGTAAGTTAAATTTAATTTTCATTATTTAAAATTTTATTGTTTACCCAGCATTCCCTCTTTAAGGTCATCATCTGCTGGTTCATCAGAAAGCCATATCCCAAACAAAGCTTTTTTAAACTCCATTCCCTGGATAGCACCACTTTCTTTTCCATTTTTATAAATTACCGAACCTCTTTCTGGCAGGTAAACAAGGTCAAAAATATCTCCTTTATTGATTTCATCTTCAAAAAAGCTGATAAATTTCTTGATTTCGGCTTGAATAGGTGCTGTATTTCCACCGGTAGCATTTTCAAAACCTTCATTTACCGCATCCATCATTCGTTCACTGGTAATCATTTTTGAAACTATGTGCAATTTGAGTGCCATGGCTTCATCTTTATTCATTATTTCGGTAGCATCTCCCGATTTGTTTTTGAGGTAAAGTCCGCCGGCATACATATCCATCCAGAATTTCTCTCTTACTCCGGCTCCGTTAAGTGTTAGTTTTTCAGAACCATATTCTACAGTATTTGGTAATGTGGCACCACCAATTTCGGTTTGTGCTGAAGTTAAGTTTAAGCCAAAAACGGCAACAAAAAGTACTAATAATTTTTTCATGTTTAATGTGGTTTTAGTTTGTTAAGTTATTTAATTTTTTTCTTCATTTTTATTAAAGATGCATTTAATTCAAATCCCAGGAGCAATATATTAGAATTTAACCAGATATACACCATTAATATTAGTAATGCACCAATCGAGCCATAAAGCTCATTATAGGTAGAAAAATTTTCTATATACAAACCAAACAAGTAGGTAAAGATGACAATTAATAAAGTGGTAAAAGAAGCCCCAATAGAGAAGAAACGGGCTTGCCGTGCTTCTTTAGTGCCAAAATAATATAAAGTGGCAACAGCGGTATAAATTAGCAAAATAAATACCAAATATTTTACAAAAGATGCACTAAGATCATTGAATCCTAATCCCAGCTCATTAAAATCATTTACTGCGTAGGTTAGGTAAACCGCAAGAATCACCGTAAGCAGTAAAAGTAAGGCCATAATAAGTGAAACTCCAACCGCAACAAGGTATTGTCTTACAATAGATCTATTTGCATTGGTATGATAAGAGAATTCAAAACCGGTAAAGATGGCATTTATTCCATTAGTCATTAAAAAAATAGAAACAATAAATGCTAAGGAGAGCAAGCCCCCACGAGGGGTATTAGCAATATCCAGAAAAATATCATTAAAAAAATCTGAGGTATTTGGCGGCAGCAAAGAATCCATAAAAACCAGGAACTGCAACTGAAAATCGTCTATAAAGTTGATGTAAGGAATTAAGTTAAGCATAAACAGCAAAAAAGGAAACAGCGCCATAAAAAAACTAAACGCAATAGCGCTTGCCCTGGTTGAGAAAGTCCCTTTTATAATTCCGCCAGAATATATTTCCCAAAGATCGTAAAGCGATAAACCATCAAAGCCGGGCAAAATTATCCCCTTGGTTTTATTTTCCCACCAATTTGAAAATTGTTCTATTTTTGATAGAAGGGCTTTTTTGGGCGCCATACATTATATTGCTTTTAGACTGAGGTCTAAATTATAAACAGAGTGCGTTAAAGCACCACTGGAAATATAATCTACACCACATTCTGCATATTTCCTAGCGGTATCCAGAGTTATTCCTCCGCTAGATTCAGTTAAGCATTTACCATTAATAAGTTTTACCGCCTGCCGGGTATCTTCATAATTAAAGTTATCTATTAAAATACGATAAACACCTTCACTTTCCAGAATTTCCTCAATTTCCTTTAAATTTCTCGCCTCAACAATTATTTTAAGATCAAGTTGGTTAGCTTTAAGGTAATCTTTGGTTTTATTGATTGCTTTGGTAATTCCGCCGGCAAAATCTATATGATTATCTTTAAGCATTACCATATCATATAAAGCAAATCTATGGTTTTCTCCTCCTCCAATTTTTACCGCCCATTTCTCTAAAGCCCTAATCCCGGGTGTGGTTTTCCTGGTATCAAGAATTTTGGTGTTAGTACCCTCTAATTTTTGAACAAAAGTGTTGGTTTTAGTGGCAATGGCACTCATTCTTTGCATGGCATTCAAAACCAGCCTTTCCGCTTTTAATATAGATTGTGAACTACCTTCAACATAAAAAGCGATATCTCCCCTTTCTATTGTTCTCCCATCCTTAATTAAAACTTCAATTTTTAAATTTGGGTCTACATATCCAAAAACCTGCAAGGCAAAATCCACTCCGGCTAAAATGCCCTTATCCTTTACCAGGAGTTTCGCTTTCCCTTTCGCTTCAGCAGGAATACAAGCTAGCGAACTGTGGTCACCACTCCCCACATCTTCTCGAATGGCGTTTTCGATAATAAGATCTATTTCTTTTTCAAATTGTGCTTTTGAGATCATTTGCAATACTTATTTTTGTAAATGTAGCAAAGTCTGTGTAAAATCTACCGAATGACCATAAAATTACTCTGTATAGGAAAGACCGATAACCGGGAGCTTAAGCAACTTATTGAAGTCTATAAAAAACGCCTTCAGTTTTACAATAAATTTGAAATTGATATTATTCCAGATCTTAAAAAGACTAAAAGCCTGGATGAAAATCAGCAAAAAGAAAAAGAAGGAGAATTGATCCTTGCTAAAGTGCAGAATTCAGATTTTCTGGTACTTTTAGATGAAAACGGAAAAGAGTTTTCTTCAGAAAAATTTTCAGCATACATTCAAAAGAGATTAAACAGTGGGCTTAAGCAACTTATTTTTGTAATTGGCGGGCCTTACGGATTTTCGGAAGCAGTTTACCAAAGAGCCGATTCTAAAGTGGCACTCTCACAAATGACTTTCTCCCACCAAATGGTAAGACTTTTCTTTACCGAACAGCTTTACCGCGCCTTTACTATTTTAAAAAACGAACCCTATCACCACCGATAAAAATTACGCTATGGAACTTGTATTCGCCACTCATAATAAGAACAAACTAATTGAAATAAAGGCGCTTTTGCCGCATTACATTAAACTTTTATCATTAGATGATATTGGCTGCAATGAGGAAATTCCCGAAACTGCAAACACTATAGAAGGCAATGCTATTTTAAAAGCCGAGCACGTTAGGCATCGTTACGGTTACGATTGTTTTGCCGATGATACCGGTTTAGAAGTAGAGGCCTTAAATGGTGAGCCGGGTGTTTTATCTGCCCGCTATGCCGGGGATGATAAAAATGATGATTCTAATGTCACTAAATTATTAAAGAACTTAGATGGCAAAGAAAATAGAAATGCACAGTTTAAAACGGCCATCGCTCTAAACTTAAACGACAATCAAAATCTTTTTACAGGAATTTGCAAAGGAAAAATTATAAAGGAAAAACGTGGCGATCAGGGGTTTGGTTACGATCCAATATTTGTTCCAGAAGGTTTCAAGGAGACATTTGCTGAAATGAGCTTGAGCGAAAAATCTGAAATTAGCCATCGCGGAATAGCCTTTAAGAAGCTAATCGCCTATCTTTCAAAATAAAAGAAGTAGATAGGCATATATTGCTATCTAAGCCGTACCTTTGCCGCTTATTTAATTTTTTATATGAACAAATTTGAACAATTAGGTTTAAACCCTTCTATTCTTAAAGCAGTCGAAGATATGGGTTTTACAAGCCCGAGTGAGATACAGGAAAAAGCGATTCCTGTTTTACTAAATGAAGATACCGATATGGTGGCATTAGCCCAAACCGGTACAGGAAAGACAGCTGCTTTTGGATTCCCGCTTATCCAGAAAATAAACGTAAGTAAAAAACATACCCAGGCATTAATTCTTTCACCAACACGTGAACTTTGCCTGCAAATTACCAATGAACTAAAGAATTACTCAAAATTCGAAAAAGGTCTTAATCCTGTTGCTATTTATGGTGGCGCAAGCATTACAGACCAGGCCAGACAAATTGAACGAGGAGCGCAAATAATTGTTGCCACTCCCGGACGTATGCAGGATATGATTAATCGTAATCTGGTAGATATTTCTAAAATAGAATATTGTGTTTTAGATGAAGCAGATGAGATGCTAAATATGGGCTTCTTTGAAGACATTAAAGCAATTCTTTCTCATACCCCAAAAGAAAAGCATACCTGGTTATTTTCTGCAACTATGCCTAAAGAGGTTGCAACTATCGCCCAGAAATTTATGCGTACTCCTATAGAAATTACTGTAGGATCTAAAAACCAGGGAACTTCTAATGTTTCTCACGAGTATTACTTAGTTAATTCGAGACAACGTTACGAAGCTTTAAAAAGACTGGCAGATGCTAATCCAGATATCTTTTCGGTAATTTTTTGCCGAACAAAAAGAGATACTCAAAAAGTAGCTGAAAAGCTTATTGAAGACGGTTATAGCGCCGCAGCTTTACACGGGGATCTAAGCCAAAACCAAAGAGATTTGGTGATGAAAAGCTTTAGAAGCAAGCAAATTCAAATGTTAGTGGCAACAGATGTTGCTGCTCGTGGAATTGACGTAGATGATATTACACACGTAATCAACTACCAGCTACCCGATGAAATTGAAACTTATACTCACCGTAGTGGCCGTACAGGTCGTGCAGGAAAGAGCGGAGTTTCTATGGTAATTGTTACCAAAAGTGAAATGCGTAAAATAAAAAGTATTGAGCGCATAATTCAGCAAAAATTTGAGCAAAAAGATATTCCGGACGGAATGGAAATTTGCCGCGTACAGCTGTTCCACTTAGCAAATGATATAAAGGAAACTAAGATTAATCACGAGATAGATGCTTATTTACCGAGCATCAACGAAGTTTTAGAAGATTTTACCAAAGAAGAGCTTATTAAGAAGTTCTTTTCTGTAGAATTTACTCGTTTCTTCAATTATTACAAAAATTCTGAAGGCTTAAGTTCTCCCTCAGCTCCTGCAGATGGAGGTGGTTCTGGAGACTCTACGCGTTACTTTATAAATGTTGGCGCTAAAGATGATTTTGACTGGATGAGCCTAAAAGATTTCCTTAAGGCTACTTTAGATCTTGGACGTGACGATGTTTATAAAGTTGACGTTAAGGACAGCTTCTCTTTCTTTAATACTGATACTAAAAATGCCGAGACTGTTTTAAGTACTTTCAAAGACTTTAAACACCAGGGTAGATTTATTAATGTTGAAGAAACTACTGATACCGGCGGACGTGGAAAACGCGGCGGCGGTGGCGGAGGCCGAAAAGGCGGGAAATTCAACAAAGGCGGCAAAAAACCTGATTTTAAAGGTGGTGGTCGCAGACGCTCAGACGATTTTAAAGGCGGTTCTGGAAAAGGAAAAAAATCTGGAAACCGAAGCAAAAACATTGAGAGCTCTATTAAAAGAAGACGCAACAAAAATTAAAACTACATCTGGCGCCTAAATTTTAAAGTATGGCATTATTTTTTATAAGTATTTTATAATTTAGGCGCCAATTGTTATGAAAAAATTCCTTTTTACCTTTTTACTACTTTTTTTAGCTTTTCAGGCATTTTCACAGGATGTTGTATCGGGAACCGTTATGAACGCTGCCGACGATAAACCTATTGAGAAAGTTCATATTGTGAACCTCAACCAGGTTAAGGGCGCCGTTAGTGAAGAAGATGGAAGTTTTAAATTACAGGCCACCGTTAACGATACCCTATATTTCTCTTACCTTGGGTTTAGACCTATTAAAGTTAGGGTAACAAACGACTGGCTTAAGTATGGGAGTGTAAAAGTAAAAATGACCGAGTTAGGAATTGCTTTGGAAGAAGTGGTTTTAAAGCCGGTTACGCTTACCGGATATTTGGAGATCGATGCCAGGAACATTCCTATTTATGAGAATAATCGCTATAGTATTTCAGGCTTAAATGCCGGTTACGAAGGTGGAGATAATTCTGCCAGTGCGGTTTCCCGAACTTTAGGCGCAATATTTAATCCCGCCGATTTGATGCATAATATTTTCGGAAAAAAACCGAGACAGATGCGAAAATTAAGGCAGATGAAAGAAGACGATGAGATTAGAAACCTGCTTAGAAATAAATTTGACCGGGAAACATTAATTGCCTTATTACCATTAAATGAAGTAGAACTTAATGAAATCCTGCAGCGATGCAGCTACTCTAAAGACTTCTTAAGATCGGCAAATGATCTGCAAATTCTTGATGCTTTAAGTGGATGTTATGAAGAATACCGGGTTTTACAACGAAATTAAACCTGCACTTTATTCTCCATTCTGGTTTTTAAGTTAATCAGTCCTTTTTCAATATCCTGTCCCAATAATTTATCTGGGCTATAAAAAAGACTCATTACCGAAAGCGGGAAAGGTAAATTTCCTCTTATTCCCCAAACTACTTTAGACTTGCCGGGCTCCAATTCTTTAGCGGCAAAATAAGTAAGCATACTCACTTTTACCGGTTTTACAAAAAGCACCCGTGTTTCAAAAACTCTTGGATGTTTTACCTTTATAATCTTTTGAGTGCCTTCCCCTACTTCCTTATTTTCACCTTTCCAATAAATAGCAGCGCCAAGCTTTCCATCTTCTCCTTTATGTTTTAAAACGGTCTTTGGATATTTTGAAAACCAGGGCACCCAGAGGGGATGTTTTCTTAATTGTCTCACATAGCTAAACACCACATCACGAGGAGCATTAATCACCATCGTTCGACTAATATCATATCTTTTCTTAGCCCAGGCGTGTAGAAAAGCAATAAATGTAATAAATGCAATAAGTAGGTAGAAAAAGAGGGTCATTGGAGCAAATTATTCAACTAATTTAAGGATTTTCTGAATTGTATTGTGATATTATTGAATCTGAATTTTTAATACATTTTTTTAGCCACTCATATTTAAGGGTTTCCTTTTCATCTTCAGAAAGTTCCCAGCTAATTTCACTGCTTTTTAATTCCGAAGTAAGGTGCTGTAAAATAATAGCTGCTGAAACTGAAATATTAAGACTTTCAGTAAAACCAAACATGGGAATTTGAATTCTACTGTCGGCTTGATCCAGAATTTCCTTGCTTAATCCATCTTTTTCAGTTCCGAAGAAGATAGCTGCAGGTTTTTCAATAATAAAATCTTTGAGTTCTGTACTTTCTCCATAGGGCGTTGTGGCCACAATTTGATAACCTTTCGCTTTTAATTCTTTAATGCATTCTTTTGAAGTAGCATATCGATTTACGTCTACCCATTTTTGGGCTCCCATCGCAATCTCTCTATCTATTCGTTTAGGTTTGCGCTCTTCTATCACATGAATATTCTGAATCCCAAAAACCTCGCAACTTCTAATTACAGCACTGGTATTATGTAGCTGGTAAACGTCTTGGGTTGCCACGGTAAAATGATTGGTTCGCTGCGCGATCACCTTATCAAACAAAGCGATACGCCTTGGAGTGAGAAAGGTTTCAAGATGAGCCAAAAGCTTGTTATTTTGCATAGGCTAAAATTATAAAACCCAACACGAAGTCGGGCTTTTTCAAAAGAAATATTTAAAGATTTTTATCTTTTAAAATCTATAAGCTTATAATTCTGATATTTAAATTATTAGTATTCTATATTAAATAGAAAAACCCGGCCTCATCGAGACCGGATTTTTAATTACAATAGGGTAGAAATTAAATTCTAAGAATTAGAACCAATATTTCCCTGGGCAACAAGAGTTTCTAGATCATCTGCGCTCAAATGCACATTTATATAACCGTCATATTCCAGAAGGCCGTTATAATCTATCATATCTCCATCTTCTCCGTTAAACTTAGTAACGTTGGTAGCGCTCATTCCGGTAGCGCCGTTAACTGAATTTAAAGTAATCGCGATATCTCCAGGAGCATCTGCAACAGAGCCAACGTGAATATGTGCCGGGTGCATTCCATCAGCCGGAGTTCCGTCTAACATAATAGTCACCAAAGTTTCACCATTTACACGTTCTTCAAACATTGCAGTTCCCATAATGCCATCAACATCTACACTTCCAAGATCATAAGAAGCTGATTCGCCGGTCAATTCATTCTGCCCGATATCTCCCTGGGCTACAAGAGTTCCTAAATCGTCTGCACTTAGGTGAACGTTTACATAACCGTCATAATTTAAAACATCTTCGTAACCAAATTCGGTATCATCATCAAGCATAGCTACGTGAGTCATACTCATTCCGGTTGCTCCATTTACTGGATTAAAAGTAAAGGCAATATCTCCAGGACCTTCAGCAGCTGTTCCCATATGAATATGAGCCGGATGCATACCATCTGCCGGTGTTCCGTCTAGCATAATAGTAGCCAAAGCTTCCCCACTCATTCTTTCTTCAAACATCACAGATCCACTTATTCCTTCTACAGCTTTCTCACCTAATTCGTAAGTTTTGCTTTCACCGGTTAATTCATTTGCTCCAATATCGCCCTGAGCAACCACAGTTGCTAAATCTTCTGCACTTAGATGAACATTAACATAACCGTCATAATTTAGTACTTCTTCGTAACCAAATTCGGTATCATCGTCTAACATTTCTACCTGAGTCATACTCATTCCGGTTGCTCCATTTACTGGATTAAAAGTAAAAGCAATATCTCCTGGACCTTCTACAAACGATCCCATATGAATATGTGCTGGGTGCATTCCATCTTCTGGAGTTCCATCTAACATAATAGTTGCTAGAGCAGCACCACTCATTCTTTCTTCAAACATCACAGTTCCGCTAATTCCTTCTACAGCTCTTTCATTTAGCTCGTAAGTTTTGCTTTCGCCGGTAAGTTCGTTTGCGCCAATATCATTTTGAGCTACAAGAGTTCCAAGCTCATCTGCACTTAGGTGTACATTTACATAACCATCATAACTAAGTACATCGTTATACATAAATGCGGTACCATCGTCTAATGTAGCTATATTGGTTTTACTCATTCCTGTTGCCCCATTAACCGGCGTAAAGGTAAAAGCTATACCTCCCGGAGACTCAGCTACAGATCCCATATGGATATGTGCCGGATGTTCACCATCATTTGGAGTTCCATCTAGCATAATAGTTGCCAGGGCTTCCCCGTTTACTCTTTCCTGAAACATTACATTTCCGGAAATTCCTTCTACAGCTTTTTCTTCAAGCATATAGTTTTTAGATTCTCCGGTAAGCTCATTTTCTCCAATATCTCCCTGTGCCACTAAAGTACCAAGATCGTCTGCACTTAAATGCACGTTGATATACCCGTCAAAATTAATTGCTTCGGTATATGTAATATTTGTTCCATCGTCTAAAGTGGAAAAAGTAGTGGTACTCATCCCGGTAGCTCCATCTATAGGTTCAAAAGAAACCGCAATATCACCACCTTCGGCAGCGGTATTATAATGAATATGTGCCGGGTGCATGCCTCCATCTGGAGTGCCGTTTAATTCAATTTCAACAGTAGTACTATTGTCTTCATTTTCCATAAAGGTAGCGGTTCCTGAAATTGAAGGGTCGGCAACCGAGTAAAGTTCAAAGCTTTTTGTTTCACCTTGAAAGTCATCACCATCCCCATCGGGGTCAACTGCATCATCGTCTCCACTGCAGCTCATAAACATAAATGGAAGTGCTATAAACATAGCGAGTAAGAATTTCTTCATAAGTTTTAATTTTTAGTTATTAGTAAATTTAGAGACTGGAAACAGATTTTAATTTTGCTTCCAATGCTCAATCTACTTATAGATACGAGGGCTCCACTTGCAACGGATGTTAAGCTTTCTAAAAAGGAGTCATAAAGAATGTTAAATGCATTGGCTACTTTAATTTAGAAAAAGAGTATTTTAAAACTGGGATAGTCTAAAACTAAAAAAGCCCGGCTTAATACCGGGCTTAATAACTAAGAAATATTGTTAGAGATTACTCTTCAGAAGCATTAGCTCCCATATTTCCCTGTGCAGCAAGAACCTCTAGTTCTTCAGCACTTTTGTGTACATTTATGTAACCATCATAAGTTAGCAATTCTGTATAAGTAATTGCTTCACCTTCTGCATCAGCAGAACCATCGGTCATACTAACATTGGTCATACTCATACCGGTTACTCCATTTACAGGAGTAAAAGTAATTGCAATAGCTCCAGGAGCATCTTCTATAGACCCCATGTGAATGTGAGCTGGGTGTTCCCCTCCTTCTTCAGTTCCTTCAAGATCTAAGGTTACTAGAGTTTCGCCATTTTCACGTTCTTCGAAAATAGCCACACCGCTTACACCAGAAATATCTCTTTCTTCAAGATCATAACTTACTGACTCACCGGTAAGTTCATTTTCTCCAATATCGGTTTGGGCTACAATAGTACCTAGTTCGTCAGCACTTAAGTGAACATTGATATACCCGTCATAGGCAACCAATTCTTCATAAGTAATATCGGTACCATCATCTAAAGCCGAAACTTCAGTAGTACTCATCCCTGTCGCTCCATCAATAGGAGTAAAAGTAACAGCGATATCTCCAGTTTCAGCAGCGGTTCCCATATGAATATGTGCTGGGTGCATTCCATCGTCTGGAGTCCCTTCCAGATCAAATTCTACGGTAGCGCTTCCATCTTCATTTTCCATAAAGGTAACAGTTCCGCTAACGCCAGAGTCACTCATTTCATTTAGTGTGTACTCTTTTGTTTCTCCTTCAAAATCTGGAGTGTCTACACCATCATCATCGCTATCACAACTTGTGAATCCTGCGACCATCATTAAAGCAAATGCTAATTTTTTCATTTCAAATTTTAATTTTTAGGTTATTAATCATTCTCTTTAGAGATACGAATAACAGTAAATGGTTGCGTGATATTTTATGTGTTTTGAATATTTTAACTTGCCTTATTTGACACGCTTTTGAATTTCAGCGATATAGATAAAAGGGTTTAACATTTTTAATTATTTGAGATTAACATTACCTTACCATTTTCAAAAATTGATCGAAACATGCAGAAGAAAATCGTTGTATTAACCGGTGCCGGGATGAGCTCTGAAAGTGGAATAAAAACTTTTCGTGATGCCGATGGCCTTTGGGAAGGCCACGATGTTATGGATATTGCTTCGCCTATTGGCTGGGAAAAAGATCAAAAAAGGGTTTTAGAATTTTATAATCAACGTCGCCGGCAATTATTAACGGTAGACCCTAATGCTGCGCATACTGCCTTGGCTGAACTTGAAAAAGAATTTGATGTAGAAATAATTACCCAGAATATAGATGATCTTCACGAAAGGGCCGGCAGTACAAAGGTTACTCATTTGCACGGCGAACTATTGAAGGCCAGAAGCACTTTTAATGAAAATCTTGTGCTGGATTGGAAACAAGATATAAAACCCGGAGATTTCTGCGAATTTAATTATCAACTTAGACCACACGTTGTTTGGTTTGGCGAAGCTGTACCTATGTTTGAGAAAGCGATGGAAATTGTTGCCGAAGCAGATATACTGATGATTATTGGAACCTCTATGCAAGTATATCCAGCGGCAGGACTGGTAGATTTCGCACCCCAGGGAATCCCGGTTTATTTTATAGATCCTAAACCCAATATTCAGGAGAAAGGAAATCTTCATATTATGGCTGAAAAAGCTTCCATTGGCGTTCCCAAGCTGGTAAATGAATTAATAAATTCTGCATAGAAAATTTAGAAGCAATAGGAGAAAAAGAAATGCCGCTGTGGTTTTAAAGATTGGCTAGAAGCAGTATCTTTATGGCTTTTAATTTCTAAACCAAACAAATGACACCGCTAACCGCCATTTCTCCTATAGACGGAAGATATCATTCCAAAACCAAACAACTTTCAGCTTACTTTAGCGAAGAAGCGCTAATAAGGTATAGAGTAAAGGTTGAAGTTGAGTATTTTATTGCTCTTTGCGAATTACCCTTACCACAGCTTAAAGATATTGATCATTCTGTTTTTAGTTATTTACGTGCTATCTATAAGAATTTTACAATTGTAGATGCTCAGGCGGTAAAAGAGATTGAAAAAACAACGAATCACGATGTAAAAGCGGTAGAATATCTGCTGAAAAATAAGTTTGATGAATTAGGACTTGAAGAATCTAAAGAATTTATCCATTTTGGGCTTACTTCTCAAGATATAAATAATACTGCGGTTCCTTTAAGCTTAAAAGATGCTATTGAAGCCGAATACTTACCGGAAATTGAAGAAATTATAGCCAAGCTTACACAACTTTCTCAAGATTGGGCGAATGTACCACTATTGGCAAGAACTCATGGGCAACCTGCTTCCCCTACCCGATTGGGAAAGGAAATAGAAGTTTTTATTACTCGTTTAGAATCACAATTGGATCTTTTAAATAAAGTGCCACACGCTGCTAAATTTGGCGGGGCAACTGGAAATTTTAATGCTCACAAAATCGCTTATCCAAATATAGACTGGAAGGAATTCGGGACTAATTTTGTTCAGGAAAAATTGGGGTTACACCATTCTTTCCCCACTACGCAAATTGAGCATTATGATCATATGGCTGCTTTGTTTGATACTTTAAAAAGAATCAACAATATTCTAATAGACCTGGATCGCGATATCTGGACCTATGTTTCTATGGATTATTTTAAGCAGAAAATTAAAAAAGGCGAAATAGGCTCTTCTGCTATGCCGCATAAAGTGAATCCTATAGATTTTGAAAATAGTGAAGGAAATTTAGGAATTGCCAACGCTATTTTTGAGCACCTATCTTCTAAACTTCCTATTAGTAGATTGCAGCGAGATCTTACCGATAGTACGGTTTTAAGAAATATTGGCGTACCTATGGGCCACACCAGTATCGCTTTTAAAAGCACCCTAAAAGGTCTTGGCAAATTATTGCTGAATGAAGAAAAACTGAATGCTGATCTTGAAGCTAACTGGGCGGTTGTGGCTGAAGCAATTCAAACTATTTTGCGCCGTGAAGGATTTAAAAATCCTTATGAGACACTTAAAGGTCTTACCAGAACTAACGAAAAGATCAATAAAAAGAGTATCGCCGATTTTATTGAAACATTAGAGGTTTCTGAAGCGGTAAAAGGAGAACTTAAAAAAATAACCCCGCAAAATTATACGGGGATATAAATTAAAAAGAGGTTGTTTGAAAATTTTCAAACAACCTCTTCAATAATTACAACTAATAAACTACTCTCCAATTTCGGCACTAAACATACCGGTAATTCCTTTTAAACCTTCCACATCTACATCGCCTTTCTGTAACGATTTCATTAATTCCATTAATTTCTGCGGATTCATATCTTCTCCAAGAACTCTAGCTACTCCAACTCCTTTAGCATCATCATACCCGTACACAATAATTTCATCTATCGCATCTTCATCTCCGGTAAAATAAATTTCGGCTTTGCGATTATTTGAACCGTATTTCATTAAAAGCTGATACTTTTCATCCTTTAGAATACTTGATAATTTAGTCTTTTCAGCTTCATATTCCTCCTTATTCTCTTTTACAGGTAACGCCAAAAGATTTATTTTCTTCACGCTTTTTAGCGTGGCTCGTTGGTTCTCATTCAACTCTTCAGCATTGGTGAACATACTTGTAGGCACATCTACTGCAATGAACTTATTATCCTGTTGATTTTCTACATAGTATTCCTGTAAACTTGGTTCACTGGCGCAAGAAACAAAAGCAGAAGCGGCCAATGCTAAACCTAATATTTTTATCGATTTCATGGTTATTGATTTTTAATGTTATTAAGATTTATTTTCTACGTTTTTAAGCTCTTCAGCACCAGGAATTTTGAGGTCTGAAGTTAAACGTGATAGCTGGGAAAGATCTATTTCACCCGTAATACTTAAGATTACCGAAATTGGCTCTCCTTCTTTTTCGCCTTCCATAAACATAAAGAGTTCGCTTACGTAATTATCTCTTTTTCCACTTTTTGAGTAAAAGCGAATGTTTTTACCATCTTCTTTTACCCGCATTAACTGGTCTAAATTATTAGAATTTAAATAAGATTCTACGTCCTTTTGCATTTCACTTCTTACAGATGCGGTAGTACTGGTAAACATTTTAATCTCATCTAGGTTTTCAATAAGCTTAAGGTACTCTCTCGCTTCAGGATTATCGTCACTTAGATCTACTTTAGCAAGCATTTTAAACATTTTGCTGGTCATTACCATAGCATCAACATCTTTCATGTCTTCATACTTGGCAAAGGACTGGGCCTGACTTAACATTGGCAACAAGCCAATAAATACTATTATTGCTATTTTTTTCATGGGTTATTCGGTTTTTATAAATTTATTTTTGGTGTTATTAAACTCTTTCAAATAAATAAGGTCTTCTTTTCCCTCGTTCATTAATTCGGAAACCATTTTTAGAGCTTCCATACTTTTTTGTAATGCTTCTTCCTTATCCTGAATAGTGCCAAGATTGCTATCACTCATTTCCAAAGGTTTATTTTGAAAAAAGAAAAGTCCAACCACTAAGATCAAACTTGCTGCAATAGCCGTCCAGAGATATCTATTATCCTGCTTAGTAGCAGGTAATTCAATTTCCTTTTCATAGCTTTCCTTACTCTCAATTTCAGAAAAACCAAAAATAAGCTGATAAGGTTTTAGGCTATCCGGTACTTCATTTTTCGCAAAATACTCCCGCAGCTTTTTTTCTTCAGCCAGAGATGTTTCGCCAGCCTCATATTTTTCCAGTAAACCCTTAATTTTTTGCAATTCCATAATTATGCTTTTTCGTTAAGCTCTCTCGTATCTTTTTTCTCGCTCTGGATAAGGCGACCCTTACCGCAGTACTTTTCATATTGGTGATTTCTATAATTTCTTCAAATTCCAACTGCTCAATATCACGAAGCTGAAAAACAATTTTTTGCTGTTCTGGTAATTCAGATACAATTCCATTTATCCAATTCAATTCATCTTTAAGCTCCAATCCTCTTTGAGGAGAAACCGAGTTATTTTCATAATTTTGATGAACAATTCTTAAATTATTATTCTTTTTTGCTTTTAGTTCATCTAAACAGTAATTTTTTGTCACCGTCATTGCAAAAGCTTCGAGATTGGTATAATCCTTGAGCTTATGCTTCTGATTCCACAATTTTAGGATCACATCCTGGGTAGCATCTTCTGCCGCTTCTTTTGAAACAAGCAGTCGTAACGCAAGCCGGTACATTTTATCTTTTACCGGGTTTATTATGTCCAGGAAGCCCTGTTGTTTCATTGATGCTTGGTTTAATAACCTTCTTACCTTTTAAACGATTAGCGGTAATATTTGTTACAATAGGATTTTGATTTTAATTTATTGTAGGTATTTTTAGCAATCTAAAACAAACTTAACATTTATGAAGATTAATAAACTAATTTTACTTTTATTCTTATCTGCCAGCGTGTTTACATCTTGTTCTAAAGATGACGACGACGAACGCTTTCCGGTTGAACCTGGTGGAGAAAACCCCGGGGAAACCCCTAATTTAGAAATTGAGAATTATTTATATGATGCGATGAGCATCTATTATGTATACGAAGCAGATGTTCCTGAACTAGGAGAAAACTATTTTGATTCAGAATCTGAAAAAAATGAGTGGTTAGCCAGCTTCGACTCTCCTGAAGATCTTTTTAGAAATGGACTTAAAGTTCCTGCACCTAAAGATCGCTTTAGTTTTATAGTTGATGATTATACTGTTTTAGAAAACAGTCAAAGCGGAATTAGCACCACAACAGGTATGGATTATGGTTTGGTAAGATTCGGCGATAACGGTGTTCTAGCCTACGTACGCTATGTAATTCCTGGAAGTCCTGCCGACGAAGCAGGTGTAACACGCGGTGTAATTTTTACCGATATTGACGGAGAATCAATGACCCTGGATAATTACCAATCTCTTTTAGGAAGAGATGGCTACGAGATTACCGTAGCTGAAATTAATGATAATACCATTAGTAATACCGATGAAACTATTGATCTAACAAGGGAACAACTTACCGAGAACCCGGTATTAGTTGCTAAAACCCTGGATGTTGATGGAATAAATGTAGGATACATTATGTACAATAGTTTTACTGCTGATTTTGATGATGAACTAAACGCGGCATTTGGAGAGTTAAAAGCTGAAGGCGTAGACGAGTTAGTTCTAGACCTTAGGTATAACGGCGGTGGTTCTGTAGAAAGTGCGGTAGACCTTTCCAGTATGATTACCGGCCAGTTTAACGGTGAAATTTTCTCTAAACAAAGCTGGAACGATCTTTTACAAAGTCAGTTCTCAGAAGAGGAATTGGTTGACAGGTTTAATGATAAAATTAGAACCGAAGAGAAGATTAATAGTCTTGGTCTTAGCAAAGTTTATATTATAGGTACAGGTTCTACTGCATCAGCCAGTGAATTGGTGATGAACGGTCTTGCGCCTTATATAGAGGTTGTGCACGTAGGTACTTCTACTGTTGGTAAATTCCAGGCGGCGGCACCTTTGTATGATTCGCCTAACTTTACCAGACAAAACCGTAATCCTAATCATAAATATGTAATTCAGCCGTTGATCTACGAATCTAAAAATGCAGATGAAGACGCATACTACGAGGAAGGATTAATTCCGGATATTGAAGCTGAAGAAGATATTGTGAACCTAATAGAACTGGGCACACCTGAAGAAACTTTACTTGCTGCCGCTCTTGCTGATATTACCGGTAACAGAATGGCAATTCCTGCTATATCTTACGATTCAAGATTTACTAAAATTGGTGAACGTGGTGATAATGATATTGATTACCAGAGAATGTATGTAGACGAAATTCCTGAAAAAATCAAGCAAAGAGCTGCTGAATTGAAGAAATAATTTTCAGCAACTTAAAATAAAAAAAGCCCCGTTTCAAATTAGAAACGGGGCTTTTTTATGCAAATGCAATTTAACAGAAAAAATCTTTTTAGTCGTTAAAGTAGAAACCGTTTGGGCCTATTCCACCAGAATCAAATTCAGTAATAAGATTACCATTTAAATCGTAGATCCTAATAGTTCCATTTTCAGTAAAAGAAGGTGCCTCGGCTGTATAAATATAATTATCTTCTACTTTAAAACCATACATACCGCCATAAGTTGAACTGGAGCTATACTCCAAAATAGGTTCTGTTGGTGCTTCCTCATCGTTAAGGCTCATCTTATATACGTTTGTTCCAATTGTATAATAAATCAGTCCATCTTCAATTTGCAGGTTACTGGCACTTCCTCCATCTATAGAAATTTGAGAGGTTACTTGCCCTGAAATCAGATCAATTTTTTCAAGTTTGGCCGCACTTAAAGCGTAGAGAACTTCGTTTTCAATTTCAAAAGAAACAAGGTTGTCTTCCGTATCTATAGTTTCAATAATCTCATCTGAGTTAGAATCGATAACAGTAATTCCATTACCCGACCCAAAGGCCGCGTTCTGTACATAGATTAACCCGTCTTCTTCTTCAATATATTCAAGGATTGTATTTGTTTCTATAGTTTTCTCAACCTCCAAAGTTTCCAGATCAATTATCGCTACAAAATCATCAAATTCAGTTGCTTCTGCATCTTCGTAAGCCCCTTGATTTGTTACATACATTTTATCATTTTCCACAACCGCATATCTGGGAGATACAAGCCCACTATCAACTTGGCCTACTAATTCAAAAGTATAGCGGTTCACCACGTTAATCAAATTAGAAGCATTAGCGATAATATAGGCGTAATCATCATCAAAGGTGATACTTTGCCCAGTATCTCCTAAAGATTCATCGTTTGCCTTAAAAAAAATTTCTGTTTCATTTGTAGAAAAATTATTACTCACATAAGTAACAGCACTATTATTATTACCAAAACTTCCTTCATTTAAAATAAAAAACCCTTCGGTAAAATCTCCTTCAGGTTGTGGCCCATCAGGATCAACATTATCATCATCACTATTACACGAATTCAATAAAAAGCCGCTTATAATGGCCATTGTCACTAGTTTACTTAGTTTCTTCATTGGTTAGAATTTTAGCAAGAAGCAGAGCAAATACTCTGATTTTATAAATATTTGCTTTCAGCATCCTGCTGGTTATAAATTAAGGTTTAGGTATATATTAAAATTTCTACCGGGCATCCACCGGTTTTCTACACTTTGGTATTCTTCATTAAAAATATTGAGCACTCTTGCACCAATCTTATAGGTGTTATCTTTCCCAAAATCATATGCAATTCCAAGATTTGAAACTGAGTAGGAATCTAAATTATAGCGAGAATTATTATCAGACCTGGTAAAAACCTCGCCATTATATAAAAGCTGATAATCCAGGCTTAAGTTTTTAAATGAGTAAGTGAATGCACCGGTTGCTTTATGAAAAGGCACATAGATAAGCTGGTAACCGGCACTCATATTTTCTGAAACGGTATAAGCATAAGTACCCGAGGTGCTAATTTGATGATCTTTGGAAAGTCGTTTCTGCCAGTTAGTAAGTATTTCCAATCCGTAGGTTTCAACTTTTTCTTCATTCCTGGGTCGCCAAACTGCATTTTCTGAAGGTAACCAACGTATCATATCATCTATTTGAATATAATACCCGGTAAGGCTGAAAATTAAATCTTGATATTTAAAATGATTTCCCAGTTCTACCTGGTTAGAAGTTTCAGGTTTTAAATTAAGATTTCCAGCTCCAGCCCAATAAAGATCATTATAGGTAGGAATTCTGAAGTTTCGGGAAACATTCATTTTCAAATTATAGAAATCTGTAAATTCATAGTTCAGTCCTGCAGAAAACAATATCGGACTTTCATAATTATCGGTTGCTTCTTTCCGGATGCCTAATTCATATTGAAATTTCTGAAACGGCTTGTGTTTCATTAAAAGAGCTGCGGAAAAAATGTTTCGGATATTTTCCTCAATTCCAGAACCCTCACCATCGGTATAATTGTTGGTTAAAACGGTATTAAATTCCAGTGTTTTGGAGACTGAATATTTTAGATCATATTTACCGATTAGCGTTTTTGCCTCACCAAATGAATAATTTTCTGAAGCTATATTCTCGTAATAACGATAGTTTTCATCTAAATGTGCAAGTCTTGCCACCGAGATAAAACTTCCAAATTCGCTTACCCATTCCAGTAAATTTCGGGTGTTTAAATCGCGGTACTTTGTTCGGGTTTCTGAAGGTCTGATCAGTGAAAAGTGTCTTTCCCCATCAAAAACCTCGCTGTAAAACTTGAGGGTATTTTTTTCATTTAAACGGTAAGCCAGCCCTATAGTAAGATTGTTATTGTAGAATTCCCCGTTTTTATTAATTCTGCCTTCAAACGGCCATTCGTAATCATTATCTGAAGAATTTCGCGCCAGCGCCACACTCACACTCCAATTCTTTCCAGAAGTCTTTATTTTATAACGAGCATCCAGTGTATTAAAACTTCCGTATTGCAAGAAAATATCCTGCTTAGTACTTCCACTAAAATCAAGATTGGTGTTTAAATGCACCGTGCCACCAATAGCTCCGGTACCGTAAACTACACTTCCTCCCCCACCGCGCACACTAATATTATCATATCCGGCAGCGTTTAAGGTATTAAAATCGGTTTGCCCGTTAAATTGAGAATTAATATTAATCCCATTCCATAAAACCGCAGTTTGCGAGGCCGTGGTGCCACGAAAAGAAGGAGAAGAAACCATCCCCAAGCCGTTTTCCTTAAAATAGATATTGGTATTAAAATTTAGTGCTGAAGTAAGCAGCGCTCCATTTTTCTTTAAAACCGAATCGTTTAAAACAGTAACCTGTTGGCCGGTAGAGAAGTCTTTCAGCTTAGTATCGGTCAGGAAAACCTCGTTCAAAACGTTTATCGTATCGTTTTGAGCAAGTGTTGGCAAGCCACAAAGCAGGCCAAGGAATAAAATATAAAACTGCGTTTTTTTCATCTGCCCCTGACTTTTATCCCGAAAGTCTAAGAATTTATTGGTTATATTCTGGCAGGTCTCCTGGCTCGCGTCTTGTTGTTTACCTTCCCGTTCACAAAAGAACAGTGGTTTTTGAAGTGATAACAACAAGCGTCCTTTTACAGACTAAGCTTACAGTTGCGGGAACAGCTCAGGCTTAATAAAGTTAGAAGGTAGGAAATTGAAGTAAAACTTCTAACTTCTAATCTCGTACTTCCAACTTTTTCCTGATTCCCTTTTAATCGGCGTGATAAAATTCACATCCGAACCAAAAATTTCAATGCGAAATTAAACATTTATCTGAGTTGCGACTAAAAAATTCGAATTAATCTTACTTTTGAAAACTTTTGTATAGAGGATATTTTAAAAAATTTCGTCAAGCTGAAATTGCTTCAGAGCTTGAAAAAGAAAATCAAACTCTATTAAGTGAATTGCATATAAACTGATAAGAATGAAAATAAAGATTGTAAAATCCCTAAGTTTCTGCATCCTTTTTCTATTACTTAATGCCTGCAAAAACAGTCAAAAGAAGGAAAATACAAATCCTGAACAATCTGGAAATTTAGTTGAATTAAGCTATGCTAATAACTTTAACATTGAAAATTTTGGTGATTTCTACCTCCTAACCGTAGAAACCCCCTGGCCAAATGCTGAAAAAGCCTTCACTTATCTTCTCGCGAAAGAAAACGCTGAAATTCCTGGTGATTTGGATTACGATCAAAAAGTGCAAATTCCGATAGAAAAAATGGTGGTGACTTCCACTACTCATATTCCGGCTCTGGAAGCTCTAAAAGAAGAAAAAAGCTTAATAGGATTCCCCGGCCTCGATTATATTTCTTCAGAAAAAACCAGGAAACTGATCAATTCCGGAGAAATTAAAGAGCTTGGTAAAAATGAGAATATCAATACTGAAGTACTGATAGATTTGCAACCGGATGTTGTGGTTGGTTTTGCTATAGATGGCAATAATAAAACCTTTGAAACCATTCAAAAAACAGGAATTCCGGTAATGTATAATGGCGACTGGACAGAAAAAACTCCGCTAGGTAAAGCCGAATGGATCAAATTCTTCGGTGCTTTTTACGATAAATTAGAGAAAGCTGAAGTTATTTTCAATGAAATTGAAACCTCTTACAATGGAGCAAAGGAACTGGCAAAATCTGCTGAAGAAACTCCAAAGGTTTTAAGCGGTGCAATGTATAAAGATCAATGGTATTTGCCTTATGGCAATTCCTGGCAGGCACAATTTATAAAGGACGCAAATGCAAATTACGTTTATGCCGAAACTAAAGGAAACGGCAGTATGGCCCTATCTTTTGAAAGTGTACTCGCAAAAGCCCAGGACGCTGAATTTTGGATAAGTGCAGGACAATTCACTTCTTACACCCAACTTCTGGAAGAATCCAACCACTATCAAAAATTTGAAGCCGTACAACATAAAAAGGTATACAGTGTAAGTTTAACAAAAGGAGAAACCGGTGGTGTACTTTATTTCGAGTTAGGCCCACAACGCCCCGATTTAGTACTTAAGGATCTCGTGTCTATTTTTCATCCTAACTTGCTTCCAGATTATGAAAAGAGGTTTTTTAAGGCTTTAAAGGAATAAATTATTTAGGTTCAAATTTTCTGGCACCTGGGAAAACTATCCTTAAAAATATTGTTGGAAATATAGCTTGATGACGATAAAGGTTCCTGATTAATTAAATCGCTATTATCGAGTAAAATGCCATTATCGTTCTTCTTTAATTTTATCTCCTCATTTTATTTCAGATATTTACACCGAAATAAATAACCGGCATTGTTGCAGTCCCAGAAATATGTTCTCCCGCTATTGCTCCTTTTCCTAGGAGTAATTGTTCTTGGATTCTTAAATATAAGTTTAGGTTCGGTAAATATTCCTTTTAAAGATGTTTTTGCTTCAATTTTTAACCTGGAAGTTTCTAAAGAAACCTGGCGGTATATCATTGTTGAATATCGATTACCAAAGGCAATCACCGCAATAATAACCGGCTCCGGACTTGCCATTAGCGGATTATTAATGCAAACCCTTTTTCGAAATCCATTGGCAGGTCCTTATGTTTTAGGCTTAAGCAGTGGTGCCAGTTTAGGTGTGGCTATTGTAATCATGGGTGCTTCAGTTTTTGGAGGTGCTTTTGCCGGAATTTTATTATCAAAATGGAGCCTTGTTGTTGCCTCCAGCCTGGGAAGTTTATTGGTTCTGCTTGCCGTAATGCTGGCCTCAATAAGACTTAGAGATACCATGGCTATTTTAATAATCGGGCTGATGTTTGCCAGCTTAACTGCGGCCGTAGTCAGTGTTCTTTCCTACTTTAGTCCTGCAGCGCAATTACAACAATATATTTTCTGGTCTTTTGGGAGTTTAGGCGATCTTTCCTGGAATGAAGTTGGCATATTGGCAATGTTTTGGTTAGTGGGATTGATCCTTGCTATTTCGTGTATAAAAAATCTCGACACCCTGCTTCTTGGTGAACAATATGCAAAAAGCCTTGGGGTAAGTATTCAAAGAAACCGACTTATAATTATTATTGCTACCAGCTTACTTGCCGGGAGTATTACCGCTTTTGCGGGTCCCATTGCATTTGTAGGTTTAGCGGTTCCGCATTTAATAAGACAGGTAATCCCGGTAAACAATCATAGAATTTTGGTTCCGGCCGTTATTTTAGGTGGCTCGGCACTCATGCTTATTTGTGATATTGCGGCTCAATTACCGGGTCAGGAATATACTTTACCTATAAATGCCATAACTTCGTTAATTGGAGCACCGGTAGTAATCTGGCTATTGGTTCGTAAACGTAAATTTTTATTCTGAAAGTGGATCAATCCGAACAACATAGCATCCTAAAAACGATTAATCTCGACATTGGTTACAGTACTAAAACTGAAAAAACTCTTATCGCTGAAGCTATTGATATTGAAGTAAACCAGGGAGAATTGGTTGCGGTTATAGGTGTTAATGGTGTTGGAAAATCTACTTTTTTACGCACCTTAAGCGGAGTTCAGGATGCGCTAAAGGGAAAAGTATTGGTAAAAAATGAACAAATTCAGCAAATCGATTCTTTAGAACTCGCTTCTTTAGTGAGTCTTGTACTTACAGAACAACCCATTTCTAAAAATTTAAGTGTTTTTGAACTGGTGGCTCTTGGCCGACAACCTTATACAAATTGGATTGGCCGCCTTAGTAAAAACGATCTTCGCCAGATTAAAAAATCTCTGCAAAATGTTGGTATTGAAGATTTGCAAAACAAAAAATGCTACGAGTTAAGCGATGGGCAATTACAAAAAGTATTGATAGCCCGGGCCATTGCTCAAAACACGCCCCTGGTTATCTTAGATGAACCTACCACACATTTAGACTTGTACCATAAAGCTTATGTCCTTAAATTGCTTAAAAAGCTT
Source organism: Salegentibacter mishustinae (assembly GCF_002900095.1). Taxonomy (NCBI): domain Bacteria; kingdom Pseudomonadati; phylum Bacteroidota; class Flavobacteriia; order Flavobacteriales; family Flavobacteriaceae; genus Salegentibacter; species Salegentibacter mishustinae. Next base: position 1,139,865 of record NZ_LLKN01000002.1, on the reverse strand, counting down.
ACCCGAAAAACTAATAAAGCCATTGTTTTCGCTTCTCACGAGATCAATCTTGCTATTCAGCTTTGTGATAAGATTATTTTAATGCAGGATAAAAAGGTTACCACAGGTTCTCCAAAAGAACTCCTGGAATCTGGCGCATTTTCTACTGTTTTTCCTGAAGGTTTAATCATTTTCGATAAAGCTTCAGCTTCCTTTAAAATAAATCCTTAGTTATCTTTTAGAAAATATTTTAGGCCGAAGGTAAAGTTGTTAGAATAAAAGTTTTTCAGCGTATAAAATTCAGCCTGCGCATTAAAATGAAAATATTTTGAAACCGGCCATACCACATTCCCGCGATAGCGCTGAAACTCATCAGAAAAAGTATCCAGAAAATATCCGGCATCCAGATTAATCTTCCAAAAATTCTGTTTATTCTCATATTCATAAGCAACACCCATTCCGCCATATAAGCGCTCATCTAAAGTCCAGTAAGGATACCCGCCGGGTCTGCTGGAATTACCTAGCATTCCCGATAGTTCAGAATAAGGTCTGAATTTCGATCTTTTATTCAGCTTAATATCCATAGAAATACTGGTTAAAGCCTGCACATCTTGCACATCGTCGCTATAATGATTCCCCTCCAGGTAGAGAACAGCCTGGAATTTCTCTTTAAATTGAAGTTCTTCGTAAATATTTAATTGGGTTTGATAAATATCCAGGGCGTAAGCGGGTCCTGTAATAGCCGGTTTCCTTGAAACTTGAAATGAACTAAACAAACTATCTTTTGCAATAGAAGCTGAAGCTTGCAAATGAAGATAAGCCTTCCCGGCATCATTAAATTCCAGGCGAGTGCCAAAACCGTAATTAAGTTTTTCTATTCTTTCACGCGATTTAAACCTGTAAATTAAGCCGTATAAATGTTCATCTATGTTATTCTCAAATTCCTCCTGAAAAGGAATAGCGTAAGCTTTATACTGGCTCAAACCAAATTGATGCTGATGTAATTTCTTATCCCGAAGGCCATAAGTAGCTTCAGTACCAAAAGAAGTAGGATCTAACCTATCACTAATAATATTGCTTTCTATTCTAATAAAATCACCCTCTGTAATTCTGAGATCTTGCTCAATTTGCGCAGCAATTTCTGGGTAAAAAATTGAAGGATATTCATTTAACAACCGCCGTTTTTGTTCAGAATTTAAATAAATAACGTCTTTGTTAAGCTGTGTTCTTAATCTCTCTTTATTGGTTGAATTAGGCAATTTAGAGGCTATTCTCCAGGCGGTAACAATATCTCCGCGGCCCATATAGTATTCGGCCATAAATGACTGGATAGCTTCTTTTTCTTCCGGATTATTTTTTTCGGAATAATTAGCGTATAAACGTTCTATTTCTTTATAATTTTTTAGCGCATAAAACCATTGCATTCTTTCTACCAAAGGAAAATCTTTTGCACAGGCAGACCATTCCAGTGCTTTTCTAAAACTTCCCTGCCCGGCGTAAGTATAAGCAATGGTGGGAGCTAAACGTTTAAGGTCTTTTCTACAGGTTTCTATTTCCAGCAGTTCCCTGGCTGCTTTTTTATCGTTATCAGCAATAAGATATTCTATATAAAGCGGAAAATTCTTTTCCTTTAAAAACTCATATTCTCCCGATTGCAAGCGCCAATTATCTACGGATTCTTCACTAATTTCTTCACCGCATTTAGACCATAAAATAGCTTGCTTAAACTCTTTAGCATCAGCAAGGATCCAGGAAATAGATGATGCAGCAAGCTTAAAATCTTCCCGGCAGGGTTCTATATCTTTTACCAAATTAAAAGCAGCTTCGGGGTATTTCTCGTTAAGCAACACTAAATAACTAAATCTATCTTCATGAGATTCGGTATTATTTATTAACCCTAACAATTCATCGCGAGTTAACTGAACTTCGGTCCCATTTCCAAAATATGCTATAAAATCTTTTCGAAGCTTTATATTCTCGGGATTTAGGTCTATCTGTCTCAGCATCCAACGCTTTCTGGTATCCAAATTTGGATAATCGCTTTGAGCTGTAAATTCTGAAGAAAGTTTTACATATACTGAAGATTTATCCTTTTTATATTTTTGTTCAAGTAATGGCCATATTTCATTTTGACGATTTTCCCATCCCAAATAATGAAATAGCGCTAACCAGTCTTCCCGATTGTAATCTTCACCTGCTGCAATTTTAGACTTCAATTCAGTAATTTCTTTAGATATATTACTGTCTTCAAAGTTTTCTGAAGGTTTTACCAAAAGATAAGCTTTATAATCCTGCAGTAATGCACTTAGTAACTTACCCGAATTATCGTCTTTAAACTTAGGCAGACTTAACTGCTTTTTGGAAGTCTGAATATTAAAAAGAAATCCATCCAGAAACGCAGTTGTGGTATATTTCAGCTTGTTATTACCTAAATAATCTGCCATCTTGCTCTGCTTTTCCTTAGATGCATAAGCAAACCAAAAGTTTTCGTTATTCTCTGAAATTTCAGCCTGGGCTGCTACCTTAAAAGTATTTTCGGTTTCTGAGAATTCATAAGTATCTTCTCTCCAGTTTTTGGTGATTTTTGCCGCATCTGAAACCTTTAAAAACCGAATTAGCGGAAAGGTTTCTTTTACTTCCTGAATATAATTTCTAAACCTTGGGAGCAAACCGGGCGAACCATCTTCTGAAACTCGCCAACCGTAACTATTTATATTACGTAAAGTATAATCTCCTGCACTTTCTAAAGGTTCGTCTCCCGGAATTTGGTAAATGTCATCGGGGTGTATAAAATGCGTCCAGATACCGGTATAAAGATATAGAGATTGCTGATTGAACTCCCTGGTGGAATTCATGGCATATCCACTACTAATCCTGGGGAAATTAAAAAAGTGATAATTATAAGGTTCAGGATCAAATTCACGGCCTCCACCTTCTTCAAAATCCCCAAGGTAAATACTGGCATTATAAATAATACTGGGTATATTCTCTTCTAAAACCACAAAACCCGTACTATCTATTATATTTGAAGGCGGCACATAAGAAACTGGCAATCTACCATAATCACGGGCGGCCCAGCGCTTTTTAACCGCTTGCAGGCTTAGCCCCATATAGCTTTTATTTGGCCATTCTGTTTGGGTTAGTGAAACGTGGTTATAGCCGTGCAGTTCTACTTCGTGATCAGAATTTTTTATTGATTTCATCAATTTATCAGCGCCATTTGCTCCATTTAAGATTGATCTCTCCCATTCCTGAAAGTTAAATGGCGGGGAAGTATGATTAGAATAATCGAAGCAAACATAAGCCGAATACACAATATCTTCTTCCTCTGCCAGCTTCAACATATCTTCCCACCAAACATCAGAATAAAAATTCGCCTGGCTTATATCCATTTCAGATTGTACCGGTTCCATTTTCGCATCGTAAAGCGGAGCTGGAAAATCGTCTAACATAATACTGGAGGCATTGGCTACGGGATAAGGCACTCCTTCTAAACCTTGCAAAATAGCTGCAAAGAATAACCCTCGTTCCTGTTTTTCTGAAAATTGTTCGGTATTAAAAGAAATAACTGAACCTGCTCCAATTTCGTTTTTAATAATTAATGGATAATCTTCTTCTGAAAAAGAGGTTGCCAGAACCTCAACATCCTCCCGAAAGTTATTCTGTTCCAAACCAAAATGTGTAGTGAGGCTTTTATAATGCTTCCCTTTAAATGCCGGGATAAAGTCTGAATTAAATAGAAATCCCTGAGCTGTGGTGTTTATTTCAAAATTGGCATCAGCTTTTACACCGGCTAAAAATCCATAATTTTTATTTGTTCCTACGCTGGGAATAAAAATATGACCGCCTTCAGCCACAAAATTTATAAGAAAATTCATCGCATCTCCGTTTAGCGGAGCGGGGTCATAAAGAACAATAACTTTTACCGAAGCTGCTACTGCCGGCTGCTCATTAAATTTGTCACGGTTTATTTCACCATAAGGAATTTTAGCATAATTAAGAGTCTTTCTTATATGGTTGCTATTTTTTACGCTTAACTCATTGCCAGGCTCAAGAATATAAGTAACCAGGGGGTTCTTACTCATTTTATCGTAAAGAACCCTTGGATGGTCTTCTTCCTCTCTGGAATCTTCCACATCTACGGCGCACCCCATAACAATAAGAAGCAACAGGTAAGCAGTATATTTTAATAAATTAATTGGTAATTGTAATCTCATCAAAATAATAGTTCATTAATATTGCTGGCTCGCTCCCTATTTTCTATTTGGTAAACCTTTAGATCTTCACTCTCATAATAAATATTTACATTTCTATCTTTAGCTTTTAAAAGGTTGATCCTTTCTAGCGCTAAAGCCTGTTGGCTTTTAAATATTTCCTTTTTAGCTACATTGCTTTCCTCTAAATTCTTATAAATAAAAACGAACATAGTTTCAGGTAAAATTATATCTGGATTGCTCTGAAGATATTGCTGGTTATTTTTATACCTGTGGAATCTCCTATCCCGTGCTATATAACTGTCATTAAAGTAATCGTAATTATAATAATAATGACTGTTATTACTAAAGCTGAAGTAAGGCAAAGAATTTACCACTGCATAAGTATAAGGTAGGTTGGCCGATTGAATTTTGGAGTAAGCTTCAAAAACCACATTTTCAGTTTTTTCCGAATCAAAATTTAAAGTAGCCGAAGGTGGAAATGTAAAAATTGCCAATGCCAAAATTACTACGCTACCACTGGTAACTTCTATTATTGTGCTTAGTCTGCTTTGTGTTTTGAAGATGGAAAAAATATTTACGATCACATTGAGTATAATTCCGAAGAAAATAGGAATAAATACACATAACACCTGACTTAAAAGATCCAAATCCAATAAAACTTCATCTATATGATATAAGGCAAATAATACATTGATAAAAATGATAAAAATAAGGCTGGCAAGCCATTTATGCGGTTTTTTGATATAATTAAAAATAGAAATCAAAAGAAAAACGATACCTGCAACCTGATAATAATATATAAGCTCTTTAAAGGGAACTACCAGATTAGGATTATAAGTATAGGCATCAAAAGAAAATAAATTTGAGAGGATAAATGCTCCAAAATTTTCCTGTTTAACAAATGCTGCTATTCCATAAATTAAAGCAATTAAAGTTACAGAAGAAAGATAGGCAAAGAGAATTTGGCTTACTTGCTTCATATAATACCGAAATTTAAAAAAGAACAGGATAAGCAGGAATGTTGGAACAATTAAAAGTCCCACAAAAAGATCTAGTATTAAGATAGTAGCAAAAAGAATAAAGAACCAGCCAAAGATCAATTTTCTATTAAAGCGAAAGCTTTGCGGATAAATACTGAAAAGCATGGTAGGTACTGCAATAATTAAAGCCGTAAAAACCGACTTATGTTCTGCTAAAAGATCTATGTTTATTGGCAGAAAAGAATATAACAAGGCAAAACTAGTACCTGCCAGTATTCCCGGTGCATGTTTTCTTGAAATTTTAAAAACTACCCAATAAATAATTAAAGAAAGTAGCGCTGACTCCAGTAGCCCAAAAGATTGTAAAGCTTGCGCGTTCGTAATATGGGTTAATTTTGCATAGAGGTTTATAAGTAAATAATCCCCCATCATTTCCCCTGGATGAAGAAACCAGTTTTTTAAAGACAAGCCGTTTATCAAATTCAACTTTGCGAACCAACTGTAGGAAAGTGTATAAACATCTTCCTTAAATAGAGAACTTCTGGAAATATAGGTCATAATCGGTAGTAAAAATCCAATAGCTAATTGCCAGTTTTTATGATATTGAGATAATCTTTGTTCTTTATGTTTATACCTTGGTTTAATGATATTATCTCTATCCAGAAAATTCTCCCTTTTTTCAAGTTTTATTACTGCATACAAGATAGTACGCGTATAAATCTTTTGTAACTGATTTTTTATTGATCTTGTATAATTAAGATTCATAAAGGTTAGGGTAATAAGCCCAATTACAATACTTATTATAACAAATAGATCAAATGTATTGGTGAGCACCAATATAAAGCCGCCTAAGAGCACAGCTCCCAGAATTAGTGTAATGGTAGGAATTAAAAAGTTTAGTGCCGTTTGGGCAGAAACTCGGGCAGAGATTATTCTATGTATTAACAAAATCAATACAAAAAACAGTGTTATCCTAAATGGTCCGGTAAGTAGGTAGGGCTCTAAAAACATATAAAATTTCAGTTTTTATCAGGAATACTTTGCAAATCTATTTTCCCAATAAAATATGTCCAGGGGTTTTCTTTTAATCGCTGCTTTATTGCTTTTTTCAATTTCTGTGTATCGGCATATTCAATTAAAATTATAGGAATTTCATACTCTTTATTAGCTTTTTCAAGTTCTTGTAAGAGCTGAAAAAATACTTCTTCCTCACGTAATTGATATTTATTTTTTTCAAAATTATAGTCGGTTGCTATACTTTCTTTGGCAACCGAATTTATATAGGGATGGGTATCTTCAATTATTGAAACACCTGCATTTTGCATTAAATAAATCTCTGGAAAAACAATATGAATAGTTTGTAAAAAGTCTAAAAGAGCATCTTTTTTCTCTGGAGTTGGTCCAAATACGGTATAGTTATCTATATTATCCAAAAACATCCCATCAAGGCCTTTTTTCATATTAAACTGGAAGATATTCATAAGAGATTCTCTTGTTTCTTCATTTTCAATATCTAAAATATGACTATTCCATAGCTCATTCTTTCCCAGGGTGAAATCCTTTACCTGCGGAAAATGAGCTGCAGATTCATTGACTTCCCCTAAACTTATATAACCTATAACGGTGTTATTCTGCTGTTTTAAAATCTCGATATCTTCACTATCAAAATGAGCACTTTCAAGAACTACTATTTCATAACCGGAAACATCTTTAGGATAAAAATCACCATAAGTAAAAAGCACCTGCTTTTCTTTAGTAAGCTCCTGGGCAACCGCCTGTGTAGTGCTTAAACAAATTGCGCCTGCTATCATAAGAATTTTAATAAGATGCATAATAGTAATAATCCAGATTTTTAAAGAAATTGTATGTTTCTCTAGTAGTAAATAGCATAAAAACCAGGGAACCTAAGAGCATTCCTACTACGCTATATTCATAAGAAATCCATCTACTTAGCAGGATCCCAATAATTATATTAACTAAAAAGGCAATAATAATAGCAACAAGTGGTTTCCTATGTTGCCCTAACGTATACAGGTACAGCACATTAAGCATTCCCAGGCTTAAAAACAAATAGCCTATACTTCCTAGCACACACACCCTAATACTTAAATCGCTTAGACTTTCATCAAAACCAGACGAATAACCCCAGGGCTGGGTAATTAATAAGTATAAAAATATAGCGATGCCCAGGGCACTAACCGCAAAAAGACGCAGATGCTTAAAATACATCTTTTTCATTTTGTCATTAAAACTTTGAAACTGGGAGTATTTTGTATCTAATTGATGAAAATCCATATGGCGTATATACGAATGGATCGCATATTCCATAACCCCACCCAGAAGAAAGAAAATTAAAATTGCCAGGTCCATTCCTATCTCATAATCTTTTTCATAATAGATCACATAAGGAATATCCCGATTTAAAGTAGAAGACCAGGCTACCAATCTATCCATAAAAACAAAAACAAACAGGAATGCCCCATAGAAGAAATAATTGAAATTTCTATATAACGAAAGCATTACCTTGGGTTTCTTCTTTACAGCTGTATGTTCCTGAAGTTTGTATTTATAAAAGAAGTAAAGATATACTACGGAGATTAAAGAAGCGGTAAGAATACCAATCCAGTGCACAAAATAAGGATGCATTGGAGTATACCAGTGTAAAGATAGCGCTACTACGGTTCCTATAAAGACACTTAAAGAGAGCATCCATCTTTGTTTAACCGCATATAATGGTGCTAAAACAAGGAGTAAAAATCCAATGAAAAGTGCATACAAAAACGTAATTATGACGAAAAGAAAGCTGTAAAGAGGAATCACCAAATTAACCAATAACGATAGGATAAAAAATCCTATTATAACAAGGACCCCGTTTATGATTATCTTTTTTGTAGAATAACTCGCCATATGGTAATCCTTATTGTACCAATAGTAAGAAACCTGTTTACCAATAACCTGAACAAAGCCACCACTTAATATAAATCCAAAGATTACCCCCAACACTACCGCTGTTGATTGTAGATTATTAAATTTTGAATAGGTCCATAGCGAAAACCCAAACATAATAATGGAAACTACCTGTAGAAATACGGGAAATAAATGGATAAGACCAGAACTGTAATCTACAATAAATCGCTTGGTATTTTTTGTAGTAATATAGTCGGTTAGTGCGAGTCTTTTAAAGGTTTTCGCTTCAGCGATACGCTGGTTATTATTCTTAAGATTTGCCAGGGTTATGGCATCGTAAGCTTTGTAAATATATTTTGAAAGTTGAAAAATATCATCAAAACCATAATCCTCTTTAACATCTACATCCCTAATTCCAAAAGATTCTATGGTGGCAGCTACTACATAAACATTTACGGGTTTTCCGTTCCGTTCTTTAACCGCAACCACAAGTTTGGCAATAGCTTTAATTTGATCTTTAGTCATTCTCAGGAAAAATCTTTAATCTTAGCTAATTTTGGTTTTGGTTTTTTCGACTTCATAATTTCGCTGTAAACATCTTCATATTCCCCTATGAACTTATTTAAAGTAAAATTATTTAAAACCTTTTCCCTTGCATTCTTCCCCATCTTTTTTCGAAGCTCTTCGTTTAAAAGCAATTTGGTCACATTTCCTCCAATTTCTTCAGCATCTTTTGGTTTACAGGTAAATCCGCAGCTTTCATCAAGCGCTTCTTTAACTCCGCCAACATCGGTAGATACCACCGGAATCTCACAACTCATAGATTCTATAACAGTATACGGGAAACCTTCAGAGATGGATGTTAAAATTGAAATGTCTCCCTCCAAAAATATTTCCTGAGGATTACTTTTTGGCCCCATAAACTTAAAATTGTCCTGCAAGCTTAATTCATCTATAAGATCAAGACATTCCCGGGTATATTCGGGTACGGCCTGGTCATCTCCATAAACCAAATACTGAACATTAGGGATAGTTTCTTTCACCACCGCGCAAGATCTTATCATAGTAAGAATATCTTTCAGTTCAAATACCCGGGCTAAGGCCACTACGGTTGGAATACCCTTTAAATGTGCCGGTTTTGATCCTGGTTTGAAAACCTCTGGATCTATACCGTTATATATTATCTTGAATTTTTTAGGATCGGCTCCATACCATTTTTCCCATTTTTGATTAAAAGTGGTTACTGAAATAATCACATCAGCCTTATAATAAGCCAGACGAGTAATAGCCTCAGAAAAGCGAATTAGTAGACTTTTTAAAAAGTATGGGTATTCAGATTTATTAATAGCCAATAACCTTTCCCTAATAAAGACCCCGTGTTCAGTTAACATAATCCTTGTACCATACTTATAATTGGCAATAAGTGCCGGAATAAGCGGGAAACCACTAAGCGTTAAATGAGCCACATCTACTTTGGGTATATTCACTATGGCCAGAGGAATTAGGAATCTATAAATCCAGCGTAAGCCAATGGTAATATCAATTAAAGAGGCATCAGGGTTACGCTCCCCTATAATAAATTTAGCAAGCGTATCTCTATAAGCGGTCCATACGTGCCTATTTCTTATGGTTTCTTTATAATCGTAATCTTCAAAATAAAACCACAACTGGTGAAAAATTATATCCAGATCTTCTATGTTCTGGTCTTCACTATAAATAAACTCCAGTAGACTTTTAAAAAGTGGAATAAATTTTTGTTCTACCACTTCATCGGTAGTCCACTCCTTTTTAGCTACCGTTTTATAATATTCCTCTCCATAGCTAATATAATCGTACGGCTCATCTGGGGTCCAGAGAGGCACCTGAATAACTTCGCTTATATTTTCGCTAAGCTCGTACTTAGATTCTTTTTCAAAAGAAGCGTTTATAGAATATAACTTAAAATCTATATTACTAACCTTATTACATAAATGATGTGCCCAGGTAGACACACCACCACCGTTAAAAGGGTAGGTACCTTCTAAAATAAGCAATACTGAGGGGTTAGGCATTAAAGTTTGTTTGTCGCCAAAAATATATTAAAAATCAGATACTTGACAACTTCTAGCTCAAAATTTCTAAAATGTAGTATTTCAATTGAAGAATTTTAAATGAAACACCTTTTAGACTAAAAAAATATAGTCTTTAAGATAAAAATTTATCAAATCAAAAAATTATCATTTTTCAATTTCATATACCTTTGTGTGAAATTTGAATAGTTAAATGAATTTACTCCGTTTCCCCTGCTTGATTCTGTGCTGTTTATTGTTTTCCTGCCAGGAAAATACCGCACAGGATATGGAAGACAAAATAGATTATCGTCATCAAATGCGGAGTTTAGTGATTGAAATAAGTGAAACTGCAAAAGCTGAAAATTCGAATTTTCTGGTTATTCCTCAAAATGGAATCGAACTTATATTTGAGGAAAACGAGCTACCCGCTGTAGATTATTTAAACGCAATAGACGCCGTGGGACAGGAAGACCTCTTTTATGGTTATCCCGAATTCAATAAACCTACACCCACTCCAGATAATACTTATTTAAAAAAACACCTGGATTCGGCTAAAAACAGTGGTAAAAAAGTACTGGTAACAGATTATTGTAAAACTCCGGAATTCATAGAGCATTCCTACAATCTTAATGAAGAGAATAATTATATTTCTTTTGCATCGCCCAGAAGAGAATTAGATATCATCCCCGGCGCTCCAATTTTTAACGAAAACAAAGCAGATATCAATAAGCTTTCAAAGGTTAAAAACTTTCTATACATTCTTAATTATGCTGAATATCCTAGCAAACAGGAACTTATTTCTGAACTTGCTTTTACCAATTATGACCTTATCATTTTAGATCTATTTTTTAACGAAGACACTTTTACCGCTGAAGAAATCCAGCAGCTAAAAAAGAAGAAGAACGGCGGTGATCGACTTGTAATCGCCTATATGTCTATCGGAGAAGCAGAAGATTACCGATATTACTGGGACGAAACCTGGAACAGCAATCAACCTGACTGGTTGGTAGAGGAAAACCCACACTGGGCGGGCAATTTTAAGATAGCCTATTGGAACCAGGATTGGAAAAATCTCATTTACAGAAATGAAAACTCTTACCTAAGTAAAATTGTAAATGCCAATTTTGACGGTGTTTATCTGGATATTATAGACGCTTTTCAATATTTTGAAGCGAAAAAATAATTCGCGTCGGCATTAAATTTTCCACCAAACTAAGCCTGGATTTTTAGAACAATTCCAGCAAATAAGTATCTTTGAGAAAACTGCTATTTCTCAATGAACGATTATCTACTCATCGCTTTAATTTTTGCGGCTCTTATTGTTGGACTCTACTTCGGAAAACTTATTTCAGGTTTAAAAAGCAAAAACACCGAAGCTGTTTTACAGGAAAAAAATAATCAACTATCACTACAGGTAAAAGAACTTAATAATCAGTTATCCAGCAATTTAAACAATTTCAAATCTGAAGTTTTAGACTTAAAAAATAGCGCACAACTTCAAACCGAAAAACTAGAAAAAGAACGGGAAGAAATACGCCGCGAAAAAGATTTTTTAAGCACCGAACTCACTAAAAGGAATGCTGAATTTGAAAATCTGGAGCTTAAAAATAAAGAGCAAAAAGCCGAAGTTGAACAACTTCAGGAAAAATTTGAAAAAGAATTTGAAAACCTGGCCAACAAGATCCTCGAGCAAAAATCTGAAAAATTCACCCTTCAGAATAAAGAGAATATTCAGAATATATTAAATCCATTACAGGAAAAGATTCTGCATTTTGAAAAACGCATTGAAGAAGGAAATAAAGAAAGCATAGACCGCCACGCGATGCTGCGCCAGCAAATAATTGGTTTAAAAGAGCTCAACGAGCAAATGAGCAAAGAAGCCACAAACCTTACCAAAGCACTTAAAGGCGACACCAAAACCCAGGGAAATTGGGGAGAAATGATATTGGAACGGGTGCTGGAACGCAGCGGCCTGCAAAAAGGTAGTGAATATAGCGTACAGCAAAGTTTTACCAATGCCGACGGTAAACGAGTTTTGCCAGATGTGGTAATTAATCTCCCGGGCGACAAAAAGATGATCGTAGATTCTAAAGTTTCGCTAAACGCCTACGAACGCTACAGTAACGAAACCGAAGAAACTCAAAGAAAACAACATTTAAAAAATCATCTTACCGCTATTCGAAATCGAGTAAACGAACTGGGTGGCAAAAACTACCACCAGTTATACCAAATGGAAAGTCCCGATTTCGTCCTGCTTTTTATACCAATTGAAGCCGCATTTGCTGTAGCTTCCAACGAATACCCGGGCTTATATTCTGAAGCTTTTGACAAGAATATTATTATTGTTACGCCCACTACCCTGTTAGCAGTTTTAAAAACCATAGACAGTATGTGGCAAAACGAGAAACAAAAGCAGAACGCCATTGCTATTGCAACCCAGGCCGGAGCTTTATACGATTCTTTTACTGCCTTAACCGAAGAACTCACGAAAATTGGCAGGCAACTGGGAACGGTTCAAAATTCTTACGAAAGCGCCATGAAAAAGCTTACCGGGAAAGGAAATTTACTTCGTAGAGTAGAAAAACTCAAAAAACTAGGCGCCAAGGCCAGTAAACAAATTGATCCTAAAATGCTATCAGCAATGGATAAAGAAGAGGAAATAGAAGAAAATAAATCCATGAATTAATATGGAAACAGTTATAAAATCAGTTATCAAGCTTTTACTAATCAGTTTTTTTACGCTGAGTATTTCTGCCCAGGAAATATATTTCCCGCCGGGTGGAGCCTGGCAGGAAAAAGACACGGCTGCTTACAATTTAGATTTCACTGATGCTGTGGAGTTCGCTGAAGCAAACGAATATTCAGAATCAAAAGATTTACGGCAGGCTATTCTAAAAGGATTTCAACACGAACCCTATCACGAAATTTTAGGCCCAACAAAAAGACGTGGTGGCCCGGCGGGAATAATTTTAAAAAACGGCTACCTGGTCGCAAAATGGGGAGATACAAAACGGGTAGATATGACTTTTAGCGTTACCAAAAGCTTCCTTTCTACCACCGCTCTGCTCGCTTTAGACGAAAACCTGATTGCAGATGTTGAAGATCCTGTGATCAATTACGTATGGGACGATACTTTTGAAGGTGAACATAATTCCAAAATTACCTGGAAAAATTTACTCCAACAAAACTCCGATTGGAGCGGAGAACTTTGGGGTTCTTACGACTGGGCCGATAGACCACCAAAAGAAGGCGGAATAGATGATTGGCGAAATCGAGAGCTCAATGAACCTGGAACGCATTTTAAATATAACGATGTTCGGGTGAATGTGCTTGCATATTCTTTACTTAACGTTTTTAGAAAACCTCTTCCCAGCGTTTTAAAACAAAAAATTATGGATCCTATTAATGCCTCCTCCACCTGGCGCTGGTTTGGTTACGAAAATTCCTGGACTACTATAGACGGTTTCAAAATGCAATCGGTTAGCGGTGGCGGGCATTCCGGTGGCGGAATGTTTATCAATACCGAAGATATGGCACGTTTTGGTTTGTTATTTATGAATAACGGTAACTGGGATGGCAAACAATTAATTTCAGAAAAACTTATTGAAGAAGCAGTACAGCCTTCTATTCCAAATAAGAACTATGGTTATATGTGGTGGCTTAATGTCGATGGCCCACGCCATTGGAAGAATATAGATAAAGACATTTTTTATGCGGCAGGTTTCGGCGGAAATTTTATTATTGTAGATCGTAAAGAAAAACTGGTTATTGTTACTCGTTGGCTGGAACCTTCTAAAATAGAAGAATTTGTTCAAAAAATTTATAATTAAACAAATATGAAAAAAACGCTTTTTAGCATTCTGGGAGTAATAGTATTACTGTTTATAGCCTGGTTTGCCTTTATCTATTTTGTGCCTTACAGTGAGGGTACAAGAAGTGGTGAACTTATAAAATTCAGTAAAAAAGGGGTTATTTCTAAAACCTGGGAAGGCGAAATAAGCCAGGGAATTAGCGGCGCTCAGATCTTTCAATTTTCAGTTTTAGATAATAATAAGGAAGCTATTGAAGCCTTACGGGAAAACGAAGGCAATTACGTAAGGCTTAAATATATGGAGCGCTACGCCACCTTTTTCTTTTGGGGCGATACCAAATATTTTATAACCGAAGTAGAAGAAGCTCAATCCCCTCACTTTAGAGATAGATAAACTATGACTCAATTTAAACAAGTAAAAGATTCCCAGGTAGACATTTCAGAATTAATGTTGCCTTCCCATTCAAATTTCAACGGAAAAATTCACGGAGGTTATGTGCTGTCTCTTATGGACCGTATTGCTTTTGCCTGCGCATCTAAGCACTCTGGCGCCTATTGTGTAACAGCTAGTGTTGATACCGTAGATTTCCTAAAACCTATAGAAATTGGCGAATTGGTAACGATGAAGGCTTCGGTAAATTACGTGGGTAATAGTTCTATGGTAATTGGAATTCGCGTTGAAGCAGAAAATATTAGAACCGGCGAGATAAAACATTGTAATTCTTCCTATTTCACGATGGTAGCCAAAGATGAAGATGGAAAGTCTTTAAAGGTCCCGGGGCTAATTCTCACTAACGATCACGATATACGGCGTTTTGCAAAAAGCATAAAACGTAATAAAATGACATTGAATCGAAAAAAGGAGTTCAATGAAACCGATTTTTCTTCGGAAGAATATGTGCATTTACTGGAAAATTATAAGGTGAAAATCGAAAAGTAAACGAGCCATTGAAATTTAACGGGTTTATAGCGGCAATATTTTTAGCGATAATCATCGCTTATTTTTTTCCTGAAGGATTTGTACTCTTGCCGCTTAAAACCATCACCGATATTGGGATTGGTTTTATCTTCTTCTTCTACGGATTAAAATTATCTCCCGCAGAATTCAAATTAGGCTTTTTAAATTATAAAGTTCATATTGTGATCCAGTTGGCCACATTTGTGGCTTTTCCATTGCTAACCTTGCTTTGTTTACCTCTTTTTGAAGACGGAACAGGTTCAGATCTATGGATCGCTTTGTTTTTCCTTGGAACTCTCCCTTCCACGGTCTCCTCTTCTATCGTTATGGTTTCTCTGGCTAAAGGTAATCTGCCAACCGCTATTTTTAACGCCAGCCTTTCGGGACTCATCGGGATAGTCGCAACACCCATTTGGTTGAGTTTTTTTCTTAGTGGAAGCGCCGATTTTGAATTTTTAGATGTCCTTATAAAATTATGCTGGCAGATAATTATTCCGTTAATTCTGGGATTAATACTGCAGAAATTTCTTGGTGATTTTGCCCGAAAACACGGCAAAAAATTAGGCTTACTAGATAAAACAACAATTATACTAATTGTTTACTCCAGCTTTAGTAACTCTTTCTCATCCAACATATTTAGCAGCGTAGAAACCCAGGATTTGTTAAAATTAACCGCCATAGTTATTTTACTATTCTTCGTAGTATATTTTGGACTCGGTTTAGTCTGTAATTTTTTAGGTTTCAGTTTAAAAGATAAAATAACCGCTCAATTCTGCGGCACTAAAAAATCGCTGGTTCACGGTTCGGTAATGGTAAAAGTGATCTTTGGAAATTCAGCAAATACAGGACTTTTGCTTTTGCCTATTATGATCTATCATTCCCTACAATTACTATTGATCGCTTTTTATGCGGAAAAATATAAAAAGCGGGTTTTGAAAGCGGAAACTTTAGAAAATACTGCTTAGATGTAAGTTTTTAGGTTGATTCTTGTTAGATGCTGAAACAAGTTCAGCATGACGATTTACTCAATAATGGAGATATCATTAAATTAGACCTCCGAATAAATTTCGAAGTAAGCCCTGAATCAATTTCAGGGTGAAGTTTAAATTTTAAAATATTTACAGATAGCTTGCAATTTCAGCAATATTTATAGTAAAAAATATCCAGCCCAGAATAAGCAAAAGTCCACCAAGCGGAGTGATTGGTCCTAAAATCTTTATCTTTTTTCCGGCAGAAGCGCTTAGTGTTAAGCCATAAATACTAAAGGAGAACAGGAATATCCCAATTATAAAAAACCAGGCAATAAGCTGCTGGGAAACCCCAATAAACGGAAAAACAATTCCGGAAATTATAAGCATAATGGCGTGATACATTTGGTATTTCACTCCTGTTTCAAAACTTTTTAGCTGATCTTCAGAAAAACGCTTTTTTAAAGCATGGGCTCCAAAAGCTCCAAAAACAACGGCCAAAGTGCCGTAGATTCCTCCAATTATGAGAACAATTTCTTTCATTAGTTATAATTAAAATCCTGAGAGTTATTTATTTAAGTTAGAAAAACCTACAAAGTTTAAACACCTTGTAGGTTTTTTGATTTGGAGGCTGAATAATTCGTCATTCTGAATTTATTTCAGAATCTAAGATGTTGATAATTCAAAGATGCTAGAAGCTGAAACAAGTCCAGCTTGACGAAAAAAGCCTATTCTTTAAATACTAAACCTTATTTACTTAAATACATTTTTCTTCTACTGTACAGGTCGTAAAATTCATCGTCTCGCAAACTGTCAATAAATAGAATACTTTCTCCTGTACTTTTCATTTCGGGTCCAAGTTGCTTGTTCACCTTAT
The DNA here is from genome assembly GCF_002900095.1 of Salegentibacter mishustinae. Lineage (NCBI taxonomy): Bacteria > Pseudomonadati > Bacteroidota > Flavobacteriia > Flavobacteriales > Flavobacteriaceae > Salegentibacter > Salegentibacter mishustinae. The sequence goes on along the minus strand of NZ_LLKN01000002.1, from coordinate 1,123,117 downwards.
GAAACTTATTGAAAGAAAATACCGGTTGTTTTATCGCGTAACCTTCTAACTGCGGATTAAATTTAAAATCTTTAATTTTCTTCTCACCTAGCATCACTTTGGTTGCGTAGTTCACATAAGATTCTTTATAAGCCTTCGCGATAAATGGAACCGTTCTGGATGCTCTTGGATTGGCTTCAATGATATACACCATATCGTCCTTAATCGCAAACTGGATATTGATCAAACCAACTGTGTTAAGGGCTAAAGCGATCTTACGGGTATGGTCTTTAATTTGTTCCATTACCAGGTCTCCAAGATTAAAAGGAGGTAGCAGAGCATTAGAATCTCCAGAGTGAATTCCGCAAGGTTCAATATGCTCCATTATTCCAATAATGTGAACATCTTCCCCATCACAAATCGCATCAGCTTCAGCTTCTATAGCGCCATCTAAATAATGATCCAACAATAATTTATTATTCGGAATTTTTCTTAAAAGATCTACTACGGTTTCTTCCAGCTCATCTTTATTGATCACGATCTTCATTCCCTGGCCACCTAACACATAAGAAGGCCTTACCAAAATTGGAAAATCAAGCTCATCGGCTAGTGCAAGAGCTTCATCTGCAGTTTCTGCAGTTCCAAACTCAGGGTAAGGAATATCGTTATCCTGAAGCAGTTTCGAGAAGCTTCCGCGATCTTCAGCAAGATCTAAAGCTTCATAACTGGTTCCCATAATTTTAATTCCGTAGCGATCTAGTTTTTCTGCAAGTTTTAAAGCAGTTTGACCTCCCAGCTGCACGATTACTCCTTCAGGTTTTTCGTGGCGAATTATATCATAAATATGCTCCCAGAAAACAGGTTCGAAATAAAGTTTATCGGCCACATCAAAATCGGTAGATACCGTTTCTGGATTACAGTTGATCATTATGGTTTCGTAACCGCATTCTGAAGCGGCTAAAACCCCGTGAACACAACTATAATCAAACTCAATTCCCTGGCCTATTCTGTTTGGCCCAGAACCAAGTACTACAATTTTTTTCCTGTCACTCACCTTGCTTTCGTCATCTACATAACGTTTACCATCTGGAGTTTCAATTTCAGCTTCAAAGGTTGAGTAGTAATAAGGTGTTTCCGCTTTAAATTCAGCTGCACAGGTATCCACCAGTTTATACACCCGGTTTATTCCTAAATCAACACGCTTATTGTAAACTTCGCTTTCTAAACAGTCCAGCATATGAGCTATTTGCCTATCTGCAAAACCTTTTTGTTTTGCTTCGAGTAACAAGTCTTTAGGTAATGACTCTTTATCAAATTTAGAGATCTCTACATCTAAAGCATAAAGCTCTTCGTACTGGCGCAAGAACCACATATCTATTTTAGTGATCTCGTGAATGCGGCTAAGCGGGATTCCCGCCTGAATTGCATCGTAGATCACAAATACGCGATCCCAGCTTGGGTAAGTAAGTTTTTCTATAATTTCGTCGTACTTGGTATAGCTTTTTCCGTCAGCTCCAAGTCCGTTTCTTTTAATCTCAAGTGATTGGGTGGCTTTATGAAGTGCTTCCTGGAAAGAACGTCCAATTCCCATCACCTCTCCTACAGATTTCATTTGCAGTCCTAAAGTTCGATCTGCGCCTTCAAATTTATCGAAATTCCATCGCGGAATTTTAACGATCACATAATCTAAAGAAGGTTCGAATAAAGCTGAAGTAGATTTAGTGATCTGGTTTTCCAGTTCATCTAAGTTATAACCAATTGCCAGTTTTGTTGCAATTTTCGCAATTGGATATCCTGTTGCCTTAGAAGCCAAAGCCGAAGACCTGGAAACCCTTGGGTTAATTTCTATCGCAATAATGTCTTCTTTTTCATCTGGACTTACCGCAAACTGCACATTACAGCCACCGGCAAAATCACCAATGCTACGCATCATTTTTATAGCCATATCACGCATACGCTGGTACGTGGTATCACTTAAAGTCATTGCTGGTGCTACGGTAATCGAATCTCCGGTATGGATTCCCATAGGATCCATATTTTCTATAGAACAAATAATTACCACATTATCGTTCTTATCTCTTAGCAGTTCTAATTCATACTCTTTCCAGCCTAAAAGTGCTTTATCGATTAATACCTCGTGAATTGGAGAAGCTTCTAATCCATAGGTAAGCATTTCATCAAACTCTTCGGGGCCGTGTACAAAAGAAGCTCCACTTCCACCTAAAGTAAAAGAGGCTCTAATTACTAAAGGAAAACCAAATTCTTGCGCAACCTCTTTTCCCTGAAGATAAGAAGTTACAGTTTTAGCAGGAGCTACGGGAATTCCAATTTTACCCATAAGCTGCTTAAACTTCTCGCGATCTTCGGTAATATTGATCGCGTCTATATCTACACCAATTAATTTGATCCCAAAATCTTCCCAAATTCCTTTTTCATCGGCTTCAATACATAGGTTTAGCGCTGTTTGCCCTCCCATTGTTGGCAAAACAGCATCTATATTAGGATGCTTTTTAAGGATTTCAACAATAGACTTGGTAGTTAAAGGTTTTAGATAAACGTGATCTGCCATAGACGGATCTGTCATTATCGTTGCCGGATTGGAATTAAGCAGGATAGTTTCTATCCCATCTTCGCGTAACGAACGTAAGGATTGAGTTCCGGCATAATCAAATTCGCAGGCCTGACCAATAATAATAGGCCCGGAGCCAATAATCAGGATACTTTTAAGGTTGTTGTTTTTAGGCATTTTTCGTGGATTGTAGCATATTAAACATAAAAGTAAGGAAGCGTTTGGATATAAAAAAAGGCGTTACTAAGAAAGTAACACCTTTAAATATTTTAAAACCTAATTCTCATTAGTGCTTATGTCTGTTTTCAGAAGAGACTGATATTTTCTTTCTGCCTTTAGCCCTTCTTCTAGCGAGGACTTTTCTTCCGTTTGCACTAGCCATTCTTTCTCGAAAACCGTGCTTGTTTTTTCTTTTTCTCTTGGATGGTTGAAACGTTCTTTTCATTTTAAATATCTTTAAATCTTCTGAATAATCGTTTTTATAGCTCTCTGTAAAACTGCGTGCAAATATACAAAGCTTTTTAACTATTACAAGAGGTAATTTAAATTATTTTTAATTGTTTTTCTTACCTTTGCCGCTTCCAAAATAAATGCATTATATGTTTAATAAGAATATCAAGTTAGTTTTAGCGGGAGCGGTTTTAGGCCTTGCCATTTGGCAGTTTATAGAAGGAAATATTGGTAATGGCATTATGTTCATTTTACTTTCCTTAATTTTTGTGTTTCTGTATTTTAAAAACGAAATGATATTACTTGCTTTCTTACGACTAAGAAAACAAGATTTCCCGGGTGCAAAGAAATGGTTGGATAAAATAAAAAATCCGGAAACTGCACTTACCCAAAAACAGCAGGGTTACTATTGGTATCTACATGGGCTAATGGTTTCTCAAACTAATATTACGCAGGCCGAAAAATTCTTTAAACGTGCGATTAAACTAGGCTTGGCAATGGACCAGGATTTAGCAATGGCTAAGCTTAACCTTGCCGGAATCGCGATGACCAAACGCCGAAAAAGAGAAGCCACCAATTTATTAGCCGAAGCTAAAAAGCTGGATAAGCACGGGATGCTAAAGGACCAGATAAAGATGATGAAGCAACAAATGAAGAAAATTTAATTTTAAGATAATTTTAGTTAATTTCTGCTTTTGTTGATAATTCAAAAACTTTTAGCCGAAATATTGACCCCTTAACGATAATATTTCAATGCTCCTTTCTTCTGAACTATCTTTGTTTTGATATATTGAAACAAAGTGCATGAAGAGATTTTTACTCCTCTTTTTTATAATTTTTGGCTTAAATATTCAAGCCCAAACAGAGAAAAGCGACAAGCTTTTTTTCTCTGATGCACTTGTTATGCACCTACCTAAGTATAATAAAGAAGCGAAAGCAGCCTACAGGCACCGGGAATTTGAAAAAGCTGAAAATCTATTCGATACACTGGTAAAAACTAAACTGAAAGGAACTTATTTAGATAACTTTAAATTCTTAAATCTTAGAGGAAAAGAAGTTGCGCTATATGATTTTAAAAAACCCGTTTACCTACTAACATACGCTTCGTGGTGCATCCCCGGGAAAGGAGAAATACCCGCCCTTAATGAACTGGCAGAAAAATACCAGGATAGAATAGATTTTGTAATGTTATTCTGGGATAAGAGAGAAACTGCTAAAGAACTATCTAAACAATTCAATTCTCATATAAAGGTCTTGTATGTAGATGAAAACACCAACAAACATTCTTATGTGGTAGAGAACATGAAACATTCACTAGGGCTGCCAACCTGCTATTTAATTGCGGGTAACAAACAGATTATGAATATTAAAAGAAGTGTATTTCATCCTTACAACATCTCTAAGGAAGAGTCTTTCCAACTTAATTATGAAGCGATCAATTCAGCGATCACCGATAATCTAATCGGGAATTCACAAAATAACATCCCCGTGCAATTCAACGGTATCTCCCCGGAATAATTCTTTTTTACTAATTCCATAGATTAATTACAGAAATCATTTTTAGTTTAGATAAAAAGGGTACTCTATAGTAGCGGTGCCCAAAGTCGGGCGAGAGCTTCCCTTATTTTTTCCAAAGCAGGTCGCTGCATCCAATCTGCTAAAATTAGCTCTGTAGTTTCCTTCAGGTCTTTTTTATAAACTTCAGTCATTTCTTGGGCAACCTCTTTGTCATAAAGAAAAGCATTGATTTCAAAATTAATATCAAAACTACGGTTATCGAGATTACACGAACCTATACTGGTTAAAACTCCATCTACCACCATAGTTTTGGCGTGAACCATTCCTTTATGATAATGGAAAACCTGCACTCCAGATTCCAGTAATTGTTCGATATAAGAATTAGTAGCATAACGCGCAATCACAGAATCTCCTATTTCGGGGATAATTATTTTCACCTCCACCCCTATTCTACTCGCCATACAAAGTGCCGTAAGAATTTGGTTGTTGGGAATAAAATAAGGCGTAGTGATATAAATATATTCATCGGCAGTATTAATGGCGGTAAGAATAGCTTCCATTATATTCTGCCAATCGGTATCGGGGCCGCTGGCTGCAATTTGCACTGCAGTCTTTTCCGGTAGATCTATCTTTGGAAAGAAATTTTCTTCAACTTTTAGTTCCTTCCCACTTATGAAATTAAAGTTCAAAAGAAACTGGGCCTGTAAAGATTTCACTGCATGACCTTCAATTCTTAAATGCGTGTCTCGCCAAAACAATTTTTCAGTGGGATTTTCTTCAAAATTCACATATTCATCGCAAATGTTTATGCCCCCAATAAAACCAATCTTCCCATCAATTATTGCCATTTTTCGATGATTTCGGTAATTTAATTTACGAGTAAGATTTGGAAACCATACCGGCATAAACGGATAAACCTCGATTCCGCAAGACTTCATTTTCTTTACCGCTTTACCCGAAAGCCTGCTTGCTACATAATCGTAACTAACCCGTACTTTCACTCCTTCTTCAGCTTTCTCACAAAGCAATAAAATTAGTCGATTTCCTATTCTTCCACTATTAATAATGTAATATTCAATATGAATATGATGCTTTGCATTTTTAATATCCTCAAATAAGGCTGAGAACTTATTTTCACCATTTATAAGGACACGGACTTTATTATGAAAAGTTACCGGCTTTTTCTGATTATTTTGAAGTAAACGAACCAGTTTCATTTTCTGCTCAATACAATCCCGATCTATATTTTCCAGATCTTTTTCATTAAGCATTAATTCATTTTCCCAACGCTGAATGATCTTCTGGTCGTAAAGCTTCTTCCTATTAAATAACTTGCTTTTCCTAAATTCCTGGGCAAAAAAGTAGTAGACCAAAAGGCCTATTACAGGTAAGACAAAAAGAGCAAAAATTAAGGAAATACTTTTTACAGGCTCCCTAAAATGCATTAATTCATAACCGGCCGTTATAAGAACGATTAGAAAATTGGCAGATAACAAGATCCACCAAATATTATCCAGGAAGTAATCCATTTATTTCACAGCGGTATAAGTATCTTTTTCAGGAATCTTGATTTCATATTCTCTTCGCGAGGCATTGTTTAAATGCGCTTCTCTTAGCCAGGGATTATGAATTTTTAAAATCTTATAGTTGATATCAAAATGTTTCGCAAAATCGGCAAAATCATTTACTACTGTATCAACTTTAACGGTTTTAGTGGGGATGTTTTTATAAAGATGTTTGTCCTCAAAATTAAATCCGTACTGATGCGGGTTGCTTAAAATTTCTTTTAAAGCCAGGATCCTGAACATATATCTACCTGTTTCTTCTCCAAGCAGTAATTCATAGTAATCATCAACCTTTTGGCGCTCCAACTGTCTTTCAACACCTCTATTCCCGGCATTGTAGGCCGCCGCCGCCATTGTCCAGCTCCCAAATTTTTCTTTAGATTTTTTAAGGTAATCGGCTGCTACACGGGTAGACTTTTCAATATGGTAACGTTCGTCTACATTATCATTAATTTCCAGTCCGTAATCTTTCCCGGTACCTTCCATAATTTGCCAAAATCCCCTGGCCCCCGCAGGAGAAACCGCCTGGGTTAAACCGCTTTCAATTACAGCCAGGTATTTAAAATCATCTGGCACGCCTTCTTCCTTCAAAATAGGTTCAATGATTGGAAAGTATTTATTTGCACGCTTAATTAAAAGCAGCGCATTAGATTGCCAATAAGTATTTACCAGTAATTCCCTATCCATTCTCTCGTAAATATCCGGATCATCCAAAGGCACTTCTTCCCCGGCAAAATTTACGTTTTCTGGCATGGGAAGTGCATAAATATTATAATCTTTTACCGGCCGGTCTTTTTTCGTGCTTTCGGAAGTTTCAGATGCTTTCTCATCACTACCATCAGGCGACTGTTGGGTAGCCTGTATACTAATAAACACGATAGTAAATAGTCCTACTATTACTAAAGCAGATTTTAAAATTTTCATAGCAATTAATTTATTTTTTATTTTCTTCTTCTATTTTTCCTAAAAGTATTAATTGGGGCAAGTACTTATTAAACCAACGATAGCGATTTAAAATCATTATATGGGTACCGTTTTTTACTGTAATACAATCTGAAATATATTTAATCGGGAAGATCTCATCTTTATCCCCGTGGATATGAATAATCCCTTCCCGGGCTTTGGGGCAATTCCATAAAACCATATTTTTTATGGCCCAATCCAGATAACGCTGATTTCTAACTGAAAGATACTGCCGGTAAAGTTTTGCCCTTTTCTTTATAAAATCTCCTACCGCAATTTTTTCAAAATGATCTACATAATCTAACAAACTTGTAGGTATAAGTTTAAATAAACCTGTACTGGCGGCGTATCGCATACGCCTCGGCAATTCTTCTCTACATTTTACGCTAGAAATAATGATAAGCCTTTTTAGGTCAAGACTCTTTGCCATTTCCTGCACAATAACCCCGCCAAATGATACTCCGATCAAGACTACATTTTCGTGCTTTACATATTTATTCATACGGAGAGCATAACTTTTCAGGCTTTCATCTCTTTGGGGAATAATCCATTCTAAAAAATGCATTTTAAAATGATCTTCCGGAAGTTTAATATTCTCAAAAATGGATGAATTTGCAGCCATTCCCGGCATAAAATAAACATGAATCAACTCCTTCTCTTCAGTCATTTTAACAAGTATATAACACTACAAACTAGCCTAAAGCCGTAAATTTACTTATCAAAATTACTGCTATTTATTTGGCTTTCACAATTGAAAGATTAAAAATAATGGACAAATTTTTAAAGCCTTTAATTTTACCTATTACTGCTAATATTTCAGTTACGAAGGCTTTATTTAACTACCTTTACGATAACCCTCCAAAAAAAAATTTACTAGCTAATCTATATCGTTATTGGCGATAAAATATGCTGTCTTAAAGGTTTATAACAGAAAAAAGAGAAATGATGAATGCTGAAGAGATTATAATTACCGATAATGAGTTCTTAAGACAATTTGAAACCACAATAAAGGAGCAACTTGCCACAATAGAATACTCACAACAGGAACGAAAAATATTCCTTACGAAGGTTTTTATGCCTGAATCGCTAAAGGAACAGGGTTACATGGAAGTTTTTATTGAAGCGGTTTTAGAAGAAATTAAAGATCGAAATACCCGCGTAATGCCTACCAGTCCAGACGTTGCAAAATTTATGCGCAAAAACAGAAGAAAATATAAAGACCTTTTACCGGTAGGAATAAATATTTAAACCGCTACTTTTTCTGAAGCAAATTCAAACCTAACCATTCCATCTTCGTCAATTGAAGTCAGTTCTATTTGATGAAGTGTATTTACCAATGCAGGATCCCAGGGTGCTTTCACCTTTACATAGTTTTCTGTAAAGCCGTGAATGTATCCTTCTTTATTTTCCCCTTCAAAAAGTACGGTACAGGTATTTCCTAGCTGACTTTCGTAGAACGCCCTTCTCTTTTTAGCTGAAAGGCCACGCAACATTTTGCTACGCTTTTTTCTAACTTTAGTAGGAACCACACCTTCCATTTCTGCTGCCGGGGTGTTATCGCGCTCAGAATAAGTAAAAACGTGCAGGTAAGAAATATCTAATTCATTTAAATAATTATAGGTTTCCAGGAAGTGTTCTTCGGTTTCGCCGGGAAAGCCAACAATAACATCAACACCAATACAGGCATTGGGCATAACTCGCTTAATTTGCGCTACCCTATCGGTATAAAGCGAACTCATATAACGACGCTTCATCAATTTAAGCAAGGCGTCACTTCCACTTTGTAATGGAATATGAAAATGAGGCACAAATGTATTACTATCGGATACAAAATCTATGGTTTCGTTTTTCAGTAGATTAGGTTCAATAGAAGAGATTCTTAGACGTTCAATACCGTTTACCTCATCTAAAGCTTTCACCAGATCAAGAAAAGTATGTTCGTGCTTTTTATTGCCGAATTCTCCTTTTCCGTAATCTCCAATATTTACTCCGGTAAGTACAATTTCCTTAATTCCTTTTGCTGAAATTTCAGCGGCATTAATCAATACATTTTCCAGTTTATCGCTTCGGGAAATTCCACGAGCCAACGGAATGGTGCAATACGTACATTTATAATCACAACCATCCTGCACCTTTAAAAATGCGCGGGTTCTGTCTCCTATAGAATAAGCGCCTACGTAAAAATCGGCTTCATCAATTTCGCAGGAATGAACTTCCCCCATATCGTTTTTAGAAAGATCGTTAAGGTAATCGGTGATCTTAAATTTTTCAGTCGCTCCAAGCACTAGGTCTACTCCATCTACATCGGCAAGTTCTTCCGGTTTCAATTGCGCATAGCAACCCACGGCAATCACAAACGCATCTTCGTTCACTTTCTGCGCTTGCTTTACGATGGTTTTAAAGCGTTTATCGGCATTCTCGGTAACCGAACAGGTATTGATCACATAGATATCAGCCTCTTCATTGAATTCCACACGCTTAAAACCTTCATCTTTAAAAGATCTTGCAATGGTAGAAGTTTCTGAAAAATTGAGTTTGCAACCCAAGGTATAAAATGCGACCTTCTTAGTATTCATACACCTGCCTGTTTCTGTAGAAGTTAAACGATTTTTAGGGCTGCAAAGATACCAACAATTATTGTTTTAGGAAAACATTGTTTTGATTTCGGTTCTCAGTTCTCAGTTCTCAGTTCTCAGTTCTCAGTTATGAGTTATTAGTTGTCGGTTAACGGCTTTCGGTTTGTAGTTAAGTTGTCATTCCGGGGAGGTGATAGCCAACGTGACAATCTGTGCTTGAATAATTCTGTTTTTTTTTGATAGGATCGCCTCGAAACAAAAAATTGCCGCGCTAGTGCCTCGCTCGCAATGACGGACAACAAAAGATGGCTTCTCCCTATTATCATCAGGATCGCAATGACGATAAAATCACTATACTCCTACAGAAGCAAATACGATCTCAGATTCCAGAGTAATTTTGGTTTTGATAGAATTGGAGATCAAACAGGCTTTTTCGCTCTTTTCTATGATGCGTTTTGCTCTTTCTGCATTATTCTCGTCGGTGATTTCCAAAATCGGTTTTAGGATTATTTCTGTCATTTGAAATTTCCCTTCAACCTTATCCAATTTTCCTATTGCCGTAGACTTAAAACTGATAAACTCCAGTTTAGAATTCTCAGCAATAGCCAGGAAAGTGGTCATCAAACAGCTTTCTACCGCGGCAACCAGAAAATGTTCCGGAGACCAAATGTTGGGCATTCCTTTAGGGAAATCTGGAGGAGTTGCGGTTTCAATAGTATCGGTCAATTCTGGAGAGGAAACTTCTCCTTTTCGGTCTTCTTTCCAGGTTAGGTCTACCTGGTATTCGTGATTATCTGCCATTACTTTATAAATTTAAACCCGGAAACGGATAATTAATGCTACAAAGTAACAGCGATTAAAATCTATAAAATATGACTCAGGTCAGCTTCAGAAAAGACTTTAAGATTCAATAAACTCTTTAAGTGTTTTTATCACGTAGTCCAGCTCTTCTTTGGTATTAAACCGCGAAAATGAAAAACGTACCGATGGTTTTTTAAGGTCTTCTTCCTCTAAAAATGCATTTAACACGTGCGAACCTTTATCACTACCGCTTTGGCAGGCACTTCCTTTAGAACAGGCAATGCCTTTTAGATCTAATTGAAATAAAAGCATTAGCGCTTTATCCTCGGGCACCGGCAAGCAAACATTTACCAGCGTATAGGTGCTTTTTTCAAGATCGGAACATTCTCCGTTGAATTTTACCCCGGGAATTTCAGCTTTTAGTTTCGAAATAAAATGAGCTTTTAGATCACTTATATAGGCTTTTTCTTCGGCTAAATTATCTAAAGATAGTTTTAAAGCTTCTTCCAGGCCTACAATATTATGAACCCCTTCTGTGCCTGCACGATGGCCACGCTCCTGCTCTCCGCCAAAAATAAGTGGTTTTAATCCGCTGTTTTTTCTAATAAAAGCGAATCCCACGCCTTTTGGGCCATGAAATTTATGGGCGCTTACCGCGGTAAAATCTACCGGGATTTCACTAAAATCAAGATCATAATGACCTACCGATTGTACACAATCTGAATGAAAAATGGCGTCGTGTTCTTTACAAAGCTCCCCAACTTTCTTAATATCCAGTTTATTCCCAATCTCGTTATTTACGTGCATTAGGCTTACCAGCGTCTTTTTATCTGAAGTTTTCAGCAATTCTTCTAAATGTGATGTTTTTACATTTCCGCAGGAATCCAGATCAACATAAACTACCTCAACATCAAAACAATCCTGAAGTTGCTCTACGGTATACAAAACCGCGTGGTGCTCAATTTTTGAAGTAATAATTCTTTTTACACCAAGATCACGTACCGCTGAATTTAGAGCAAGATTATCGGCTTCGGTACCACCAGAAGTAAAGATTATTTCTGATGCTTTTACATTCAAATAACCGGCTACGGTTTTACGCGCTTGCTCAATTAAAGATTTAGCAGATCTTCCAAAAGAATGGGTAGAAGAAGGATTTCCGTAAACCTCTTTCATCACAGAGGTCATTCGGTTAATTACTTCATCACGCATTTGCGTGGTTGCGGCAGAATCGAGGTATACATTTTTCATCGCTGCAAAATTAAACGAAATAAAATTATTTAAAAGAACCTGCCTTAAGAATTCTTAATTCCGTTATTTTTGTTTCAGTTTGAATATACTTACACCTATGAAAAAGATCTTTGCAGCCCTATTATTTTCTTTTGCGCTTTACTCCTGTGACGATGGCGATATTACCGTAACCAGTTTTGACCTGGAAGACAGCAATCTAAACTTATGCGAAATTGATGGTAAAAAAGTGCTTTGGGTAGTTAATAATGAAGATGTGTATGAATCGATGTCTCTGGAATTAGATGATAACAGACTAAACGATACACTTACGCAAAGAATTCTAACCTTAGATGTAAATGATGAGCCTATAGAAATTAATCTTTCGGGAGAAGATAACCGTTTAGTTTACAGAATTTACGATGGGGAAATAACTGGAAGAGATTATTTTTGCCAGGGAGTACCGCCAGGTTCGCCAAGAGTTTTAGAGGAATATGTTTCTGCCGGAGGAACTGTGACGATAACCACCAGTTTTAACGATCTTGGCTTAAATGAGGACGCCGATGCCGATGGCGATAACGTGCCAAATGAAGTAGAAGGTTTTGATCCTGACGGTGGAAATCACCTGGATACAGACGGCGATGGTATTCCTGATTATTTAGATATTGATGACGATAATGACAATGTGGAAACCATAGACGAAGAGAACGCAAACCCTGGCGAGCCAGTCACAGATGAGGGGTATTTAGATACCGATACAGATGGCATTCCAGACTACCTGGATCCTGATGATGATAATGATGGGGTTTTAACACGCCACGAAGTAAGACAATCTGATGTGGAAGATGGAGATATAAGCCCACGATTATTGATAATTGCCGATGATGGGGATGCTAATTACCTCAAAGATGAACTTAGCGAAATTAGTTTTGAACACGAGAATCAATTAGACCACTCTATCACAAGAGATTATAGATCCAATATAGTAATAAGTGATTTCAACCTGATACGCCAGGATGGTAGCGGTGAAGACATTCGTTTTGACTCTTATAATTTAGGAAGACTTGTTGTAAATAATATTCCTTTTGAACTACTAACAAACCGTCAGCAAGAATTACTAGACGCAGAAGAGGAAAATGAGGAAGAAACCGAAGAAACCTCTACTAACTAAGCATTTTGAAAAATATAAACTTCGGTAGCGCCCAGACCGTATTTTTGGTAATCGGCGTCATAGAATTTTAGGTTGTCGTAGCGGCCTAGAAAAAAATCGAGTTCTGCTTTTAGCACACCCTCGCCTACCCCGTGAATAAAAACAATTTTCTGAATTCGTTTGCCTATTGCAAACTCCAATTGTCTTTTTGCGGTTTCCATTTGCAGGTTAAGTATATCATAATTACTCATTCCGCGGGAAGACCTGGTTAGTTTTTCTATATGCAGGTCTACCTCCATTGGTGGTAGATTTCTTTCTTTCGGCTTAATTTGCTGTGACTTTGGTTTTGGAGGTAGCTTTTTTTCGGCTAAGACCTTGTCAAAATCTACATCTTCAGATAGAGCTTCAATAGGCGTTTCTATTTTCACCAATTCCTCTTCGGTAAACTCCATTTCAAAACCATCGGTAGTTTCAATATAAACTTTTCCGGCTTCGGCTTTTATTACATAACCTTCCAGCACATCATCTAAAACCGCGACTTTATCACCTTTTTTCAGCTCCATTATTCTTTGTTTTCTTCTTCTTTATGATCATCTTTTGTCTCTACCCAAAAATTGGTTGCACGATAAAGACCTGACATAATTGTAATTAAACCAATAATCTTAAAGTAAGCGTGAGCACCTTCAGCAGCAATGGCATAGATTAAAAGTCCGCCGCCAAGCACTATCAAAATTGTATTTATTACTTGAGAATTGTTCATTTTTTTACCTGTTATCCCTTATTTTAAAGCTGTTAAAAATAACGGTTCTTGTATTTCCAGCAAAGTTACAGGAATTATGAGGCAAATTTACTTCTTAGCTTTTATTTTATCTTTTTACCACGGAAATGCGCAATTGTATATTTCTCCTTCCATAACCGGGGATTCTTATATCTATCTTAGTGACCGGTTTCTATATGTTGAAGACGATATTTCGCTAAAAAAGAATAATTCTCCTCATACCGAAGCCAGTATCTACTTGCGAAAGGAATCACAATTATTGCAAGGTGAAAAAAGCACTAATAAAAATTCGGGTAATGGTTGGCTCTCCGTTTTCCAGGAAGGCACCTCTAATGCTTTTGATTATAACTACTGGGCGCTGCCGATTACAGATAATATAAGCGCCAATCAATTTGGAGCGGTGATCTTTCAACCCAAAACACCAACCAGAAGTAAATCTGCTCTCGTTACAAACGATTTAGAAGGGAATGCGAATCCTTTAAAAATTTCCCGCCGCTGGATTTACAAATACTCGGGAAGTGAGTACACTGACTGGCAGCACGTGGGAGTTAATTTTGATGTAGCACCAGGGGAAGGTTTTACTATGAAAGGGGTAAACGGTAGCGATCACACGATTATAAATGGAGTAGAAAACAACCCGGGAAACAAGCAACGCTATGATTTTAGAGGTCTACCGAATGACGGAGAAATAAAAGTACCTATTAAAAATGAAAAAAGTGTTTTAGTAGGTAATCCCTATCCTTCTGCACTTCATTTACAAAGCTTTTTATTCGAAAATCCGGCAAGTACGGGAATCGCTTATTTCTGGGACTCCAGAGATAACGGTGACTCGCATTATTTAAAAGATTATGAAGGCGGTTATGGTTCTTACTCGCCGGGTGCAAATGCATACGCGCCGGCAGTTTTTAAAACCTATAATGGCGGCGGTGATGAAACTGGAAATTCAGGAGGAAATGGTGCACCAATAGCGCGGGAGTACAGCCCCATTGGGCAGGCTTTTATGCTTAACGGAAAGAGTGATGGTTATATTCATTTTATAAATTCTCAACGAAGGTTTCAGAAAGAAAACTCGCAAACTTCAGAATTTAAAAATCAGCAAAAAAGCGAGATTCCACTATTAAAACTCAATGTAGGTTTCAACGATTTATATACGCGACCACTTTTGTTAGCCTTCCGTGAAGATTCTTCCAGGGAAGAAGATTGGGCTATGGATGCAAAAATTTACGGAGTTTTAGAAAATGATGCAGGTTGGAATATTGCGGAAGCTTTTTATAACATCCAGGTTAGGCCTTTCAGAAAAAATGATAAAATCCCGCTATTTATAAATTTAATTGAAGCTTCAAAATTAACTTTCAGTTTAGACGATTTGAGAGATTTTGAAGATGAAAATATCTTTCTTTTTGATGCCGAATTAGAAACTTATAACCAATTAAATCTAAATGAATTTTCTATAGATCTGGAAAAAGGAAATTATAGTAATCGATTTTTTATTAGCTTTATACAGGAAAAGGAAGACGATCTCCTGCCCGAAACCACTGAAGAGGAATTGGATTTTTTATTTCCTGACGCGCTGATTGTGCAAAACAATTTAAAATCGCAACTGGAGATACAAATGGTAAAATCTGATTTAAAACAAATATTGCTATACGATCTTAACGGACAAATGATATATAATAAAACAATAGCCATTGGAAGTACCAAACATAATTTACCCACTTCGGGATTACAGGATGCGATCTATATCGTAAAAATTATTTCTTCTAAAAACCTTGAATTCACCAGTAAAATTAGCATCAAAAATTAGTTATGGAAGAATTTATGTTGCCATGTCTTAACAAAAGCCTCACCGGGGTAGATTGTTTTGGTTGCGGTGGGCAACGTGCATTATTACTGATTTTTAAAGCAGAATTTAGCCAGGCTTTTTATATGTTTCCAGGAATCTATCCTATTTTAATTTTACTCGCTTTTCTAATTTTAAATCTATTTGTGAAATTCAGGTATGATTTTCAGATAAAAATTGCACTCATCATTTTTAGCGGTGCGGTAATGCTTATAAGCTATTTAATAAAAATGAACACTTATTTACAACTAACCCAATAAACCAAACCTTTATGGAAAGACAACAACTACCAAATTCAACTTTAATTTTAATTTTCGGGATCCTCTCTATTATTGGATGCTGCTGTTACGGAGTACTCGGGATTATTTTCGGGATCATTGCCCTGGTAATGGCTAAGCGAGCCACAGAGATCTATAATGCAGAACCAGAATTATATACCGGTTACCAAAATGTAAAAACAGGAAAAATTCTTGCCATTATAGGCCTGGTTTTAAGCGCCATTAGCTTGATCTCCTCTATTGTAATGATTATAATGTACGGCGGCGTAGAAGGAATCTATGAGCTACAGGAGGAAATGATGAGAGAAATGCAACAAAATCAATAAACTATTTTTCTTTTGGAAAACAAAAAAGCCAGCTGAAATAGCTGGCTTTTTCTTTATGTATCTTCGAGAAAAATTACTTCTCAAATTGCTTTAAAGTAGAAGTAATAATGTCTACACAATCTCTAAGCTGTTCTTCGTCCATTACCAATGGTGGCGCAAAACGAATAATATTCCCGTGAGTTGGTTTTGCTAAAAGTCCGTTTTCCTTCAGCGCCATACAAATATCCCAGGCTGTAGAGCTTTCTTCTGAATCGTTAATTACGATTGCATTTAATAATCCGCGACCTCTTACCAATTCTACAATAGTAGAATCCTTAATGTAATCATCCATCAATCTTCTAAAAAGATTTCCGAGTTTACGTGCATTTAAGGCTAGTTTTTCATCTCTCACCACATCTAACGCAGCTACGGCAGTTGCAGCGGCTACTGGGTTTCCTCCAAAAGTAGAACCGTGTTGTCCCGGTTGAATTACATTCATTACCTCATCATCTGCCAATACCGCAGAAACAGGATAATTTCCTCCAGAAAGTGCTTTACCTAAGATCAAAATATCTGGTCTTGTATAAGTTTCCTGGCGCTCACAATGGCCTTCGCAAGTACAATTACCACAAACGGCTAATAAAGCTCCGGTTCTGGCAATCCCTGTCTGGATCTCATCGGCCATAAAAAGCACATTATGCTTATTACAGATCTCTTTGGCTCTTTTCATATAATCGTTAGCAGGGGTAAAAACTCCTGCTTCCCCTTGAATAGGTTCTACTAAAAAGCCGGCTATATTATCGTTTTCTGTAATTGCTTTTTCTAAAGCATCAGGATCGTCATAAGCTACTTTTATAAATCCTGGCGTATAAGGACCAAAATTTTTACGAGCTCCTTCATCGTTAGAGAAAGAAATTATCGTGGTTGTTCTTCCGTGGAAATTATTTTCACAAACAATAATTTGAGCGTCTGTTTCTTTAACTCCTTTCTTTTCGTAAGCCCATTTTCTGGCAATTTTTATAGCGGTTTCCACAGCTTCTGCCCCTGTATTCATTGGCAAAAGTTTATCGAATTTAAAATAATCGGTGGCATACTTTTCATAAGCACCAAGAACATCGTTATGGAAAGCCCTTGAGGTAAGTGCTAATTTTGAGGCTTGCTCATACATAGCATTTACAATTTTAGGATGACAATGTCCCTGATTTACCGCGGAATAAGCAGAAAGGAAATCGTAATATTTCTTTCCTTCTACGTCCCAAACATGAACTCCCTCCCCTTTGCTTAGTACAGCGGGAAGTGGATGGTAATTATGAGCTCCATGTTTATCTTCCAGGTTAATGGCTTCTTCTGAGGATTTAATTTCTGCTAATGGCATTGATTTATTTTTTTACTGTTAACTTTCAAAATTCCTTCTTTTGCTCTCAGCCAATACTAAAGAGTCTGAGCTGCAAGGGAGAGAAATCATCCAAAAATTCAAGTTTTCGCAAAATACTAAATGTTTGCCGAAATTTTAAGTAAGTCGGGGAATAAATCTTCACAATTATTCTATTTTTGCGCTATGGGAAGAAGGAATAAAAACAAGGTATTTGACGCCGTTGAAGTTACTGATGCCGGCGGAAAAGGAAAAGGTATTGGTAAATCTCCAGATGGTCGTGTAATCTTTATAGACAATGTAGTGCCCGGTGATATTGCCGATATTAAAACCACGAAAAAGAGAAAATCTTACTACCAGGGAACTGCAGTGAATTTTCATCAATTTTCAGATAAACGTGTAGAACCTGTATGCCAGCATTTTGGCACTTGTGGAGGCTGTAAATGGCAAAATATGGGTTACGAATATCAACTGGAATACAAACAGAACGAGGTTTTAAACAATCTTATTCGTGTAGGAAAAGTTGAATTACCTGAAGTGACCCCAATTTTAGGCAGTAAGGAAATTTATTTCTACCGCAATAAAATGGAATTCTCATTTAGCGACAGCCGCTGGCTTACTCCTGAAGAAATAAACAGCGGAAAAGATTTTGATGACAAAAATGCCCTTGGATTTCATATTCCCGGAATGTGGGATAAAATTCTGGATATCAAAAAATGTCACCTACAGGAAGATCCCAGCAACGCAATAAGAAACTTTGTAAAAGAATACGCTACAGATAACGATCTCAGCTTTTTTAATGCCCGTAAACAGGAAGGTTTATTAAGAACTTTAATGATTAGAACTTCCTCTACCGGAGAGTTAATGGTTTTAATTCAGTTTTTTCATGAAGACAAAGAAAAACGAGAATTATTACTTGATGCGGTAGCAGAAATGTTTCCGGAGATCACTTCGTTACAATACGTGATCAATGAAAAAGGAAATGACACTCTTTATGACCAGGAAGTAATTTGCTATAAAGGCCGCGACCATATCTTTGAGCAAATGGAAGGACTTCAGTTTAAAATAAACGCCAAGTCTTTTTACCAAACCAATTCTGCCCAGGCTTACGAATTATATAAAATAACCCGGGATTTCGCCGATCTTCAAGGAGACGAAATTGTTTACGATCTATATACAGGAACAGGAACAATAGCCCAGTTTGTTGCGAAAAAAGCGAAAAAAGTAATTGGGGTTGAAGTTGTGCCCGAAGCTATTATAGACGCCAAAGAGAACGCTGAACGCAACCAGGTTGAAAACACCGAATTCTTTGTAGGCGATATGAAAAAGGTTTTTTCTGAATCATTTATAGATACACATGGGCAGCCAGACGTTATTATAACCGATCCGCCTCGTGACGGTATGCACAAAGATGTGATTGCCCAAATAATTGGTATATTGCCACAGCGCATTGTTTACGTGAGTTGCAACTCGGCTACACAGGCTCGCGACCTCTCTTTATTAGACGAATATTATAAAGTGACTAAAGTGCAACCGGTAGATATGTTTCCGCAAACGCACCACGTAGAAAATGTTGTTTGTTTAGAAAGAAAATAGATGAAGACAAAATATCTTAAAAATCTCTTTTTTATCGGTGGGCTACTTATGCTTTTTTTAGGCTGCCAGAGAGATGATATTTGCCCTGAGGCAACGCAAACCACTCCTTTGATGGTGGTGCGATTTTATGATGCCGAAGAACGAGATAACCCGGCCAGCCCAACTAATTTAAGTATTAGATCTACGGTAAGCGATTCAATCAAAACATTGTATCAACGAATAAGTGTAGATAGCATTTTGATTCCACTAAGAACAGATCAAAATGCAACTTCCTATATCTTTACCCTTTTTGATTCTGATCCTGACGAGGAAGAAGAGGATGAAGATGAAGAATTCACCCCAGATACCGACACTCTAACCTTTACCTATGGCACCGAAGAGATTTATTTAAACCGTGCCTGTGCTTATAAAGTAATATACAATAGTTTAAAATTAACCATTGAAGGTGGTGAAGATGGGCAATGGATTGATTCTTATATTATTGAAGAACCCAATATCGAAGATGAAACACAAGCACATATCAACATATTTTTTTAGTCTTGCCTTTCTATTTTTGGCTAGCCCTTTACTAAGCCAGGAAACCACGGTACAGGATAGCCTGGCCATGCGAGAGAAATTTGGTTTACGTGTAGGAACAGATCTTAGTAAACTGGCACGAACCGCTTTTGAGGACGATTATTCAGGATTCGAGATCCTTGGAGATTACAGGGTTTATAAAAACTATTACGCCGCGGTAGAACTTGGTAATGAAAGTATAGGTTACGAAGAAGATAATATCAAGCTAACTTCAAGCGGCAGTTATATAAAATTCGGTGCAGATTATAATGCTTACGAAAACTGGACGGGAATGCAGAACCTTATTTTTGTAGGAGCGCGTTATGGCTTTGCCACTTTTACCCAGGATGTTGACGAATATCGAATTTATACTACCAACACTTTCTTTGAACCTGATGTTAGGACCGATAATATTGAATATTCGGGCTTAACTGCTAACTGGATAGAATTAATTGCCGGGATTAAAGTTGAAGTTCTGAATAATTTATACCTATCGGTAAATGTGCAGCTTAAGCGAAGATTATTCCAAACTGCGCCAGATAACTTTGATAACCTGGCTATCCCCGGTTTTAACCGAACTTATGACGATAGTAATATTGGAGTGGGTTATGGATACACCATTAGTTACCTGATTCCTTTTTATAAGAAATAGAAAGAAGTTTTCCCGCAGTTTAAAAGTTCTTCAATTTCAAAACTGCGAGAATATACATTCAAATTTTAATCCTGAAACTTTGCCTTTTTAGATCCCTGGTAGATCTGGTATTTTAATAACTTAGATTCCAGGGCACCGTTGTAAAGTTTTATTTTTCGGGAAGGTCTTAGGCCTACATGTTTTATAGCTTCCAGGTTAGAAGTAATAAACCAGGCATCAGTCCCCGGGTAAGATTGTTTCAGCGTGTCTCCTATCTCTTTATAGAATTTCGGCATATCTATTTCTAATCGCTCTCCATAAGGCGGATTAAATAACATATGTAAATGGCGCTCGCCCTCTTTTTGTGAAGCAAAGAAATCCTGTCTTTCTACTTTAATAAATTCAGAAAGATTAGCATTTTCAATATTATCTATGGCTTTATGCACTGCCGATGGTGAGGTATCATAACCTGTGATCTTAAAATGAAATTCCCGCATTTTCTTCAGCACAGAAGCTTCTATTTTTTCAAATAGATCTTCGTCCCAATCTTTCCAGCGTTCAAAAGCAAATTCCTTTCGGTTTAAATTCGGTGGAATATTGCAGGCAATCATCGCGGCTTCAATTAAAATGGTACCACTACCGCACATAGGATCCATAAAATCGCACTGCCCGTCCCAACTGGAAAGCAATAACATTCCGGCAGCTAAAACTTCATTTATAGGTGCAATATTAGTCGCGGTTTTATAGCCACGTTTATGTAGCGATTGTCCAGAGGAATCAAAAGAAACGTTACAAAAGTTCTTTTCAATATGAATATTAAGTCGCAAGGTTGGAAAATCAAGATCTACATCTGGTCTTTTACCAAACTTATCCCGAAACCGGTCTACGATAGCATCTTTGGTTTTAAGGGAAATATACTTGGAATGTGTAAACGTATCAGAATGCACCGTGGCATCAATGGCCAGGGTATCGTTAACATCCATAAAATTCTCCCAGGGTAAATCGTAGATCTGCTTGTAAAGATCGTCTTCAGAAAATATTTTAAAACTCTGGTAAGGTTTTAGGATCTTAATGGCAGTTCTTAGGCAAAGATTGGCTTTATACATAAAGCCGGTATCGCCTACAAAACTTACATTCCTGGTTCCTTCTTTTACATCCATCGCGCCAAGTGCCATGAGTTCTTTAGCCAAAACTGGCTCAAAACCATACATGGTCTTAGCGATCATTTTAAAATTATTTTCCATATCGGTTTTTTACAGTCCACAAAAATAGGGTAATTTTGCTGAATAAAGGTATTGCCGGCTTTGGATACTGAAATATTCTAAAAGCTTTTACGACTCAGGTTTTCTAATAATATTTTGCAGTAATTAATGATCTATATTTTACCCCTTCTTTCTGTGCTTGCCGGCTATCTTATCGCTACTTTTTTAAAACCCTCCTCCTCTACTGGGTTTAAATTGCTGCTTAGTTTTAGCGGGGCTTATCTTTTAGCGGTTACAATTTTTGAATTATTGCCCGAGGTTTATTTAAACGGCACTAACGAGGTGGGCATTTTTATTATGCTTGGATTACTGCTTCAAATTATCCTTGAATTTGTCTCAAAAGGCGTGGAACACGGCCACCTGCACCAGCAGGAAGGAATGAATAAATTTCCTATACTATTACTACTAAGTTTAAGTCTACACGCTTTCCTGGAAGGTTTTCCTATGGATGAAGGCGATCATATTTTACACGGAGTTGTAATACATAAAATTCCGGTAGCGACCATACTTTCAGTTTTTCTAATTCATTCTAATTTGAGTAAAATTAAAGTCGGCGTATTCCTGGCGGTTTTTGCTTTAATGACTCCTTTAGGAAGCTTCTTTAAATCTCAATTTAGTGTACTCCAGGAACTTTCTATTTACATTAATGCCTTAGTGATTGGTATTTTTCTACACGTTTCTACCACTATTCTATTCGAAGCCTCCAAGAACCATAAATTCAATATTTCTAAACTGGCGATAATTGTGGGCGGAATTTTATTGGCTTATTATATTTAATATGGTTAGTAAAGCTGAAAGCAAAAAATTAAGGCAACAGTTCTGGACCAGCTTCGGTATCGTTTTCCGCAGAAAATGGGTTTTGTATGATACCGGCATAAAAGAACTTCAGCTTAAATTCAATTTTAACCGAAAATTTGCCCAGGTTTCTATAGATGTGATAGATGAAGACCCGCTGATTAGAGCCTATTATTTTGAAAAACTGCTTTCCCTAAAAAACATCCTGGTTTCTGAATATTTACCTGAAACCGTTTTCGAGGAAGAATATGAACTTCCCGAAGGAAAAATAGTTTCCCGGGTTTACGTTCAGTTAGATGGTGTAAATATTCATAACCGGCAACACTGGCCAGAGGTGATGAAATTTTTAAGCGATAATATGTTGAAAATGGAAGGTTTTTTTGAAGAATACCGGGATTTTATTTCTACTTAACAGAATAATTTCAATAAATTCAACGCAACCTTTTGTGATTTTCTTCATCTTAATAAAAACTAACACCATGAAAAAAGGGATATTTTTAATTTTCGGGATATTAATCTTAAATGCATGTAGTAAAGATGATGACAACCCCGATGGGTCATCTGTTATTATTGAAGATTTTATTTATTTTGAAAACGCTTCCATAAGGGAGGAAGAGAATTCCAGAGAAATCAAAATTATTGAAGGCGACAGCCTTGTTTTTTATTATCAGTATTACGACGAAAATGACCCGGCAATAGCTGATGATGAGGATGTTTACAATTTGGCTTTTCAAGTATCACCAGACGCAGAAAACTTTAAATTGGAAACCGGGAATTTTGAGGATGCAAAAGCTTTATATGCCTTATCATGTTTTTGTGATCCCAATGGCTATTTTTCAGTTTCCGATGGAATTATTGAGGGTAAAAAAGTAAGCAATGATCAATGGGAAATTGATGTAGATGTGAGTATTACGGTACCACAAGGAGAAGAAGATACCCGAGAAATTTTACTGGATTTTGATGGAGTTTTCGAATTAAATCCTTTAAATAATTAAGGGGAAATAGTTTGAACAATTCTTAGTGAAATATGCTAAAACATGAGGCTTTTTTAAAGATTACGAGCTTTTATCACTGTGCAGATTTTGCTGAAAATATAAAGATCTTTTTAGGTAAGTTTTCTTCTTACACCACATTTTCAGGGTTTTCACCCAACTAATTTAGTCGCTTATTTGTTTAAAATAGGCTTATGAGAACTATTAGACTTTTTGCGTTTAAGCACCGTGACGAATTACAAATTGGAATCACTTATAAATTTGATTTTGAGTTAAATGAATTCATTAAAAATATGGAAGGGATGCGCTGGTCCCGCACCTATTCGTGTTTCTATTTGCCATATTCGTTCAACAACAAAAAGCGCATTTATACTGTTCTAAAAAAGATAGGCTGCATTATAGATTATTCGGCTTTAAAAGATCTTAAAACAGAGACGGTAGAAACTCCGGAGGGAGAGCATTCGAATTTGAATCCGCAGCAATTGGAGATCCTGGAAGAATTTCAGAATTATTTAAATGGGCAACGCTTTAGTAAAAGCACCTTAAAAACTTATACAACTTTTGTACAGCGATTTATAGCGTTTCAAAAAGATAAACTGGAGAGTATCACCAACCGTAGCATTGAGCTTTTTATTGAAAAAGAAATTGCCGGGAAGAATTACGCCATTAGTACACACCGGCAATGTGTAAGCGCTTTAAAACATTTTGCAGCATTACACCGGTTCCCTGAATTAGAAGCCGAACAAATTTCCAGCCCTAAAAAGAGTAAATTCTTACCCGTTGTTTTGTCTAAGGAAGAGGTAATAGATCTTTTAAGAGCCACTCAAAATCTAAAGCACCGCGCGATTTTTGCATTACTATATTCTTCGGGATTAAGAGTTGGAGAGGCCGTAAACCTGAAACAAAAAGATATAGACATAGACCGCAGGCAAATTGCGATACGTGGTGCGAAAGGCCGAAAAGACCGAATTGTAATTATGGCAGAAAGTTTTATTCCTTTGCTTTTAAATTATTTGGAAACTTACCGGCCAAAAACATATTTTGTAGAAAGTCCGCAAGGTGGTTCTTATCAAACTTCAAGTATAAGAGCTGCGCTAAACCATGCCTGTAAACTGGCCAATATTAAAAAGAGAGTAACACCGCATACATTGAGACATTCTTATGCTACGCATATGTTAGAAAACGGCATAGATTTAAGGCATATCCAGAGTTTGCTGGGGCATTCGAAACCGGAAACTACGATGATCTACACTCATGTAACTCAAAAGGAATTGATGAAGATTACGAGTCCGTTAGATGTTAGTTTAAAAGCGTTATCAAATTCTGATAAAAAGGATGGAAACATGCGTTTATCCCGAAATATTTCTGATTAAAAAGGTATATTGTGCCGGATATAACACGTTGCCCATAATTATGAAAAAAATCCGTCTGACATTAATAATTGCAGTTTTAATTTCAAGTTTTGGCTTCTCTCAATCAAAATCTGAAATTGAAAATCTATTGGACGGAATTTCAAAAATTGAGAACTCTAAAGAAATAATAAAAACAGAACAAGCCGAAAAACTGATTGAATATGGTTGGCGGATTTTACCGACTCTTGCAGAATTTTTTACAGACCAAACCTTGACTAAAATTAAATCGGAATGTAACAATCGGATTTTGAATAAAGGAGAAATTGCAATAATAATGGCTGACCGAATTGAGGGAATGCCTTATGCAAGAGTAACTGGAATTCAAAACTGTACATTGACTTTTTGCGAAAAAAACGCAAATCTGATAGAATATTATTTACCATTTATCGAGCGAGATGGAATTGAGAAATTTCAGAAAAAATATATGGAGTGGCTTGAAAGTGACGACAGAATTGATTGGACACCACTATTGACTGACAAAACAAAAAAAGAACGAAGAAAAATAATGCGTGAACGGAAAAAAACAATTCGTGAAATGCAGAATAAAAAATAACTATGGGCAACAATGTATAACCGCAATTACGGCGGATTCGACTGCGTCCGAATCCACTCGGAATTGCTAACGCCAGTTCTTAACCGAAAATCATTAACTTTAATCCCGTAACTGACGGTTATACAAAACCGTTGGCGGTAATTTGTAAACATAATTCGTATTGAAAAAAATAGATTTTCACATCCACACAGTAAAGTCAATTAGTGACAGACCATTTGAATTTAGTCTAGAATCATTAAAAGAATATGTAGAAAAGCTATCATTGGATTGCATTGCAATAACCAATCATAACCTATTTGATAGAGAACAATTCGAAGAAATCAATCGTGAATTAGAAATTAAAGTTTTTCCTGGAATTGAAATTGATCTTGAAGGGGGACATATTTTATTGATATCAGAAAATGAAAACCTAAGAGATTTTGAAGATAAATGCAATAGAGTAAAAGGTTTAATTCCGTCGAAGGACGATTCAATTGACTACGATCAACTAATAGAAATTTTTCCTGCATTAAATAACTATTTATTAATTCCGCATTACGACAAGAAGCCGAACATAAAACCATTGACTTTAGATAAGTTAGGAGAAAACATTTTTTCGGGAGAAGTTACTAGTCTTAGAAAATTTAAAACTTGTATAAAGGAAGAAGATAAATTAACACCAGTTATTTTCAGTGACTGTCGAATGGTTGAAGGCATAGAGAACTTCCCAACTAGACAAACATACCTCGATGTAGAAGAATCTTCTTTAAATGCTATAAAAGGTTGTTTATACGATAAGACAAAAGTATTTCTATCAGAAAATGATGGAAACGATTTTTTTCAAGCAACAGATGACGGTATAATGTTATCTACTGCTCTAAACGTTATAATCGGTGGAAGATCATCAGGAAAAACCTATACACTGGATAAAATTTGTGAAAATTTCGAAAATGTAAAATATATTCGACAGTTTAGCTTACTTCAAAACGATAAAGAAAACTTCAAAAAATTAGTTACAACCAGACATAGTTTGATAACTGAAAATTACTTGAAAGACTTCAAAGATGTTGTGATGGAAGTAAATGAAATAGACTTAAAATCAAATGAAATTGAATTAGAAAAATATCTCAAAACTCTAAAGAAATTCGCTTTAGAAAATGACAACTTAGATACCTTTTCAAAATGCAGTCTATATAACGAAACCCAATTCGAAACTGATAATTTAGAAAACATAAAGAAACTAATATCATCTACAAAAACACTATTAGAAAATACAGAATACAAATCAATAATAGATAAGCACGTAACTGAAGATGGTCTAAAGAACTTAATTGTTGAGTTGATAATAAAGCATAATGAACTATATACAAATAATCTTAAGAAAAGCTGGGTAAATGGAGTTATAGATCAAATAAAGGATGGGTTAAGATTCCGCTCTACAACAACAGCAATCGAGCCAGTTGATTTTCAAAAAATCCAAAGAGAAAAGTTAAAAGTTAGGAAATTTGAAACGCTAGTTGATAATCTGAAAATTGAAAAAATAATTGATAGTAAAGACATAAGAGGTTTTAAAGTTCTTGCAAAAACTAAAAAGTATACAGGTGCAAGTCAATTAAAGGCAAAAAGCAGAAGACAATTGGCGTTCAGTGAAGCATACAACAATTATGATAAACCATATAAATATCTAATATCATTACAGAACGTAGGAATAGAAGAAACTGAATTCTATAAATATTTTGTTGATATCGATTATAGAACTTTAAATAAGCACGGTTTTGAAGTTTCTGGGGGTGAAAGATCCGAATTCAATTTACTCCACGAAATAAATGATGCTATAAAGCACGATCTATTGCTAATTGACGAACCAGAATCTTCATTTGATAATATTTTTCTAAAAGGAGAAGTAAATGAGCTTATTAAAGAAATTTCCAAAGAAATACCAGTTATAGTTGTTACACACAGTAGCACTATAGGTGGATCAATCAATCCAAATCACATAGTTTATACACAAAAATTAGTTGATTCCGGAAAAGTTGAATACCAAGTATTCTTTGGACACCCAACCAGTAAAGTGCTAAAAAGCGTTGATGGTGTTGAAATCAAGAATTTTGACATCTTATTAAATTGCTTGGAGGCAGGAGAAGAAGCATATATTCAAAGAAAAACCAGAAGTTATGATATACTTAAAGATTGAAGATAATAGAGGATTTTTTTTAAAAGATAAAAATTCTCCAGAGGATTGGACAGAATTAGATAAAATTGAGAAAGATGATCTTATGAAATTGCTAGATTATGCAACAGAAGAAGAATTTGATATGGATGAATATAATGAGGAAACTTTAGGGAATAAAGCCCACCAAATTATTTATAAAAATCTTTACGAAAAGTTCCATAATTTTCTCAGCAATAAGAATAGATTTAAAGATGAAACTGATAATATTTTCAAAGAAGAACTAGAGAAATATCAGTAACAAACTACCGCCAACATCGGTTAATCGCAAATAACGGGTATTTCCGAAAAAGTGTAATTTTAGAAACCAGGAAAGAAAATAGTTAATCCGACAAGTCCGCGTCCCTACTCCCGCAACTTGCGATAACCGTAACCGTTGGCGAGCATTTAATAACAAAATAATTTGATGAAAATATTTCAAATTTTACTGATTTTTATTCTTTTCATTAGTTGTGATGAATCTGATATTAATAAAGGTGATACTACTGAATTTCCGGTTCTCACAAATATCAAAACTGTAAAAAAGATCAAATCTGATTCTTTAATATCAAGATCGAGCAGCGGCATTCTATATATTGGAAAATTAAAGGAAACAATAGATTTGAATTACGAATTGGTAGATTTTCCTTTCAATCCACCTCCTCCACCTCCTCCACCTCAGAATGGAAAAGTTCAAGAAATAGATACAGTAGAATTAGATAAAATTTTCAACACTTACAATAAAAAATTCCGCAGTAATCCTATTTATCCATTTTATTATGGTTGGGAAGAATCTAGAAAATTCAAATCTTGGAATGAAACTAAGATTAATCTAGAAGTAGATACTAGTACAATTATTAAACAACTAGTAATTGACAAATACTTGAATGAAGAATATTATTCAGCTTATCCAGTATTTATAAAAAATCAAGAGAATGATACAATTAATATAGGTTATGATAGATTTATACCAATTTTAGTTGAAGCTAAAGACTCAACAAATAAATGGAAACCTATAGAAAAAATGTATTCTTTCATGTGTGGCAATGGAATTAATTCTCTTGTTTTACCTCCAGAAAATATTATCATTAGTTCCAAAGTTATTTATCAAGGTAATTATGAAACAGAATTGCGAATTAAATTAGGAGATAATTACTCGAATAAATTTACAGGATCAATTAATTATAGTCAATTTCAAGATTCTCGATATTAAACGACTCGCCAACAACGTATATCGCAAATGGCGGGTTTATTAGAAAAGTACTAATTTAGTTTTCAAAACAAACAAAATCGTTAAGCCGACAAATACGCATCCATAAATCCGCGCCACTTGTCGATATACGAGACCGTTGTAGCCAATTTTTAAAGAAAATATTTAGAACCAAATGGATTATTTTACACTGACCAAATTCTTATCAGAAAGATTAGGAATTAACCAAGAAATTTTTCAATTAGAATTTCTTTATCCTACTGATAAGGACTTCAAACAAATTCAATCAGAAGAAGTCAAAAATCATTATTTAAGCAAATACGAATATTGGGCAAATACTAAAGAAAATTGGAAGAGCATAAAATTATTTTTTCCTGACGGAATAAAGCGTGAAGTAATTCAAATCCTAAATGAGTATTTAAAAGAAAACGGTAAAGAATTAATTGACTTAGAAAAAATTCCAGAAGAATTTAATCGTGATCAAGATGGTTTCAACCTAATTGTTGGGCAAAATCGAGATTATCTAATCATAGAAATTGCCCTTAAAGAAGATTAATTTTGGCCAAAAAAATCTCAGAAATAACAAGAAGAAATATTTTTGATTTCATTCAAGTAGAAAATTTCTGGTGGTCAGGAAGGCTGGAAGAAATTGATTTCTTGTCTAGAATTTACAATTTAGAAGAAATGGAATCTTACGATAGTAGATTCGAGAATGCCGCTGGAGATATTTGGCAACATCGTATACATAACAATGATTGGGAAGATAATTGGATTTTCTACGATGACAGATTCAATCTAATGAAATGTGATGATTCAAGGTTCTTAAATTTCTTGTGTGAAATGATACATCCAATTGTAAGAGCTGATAAATCAGAGGTAAGCAAACTGTTACAAATATTTAATGATAATCTCCAGGAGGATAATTTTGAATTAGTTGAAAAGACCAAAATTTCTGGTAGACCAATTTTCGTCGGTAGGATGAAAATCACAGGAAAAGAATCCTTGGCAAGGAAAACAGAAAATATTCGAAAAATTTTAAACGCTGAGTATGTAACCCAACAAATCAATTTGATGGAAACATCGATTGAAAATTCTCCACATATAGCAATTGGGCTAGCCAAAGAATTAATTGAGACTTGTTGTAAATCAATTTTTGAAGAGAGAAAAATAAAATATGAGAAGAGTTGGGATCTTCCAAAATTAATGAAAGAGACAACTAAGCTTCTAAAATTAACCCCTGAAGATATTTCAGATGAAGTAAAAGCGGCGAAATCAATAAAACAAATATTAGGTAGTTTATCCTCAGTTGTACAAGGAATAGGAGAAATAAGAAATGAATATGGCAGTGGTCACGGAAAGGATGGTAGATTTAAAGGTTTACAACCAAGGCACGCTAAATTGGCTGTAGGTGCTGCTTCAACACTTGCCATTTATTTATTAGAGACCCACGAGCTAAGACAATAAAAACTGGCTACAACATCGGTTCATCGCAAATAACGGGTATTGCGAAAAAGTGTAATTTTAGAAACCAGGAAAGAAAAAAGTTAATCCGACAAGTCCGCGTCCCTACTCCCGCAACTTGCGATAACCGTAACCGTTGTACACTATTTTATAAGAAAATCCAATGCTAGAAAAATATACTTCTTTAATAGATGATAGAAATAGAAGTATTTGGGAAGAAGTTGATAAAAATTTAAATATTGAATTTGATAGTAGCTTTGAACCAAATTACGGAATAAATACAACAGAAGATTCAATTACTATTTATATAGATGAGAAGAACATTAATTCTGCTCCATTTACACATGAATTACTTCACGCATATTTAAGAAGTAAAGATCTTAATGTAGCTAAGGATTTAAATTTAATAATAGATAACTACGACAATGAAGATTTGAATATCATTTTCAATAAGGAACTTGTTGATCACATTGGAAATTGCTTGGAGCATATTATTATACTTCCATTATTTATAAACTTAGGATTTAAAAATCACGAATTTTTGACTGACCATAACCAAAAGAAAAGTAGTAATCAAAAAATTGAATTAATAGAAAATAATTTTAAAATTAATGGAATCTATACTTATGAGGGAATAGAACATTATGTAGCAAATTATATTGCTATAAAATCATGTAATAACAAGTTACACAATTATGAAAAATTTCATAGACGATTAATCAAAATAGATAAATCACTATATCGTATATTAAGTGAGTTTTGGAATGACTGGGAGACATATGACATAAGTGATCCAGATGACAATTATGAAGAAATACTTGATCTTTTTATTAATGATATGCAAGATTGGGTAAAAACAAAATCATTTTAATAAAACAGTGTACAACAACGCATATTCGCAATTGTGGCCATTATGCTAAAAGAAAGTTTATAGAAATCAAGAAAAAAATAATAAATCGGACAAATCCGTATCTTCACTACCACAACTGACGAATATACGAGACCGTTGTAGCGCATTCACTATGTTCCAACTAAATAGAAAGTTTAAAGTTAAATCCTAAACAATTAAGAAGAACTAAAATTGAAAAACCTAATAGATTTTATAACACTTAATGAGGAAATAATTTTTCCAGATTCTAAAGAAAATCTGATTAAAAAGATTCAGAATAATGAGAAAAAGTTTCGAATTAAATGGTCAAACTTATCATCATTCAAATTTTATTCGAGATTTTCAATTGGAACTCTATATATGCAGGGCTTTCCAAAAATAATGGAGGGAATAAGAGGATTTGGAAAAATTGAGAAAATTGATAACAATTCAACAAGATTAATATTAAGTACTAAAATCAGATTTGAATTATACTTCGTACTTATTTTATTTTCAATTGTAATTTTTGCTCAAATAATAAATGACACGAAAATTCCATTTTGGAGCATAATAATTTTTCCGGTAATATTATTATGGTTTTGGCTCGTTCTGCGAATTCAAGAAAAACTCCTATTCAAAAAATTTAAGAAGAATATTAAATGCTAAACGCGCAACAACAACGATTCATCGCAAATAGACGGCACCGTTAGAAAGAAAATAATTAAATTAACCAACAAACCAGGTCTAAGCCGACGACGCCGCGTTCCCTACTCCGCCAACTTGCGATAATCGAGACCGTTGTATGCAAGCCTCACAAAAAGATAGATGAAAGAAAATTCGGAAATTTTAAAACATAAACTGTCTGAAATAAGAGAAATTCTTTTAGAATTAGAATGTTTAAAGCAGGATATCCGTTCTATTCATAATCCAGAAGAAGAATATTTTGAAAGAATGATAAAGAAGTCGAGTTTTTTCTATCGACTATATTTAAACTACACTAAATTGTTCGTAATTGACTGCCATAAATTGATTGATAAAAAAGAACATTTTAATATTTTAAACCTTATAAATTTTAGTCAATCAAACCTTAACAAAATTGACTGGCACAAAACTCCCACTCATTCATCATTAGAAATATTAAAAACTAAATTTCTCAAAACCAGTAAACACTTTAACGATATAAGTCTTTTAAGAAATAAAGTTTTTGCTCACACTGACAGAAAAAAATCAGAAATAAAATATAACATTACTCTCAAAGATTTTTGGGAAGTATTGACATCATTACAAGAAATTTTCAGAGAAATAAATCTTCATTATGATAATACAAATTGGCAATTTCAAATACTCTACGAAAAACCTACTTCAATCAAAAATTCATTTAAATATTTAAAAATTAGAGACTTATACTATGAGAGTTTTAAATCTGACTTTGACATATTTACAAAAGAAGAAGTAAAGAAAATAATCAGGACTTAAAGGCCAGCATACAACATCGGTTATAGCAAATAGCGGGTTTTGCCGAAAAAGTGTAATTTAGAAAACCAATAAACAAAAGGTTAAGCCGACAATTTCGCGTCCCTATTCCCGCTACTTGTCCATAACCGTAACCGTTGGGTGTAATCTAATACAGAATTTTTAATGCAAAAGAGATACGACGTTTCAAAACCAACTAATCTTGAAACAAACGAATTTTTAAGATGTTTATGGTATCGGCTACGATCAAATTTTGACAAATTAGCTTGGAACTTCAATCCGGTCAAAATTGGAGAAGCACAAACAATTTTTTTAGGATTTATTGATTTAGGTGCTATTTCTCATAAGTCCACCCCCACTTCAATTTCATGTACTTATTCTAAAAAGGGTTGTATAGCAGAGCTGATTTGGGAAAATAACGCATTGAAAAATCAAACAGAATTCGAAAAAAAATTTGATAAATCTGTTGATGAAGCTTTAAGTTTTAATGAATATAAGAAGGATATAGTTCTAAAATATTCGCTTGATGAAAAAATTTCGTTTAAAAAATTTGAAGGTGAAAATTTTACTATTGAAAAGAATGAATTGAGGTTTAAAATTAAAGCTTACGATAAAACTGACTATGCCACTTTTGGTATGAGTAATTGTGATATTATTATATCCTATTTATCAATGGACACTCTCGAATTTATAACCTTTAAAAATTCCGGAATAGCTCAATTGAGAGAAAGTAACGAAGAAGAGTTTACTTTAGTAAATATTGATTCTGGAGAAGAAACATCAAGTATAAACTCTAACGATAAGATAAGAGAGCTAGAAGTATCAAAAGAATTTGGTGTTTTAATAGATGAGTTCCTAAATAAAAATATAGATTATGACAACCCCAATTCAAATCTAGACAAAAGTATTAAAGCCTTTCGTCAAGGGTTATTTTTTGAAGAAATTTCTTATACAGATTTTGACTTAGACTTCAGTGCTTTAGAATATGCGAGTATAAAGTATATGACTGCATTGGAAATTATATCTATAGAGGATATTGAGCCTGAAAGATGTAATAATTGTGGTCAACAAAAATTTTCAATAGCTAAAAGAGTTAAAAAATTAGTGTCGGATGCAACAGGTAATCAAGAAGCCGTTAAACTAATAAACAAATACTATTCAATAAGGTCCAGATTTGTTCATAATGGAGATTTATTATCTAGTAGAAATTATAATGGATCCTCCTTACCTCTTCTAAGTGTCAATGGTTCAGATGGGGTTATTCAACAAACACCATTAATAAACCAATTTTTAAAAGTCTTGGTGAAGGATTGTATTCTATGGAAAAATAGAAATTCTTAAGATTTGGTTATTAGACTACACCCAACAACGATTCATCGCAAATAGCCGGCACCGTTAAAAAGAAAATAATTAAATTCACCCACAAACTAGGTCTAAGCCGACAACGCCGCGGTCCCTACTCCGCCAACTTGCGATAATCGAGACCGTTGTGCAGCATTGCTTTGAAAATCGAGGAAAAAAGAAAAATGAATCTGACTGAACACTATAAAAAACTTTATGAAAGTTCAATCATAAATATCGAAAATGGAGATTATCGAACTGATTTATTAATTGATTCTCCAGCTGATAGAAGATTCGGAATAACTTTATTGATAAGACCTCCCGAAAATGTAAAAAACAGAATTCAGCTATTTTTGGATGAATTAAAACAAATTGATCCTTCGCAATATTATTATCCAAATTCAGATATTCATATCACAGTAATGTCAATTATTTCGTGTTATGAAGGTTTCCGATTAGATCAAATTTCACTTCCCGATTATATCGATTTGATTAAAGAAAGTTTGAGTGAAATTGACAGATTCGAAATAAAATTTAAAGGAATTACAGCTTCCGATTCAGGAATAATGATTCAAGGTTTTCCACAAAATGATATTTTAAATGATCTGAGGAATAACTTAAGAACAAAATTTAAAAATTCAGACCTGGAGCAATCAATAGATAAAAGATATTCTTTACAAACAGCGCATTCAACAGTTTTAAGATTTAGAAGAAAACTTCAAAATAAAAATAAGTTTTTAGAAATCATCGAAAAATATAAAAACTATGATTTTGAAAGTTTCGAAGTAAAAAAATTAGAATTAGTTTTTAATGATTGGTATCAAAGAAAAAAGAATTCAAAATTGCTAGAAAAATTTAGAATATAGCAACGCAGCACAACATCGCATATTCGCAATTGCGGCCATTCAGCTAAAAAGAGAATTTATAGAAACCAAGAATTAAAAAACTAAAACGGACAAATTCGTATCTTCACTACCACAACTGACGAATATACGTAACCGTTACCAAAAATATGCTAAAGAAAGTTTTCGTTTTCATATATCTTATAACTCCACTCCTTGTTTCTAGTCAAATAAGGGAAAGATTAAATCAAACAGATTTAGAAAGGAGAAATCTAAATAATAAAGTAAAAATCTTGGTACATAAATACTATGATGTTAAGAATTTTAAAGATTCAACTTACGAACTTAGAATTGAGAATTTTTTTGGTCCGAATAGTTACAAATTAGTGTTTAATCAAGAAGGTTATTTACAAAATCGAATAGGTTTGGAAGGAAAAGTCGATTCCTTATATCAAGTTACCTCTTGGAATTATAAATATGATGACAAAAATAGAATATTAGAAGAAGAAAGAATTCATTTTAAATACGAGGATACAGTTAAGTGGACTTACAATTATATTGGAGATTCAATAATTGATGTTAGACAATATGATAATACATACAAAACACTATATTTTAAATACAAACAAAAAGATAGACAGGAGATATTAACTACTTCAAATTCTGATAGTTCTTATATCTCAAAAAGTTTATTTGAGTACGATAAATTCGATAGATTGATTAGATCAGAAGAATATGAAAATAAAGATTTTATTCAAGATTTAAGAATATATACATTTAAAGATTCTACATCAAATCAAAGATTTAAGGAGTTAATAATTTGGCCAAAATTTAATGATAGCTTTTTTATGGTATTTGATTATGACCAGTACGGCAATCAAATCAGCTGGAAACAAGAATGGTTTGATAGAGAAGAAATAAGTACGAGTCGTACTGAATATGAATATGATTCAGAAAATAATTGGATTGAGAAAAGATTCTTCAATTATGATAATAAATTAATCCATGTTGTTAAACGCGAAATCACATATTTCTAGGAAAGCATACTTTAGGTAACAACGGTTCATCGCCAATAGGCGGCAGCTTTAGAAAGAAAATAATTAACTAGATCAATAAACCAATACTAAGCCGACAAATCCGCGTCCCTTACTCCGCCAACTGGCGATAGGTACTGTGTTATAAAACAAATATTTTTGATTAAAGTTTTAGGAAGAAGTCAATGCTAAATTGCTTCTATCCTGTGCAGCAAGGACTTCGGTTCTTGCTGTCTTTTTTTGTTCATATTCCGGATCATAATTGATCTCATTCTTCCATAAGCTGTACATCAGTACTAATAACTTGCGCTCTACCGCCACCAAAGCAATCATAGGTTTAGCCTTAGTAGGTTTCACGCGTTCATAGAACTTCTTCAATGTGGGATTACATCGAACAGCGGTCATCGCCGGCATATAAAGTGCCCGACGGATATTTTTATTCCCTTTCTTACTAATTCTGGTCTTGCCTTTATAAGCTCCAGATTCTTTCAGCACTACATCAAACCCTGCGTAACTCGTAAGTTGCTTGGCGTTGGTAAAACCAGTGAAACCTAAGGTTTCACCTACTACCGTAGCTGCAGACACAAAAGAGATTCCCGGAATACTTTCCAAATGCTTTATTCTACCCTTTAAATAAGAGCTGGCATTGATCAATTCCATCATCTCTTTCTCTATTTCCTCCAATTGCCTAGCAATCAATTTTAAGCGTTGTTTATAACGTCTTAATTCTCGTTTGTTGCTGTATACAGAATGTTCACTAGCATGAAGCCTATTCTTTTCTATTTGCTTCTCCTTTAACAAAAATGAACGTTCCCTACTAAGACCTTTTAATTCTCTTAAAATTGGATCAGGTGGTGTCCATAAAGGTAATGCTCGTTCACAGCCAAGCATAGCTAGCATACGGCTATCCAATGCATCAGTTTTGGATCTTTGGTCCAGACTTTGGGCATAACGCTTAACACGACCAGATTGCATCACGCTCACATTAAAACCAGCTTCATAGAGGTAGTACACAAAGGCTTCATGATAGATACCTGTAGATTCCATTACAATCCACAGATTCTCACGAGAGGCTACTTGCTTATCAAGCCATCGTATTAGTTTTTTAAATCCGGGAAGATCATTACTAACTTCAAAAGGATCTTCAAACTCTTTTGTTAGGTTAACCGTTAGGCGGCAAAGACAGACGGCCAGATTATCTTTAGATACATCTACTCCCAAGGCTACTTTTAAAATGTGGTGCTCCATAATTGTTTAATTATAAACCCAATTCTCCATCACTTTTGCTCGTCTTTGATACGATCTCTAAAAAGGATCCAGGTACTGTTCAAGTTCTGAGAGAAAAATGGAAGGGTGGAATTTCTATCGCACGATATCATTAAATAAAATGTATCTACCGAAACCTCATTATCCCTTCCATTGGTTTAATTATTAATTCCTATTTTTAGCTAAATTACCTCGATAAAGCTAACATACGAACGTATCCACCCCACCAAACCCGTATTGTTAAATAAATATACTGAATTTAGCTTTGCTCAAAAATATTTATAATGAGTAAAGAACAAGAAATGTTTGCTTTGATTGAGGAGTATGAAAGTAGTTCTCTCAGTGGGAAGAAATTTTGTAAAATCAAGGGTTTGGTTCCGTCCACCTTTTACTATTGGAAGAAGAAAAAATACGGCCAGAACAGTAGTACAGGATTTGTGACAATAACCCCAACAAGGTCTTCTGTGCCTATGGAAGTCGAACTTATTTTCCCCAATGGCGTTCATCTTAGAATGAACGGTTCAGATCCAGAACTTATAGCTAAACTGGTGCAGTTGCGGCATGTTTAGCCTTAACTCCTCTAACACCTATCATTTCTATTGCAAGGCTTGTGATATGAGAAAATCATTTAATGGCCTGAGCGGATTGGTGAAAAATGAACTAAACCGGGAGCCTACCAGCGGTGATGTGTTCGTTTTTCTTAATCGGAATCGCACCCATCTCAAGCTGCTCCACTGGGAGCGGGGCGGCTTTGTTTTATACTACAAACGCCTGGAGCGCGGAAGCTTCACTCCGCCCGTAATTAAAGAAGATCAGACCAGTTTTACCTGGCCGCAATTGGTCCTGATGATAGAGGGTATTACGGTTGAAAAAAGTGTTCAGAAACTGCGCTATTCTCACTAGAAAATAATGGTGTTTTATCAGTAAAAACAAGGGTTCACGGTAGGTTTAATAGGGCTGTTTTTGTATCTTTAACCCATGCAAGAACCCTTAGAAAACCTTACTAAAGATCAGCTTTTGGCCCTCCTGAAGAAGGAGACGAAAAAGAGGGAAAAAGCTGAAAAAAGTGTTTCTAAAAGGGAACAAGAAGTTGAAAAAGCACAGCATAAGATTGCTGACCTGAAATTCCAGGTGGAGTATTACAAACGCCTGGCCTTTGGCCAAAAAAGAGAACGCTTCGAAGGGGATAAAAACCAGATGAGCCTTCCCTTTGAAATGGAACCCCAAAAGGCAGCAGCACAAGAATCCGAGTTAAAAGAAAAGCTCAGTGACCAACCTCGCAAAAAAACTTCCAACCACAAAGGAAGAATGGCCCTTCCGGAGCATCTTGAGGTAAAAGAGATCGAGATCTATCCCGAGGAAGATCTTACCGATATGGTTTGTATCGGCAAAGAAGTGACCGATGAACTGGAATACGAACCTGCTAAATACTATATCAAACGTTACATCCGCTATAAGTATGCTCCTAACAATAAAGAGGGAGTGATCATCGGGGAACTTCCCGAGCGGGTGATTGAAAAAGGAATCCCGGGAGCCGGACTCCTGGCTTCGATTTTAGTCGATAAGTACCAGGATCACCTTCCGCTTTACCGGCAGCTCCAACGCTTTAAACGAGCAGAGATCCCTATAGCATCTTCCACCCTGGAAGGCTGGACCAGGCAAAGTCTTAAAATCATCGATATCCTTTATCAGCACCTGCTGGAGGATATTCGCTCCAAGGGCTACCTGCAAAGTGATGAAACACCCATAAAGGTGATGGATCCAGCTAAAAAAGGAAAAACACACCAAGGCTATTATTGGGTACATCATTGTCCTATAGATGGTACCGTACTCTTTGATTATCAGCCCGGGCGTAGCCGTGAGGCTGCCGATCATGTATTGGCCGGCTTTAAAGGCTACCTTCAAAGTGATGGCTATGCCGCGTATGATAAAATCGGCAAACGTGAAGGGGTTACTCACCTGAACTGCTGGGCCCACGCCAGAAGGGAATTTGACAAGGCAAAGGATAATGACAGGGAGCGCGCTGAAAAAGCCCTGAGCTTTATCCAGAAACTCTACGCGGTGGAAGCCCAGGCGCGGGAGCAAAACTTAAGTCCTGCGCAGCGTAAATCTCTGCGCCTGGAAAAAGCATTGCCTGTTATCAATGAATTTGGAAAATGGATGTTCGATCAGATGAAACATCAACTGATCCTTCCCAAGAGTCCTATCGGGAAAGCCTTTAAATATTCTATGGATCGTTGGGACCAGCTCAGCGCCTATCTTTTTGATGGTATTCTGGAGATTGATAATAATTTAGTGGAAAATGCCATCAGGCCATTGGCCCTGGGCAGAAAGAATTACCTATTTGCGGGTTCTCATTCAGCGGCAGAAAGAGCCGCAGGAATCTATTCCTTCTTTGCCATCTGTAAAAAACACGAGGTGAATCCATATGAGTGGCTCAAATATACCCTGGAAAATATCATGTCTATCAACCATAAAGACATCCGGAATCTCTACCCTCAGAACTACAAGAAATTACAGCAAGTTTAGATCAAGCTTACCAGAAGGTAGCCAAGTAAATAAAATTATGCTAAATTAGAAGATGTGGTTAGTGGGCCGCATACATACGAACCGAGACCGTTACCTGCAATATCAGAAAAAGTATAAATAATACAATGAAAAAAATTGTCGATAATCAAAAGCTTGAATTAGTCTATAAAAAAGGGAATGGAGCTTGGACATACCATATTGTCATACCAAATACGGCCGATATAGATGGAACTTGGGGTTCGCTAAAAGTTTCTGGTTTACTTGATGATTACGAGT
This sequence comes from Salegentibacter mishustinae, assembly GCF_002900095.1. Classification (NCBI taxonomy): domain Bacteria; kingdom Pseudomonadati; phylum Bacteroidota; class Flavobacteriia; order Flavobacteriales; family Flavobacteriaceae; genus Salegentibacter; species Salegentibacter mishustinae. Next base: position 1,083,465 of record NZ_LLKN01000002.1, on the reverse strand, counting down.
TAAAAGAAATGAATTTGGCCCCAAGGAAGGAAGAAGATAAAATGATTTCAATAAACGAAGAAATCAGAAATGCAATCGGTAAAAGTGGTGGTGATAAAGTTACCGTAACCTTATACCTGCATACACACGACAGAATCAATAACAATTCGGAAATTCTCAAATGTTTTGAAGATGCAGGCGTAAAGGATTCGTTTAAATCATTAAATAAAAATGAACAAAAAGAAATTATAGATGATATCACTTCAAAAACTACAGAGGCCAAACAAATTGAACAAATAAACCACCATATCAATCTGTTACTTAATCAGAATAATTAAACAGTAGAATAAATACTGCAGGTAACAACGGTTCCTATGAAAAGCAATAATCGCTTCTCTCAAATTTAATATTTTATTTTCTCTTATCTCATTATGATGATGATTTTGTAGTGTTGAATTTGTTGACAAGCCTTTTCACTCCTCGAGTTGCTTGTCAATAATTCAATACTTAATAACCTGCCCGGGCTCCTATTTGTGGTCATTTGGTTTTGAAACGCCACCAGCATCGCTATGATTCCGGTTATATAATCCTGTCCACTTGCTAATAAAATGTGATCCACTATGGTCACCACCGTTGTTTTGTGGTACTGGATAAGTTTGTCTAGGGCTTGGTCATTTATATTATTTTCATGCTACCACTCCTATTTCATAAGGAGTTTCTGTTTTTATAACTGCTAAAGTCCGACTCAGTAATTTATGGGCCACCTTTATGATAATCTTCTTACTATCTTTTCCAACATGCTTACGGTAATAGGCCTGCATGATAGGATCTGTTCGTACAGCCTGCCAAGAGGCTTCTACAAAATAGGATCGCATTAAACGCTGAGCCCTGGGGGTCATCCCGGTAGTTCGAGAAGTAGCCCCACTCTGATAGATACCAGGTGCTATTCCAACATAACCAGCCAGATGCTTCAGGGTATTAAAACGTCGCAGGTCACCTAACTCGGCTAGAATACCAGCTGCTACGATACCTCCAATCCCAGGAACACTCTTTAGCAAATAATAATCCTTTTTATAATGGGTACGCGCGTAAGCTCTTATTTGATTAGAAATATGTCGGAATTCCTGATCCAGAAATCGAAAACTTCGAAGTTTACTAGCCAGACTCTCGTTAGCCGTCCCATGGGAGAATTCCTGAACTTCTAACCAAGTGCGAAAGGCATGGCTCCAGTGGTCGTTATCAAATTCCCGAGGAAGCTTTACCCCAAAGTACAAGAGTTGCATCTTGATCATGCTTTTAATACGTCGAAGATCTTTGCTCAGACTATAGCGTCTTCTAAATAAACTTCGAAAACATTCTCGCTCTTCCCCAACAATTTGGATACTCTCCAGACGACCATCTTTGAGTTCCCGGCTAATGAGCTGGGCATCGATACGATCGGTCTTAGTATACTGTTCTTTACCCTTACGATGGATATCTGCTGGATTTACTACCAGAGACTGCCATCCGTAAGATTCAAACTTCCGATGTGCGGCATAGCCAAAGCACCCTGCTTCGTAGGCAATACTAACCTGGTGATCCGGATAATGCTTTCGAACATATTTATAAAGGATCTCGCAATGTGGCTCCATACTGAAGGATTTACCTGAAAAAAGATCGGTACTACAATGAATCTTCCAGCTTGACTTGTGGATATCAAGGCCAATGAATAACTTTGGTAAGGCAGTAACTCGGGTTTCCATATCTTTAATGTTTTAGTGAATTTTAAAGATAACCGATTACTGCTTTTTCATTGATGCTATAGCAAATAGCGGGTTTTGCCGAAAAAGTGTAATTTAGAAAACCAAGAAAGGAAAAGGTTAAGCTGACAAATTCGCGTCCCTATTCCCGCTACTTGTCCATAACCGTAACCGTTACTTGCAATAGCTCCGGACAGAAAAAGAGAACTTTAATAAGAAAAACTCACTCAAACGCGGACTTATAAAAGTCGAACTAAAAGATAGATTTTAGTAAAAAAGAGAACAAAAAATAAAATGAAAACTCACTCTGACGGACTAAAAATCGTAGAATTAAATAGAGTTTTAGAAAGTAATTTTAATAAAAAATAGAAACAATAAATTCTTCACTCTTGCGCAAAAAAAATGAAAAATAAATAATCACTCAAACTCTAAAAATCTACAAGAAAAAGACTGACAAAGATTAAAACTAGAAGGTGATCGGCAAATCTCCCGTGCTTACTCGAATGGGTCGCTACAGCAAGTAACATCGGTTAAAGAAAATAGCTTAGGTTTAGCTAGAATTCTATATTTTAGAAGTCTAAATTAAACCTGGTTAAGCCGACAAGTTAGTTTTTCCCTACACGCTACTTCCCTTAACCAAAACCGTTAGCGATAATATTTAAAACCAAAAATTTGAACTTAAAAGAATTACTACAAAAAGGATATTTTCCTAAAGAATTACCGCCACCATTTCAAACTGAACAATTCTCTGCCGAAATTGATGATATTAAATGTGATTGGTTATCGGTATCCGTAACTCTGACCAATCCAAAAAAGAAAAAATTTAGAGAATCAAGATGGGTTACACACTCCCTTCCCAAAATAGGTTTTTCAAGGAGGCTTTTGGGAATACCAAATCCATTACACCAAACGGAATTAGCAGAAACGATAATTGACAAATGGACAGAAATTACGGATATATATGATGATTCCAATTTTTCGACAAGTAAGCCAGTAGAAGATCCAGACAATAAAAGGGCATACGTTCCAGAATTTAGTTTTACAGATTTCAAAAGAAAAAGATTTATCGAGTCTTTCGATAAATTATATGAAGTTAAAACCGACATTTCAAGGTTTTACGCGACAATCTATACTCATAGTATTCCTTGGCTAGTTCATACTAAGCCAATAGCGAAATTAAATCGTTCGAATTTAACAATGTTGGGGAACAAGCTAGATAAAGATTTGAGAGTTTCAAATTCCGGTCAAACAGTAGGAATTCCCATAGGACCCGATACATCGTTAATCGTAGCCGAAATAATTTGCTGTAAATTAGATGCAATTCTGGCGAGTAAATTCAATTGGGTAAAGGCTTTTAGGTATTATGATGATTATTACATTTACACAGAGGATAATGCTCAAGCAGAGAAAGTTTTTAAATTTTTACAAGGACTTTTTACCGAATATCAATTAGATGCTAATGAGGAAAAAACTAAAATTAGTAAATCGCCACAAATTTTAGAGTTTGATTGGTCGATAAATTTGGGATCCTTCATTTTTAGAAACAATCCAAAATCTCAAAAAATAGATTTAGAAAGATACTTCAGCTTATCTTTTCAATATCAGCTAGAAAATCCAAAAGAATCTGTATTAAAGTTCGCAATAGCAAGAATTAAGTATATTTTCTTTTTAAAAGACTCCTGGGAGTTGTATCAATCATATTTGCTAAAAGCCATGATGACAGAACCTTCAGTAATCATGGACGTTGCAAAAATATTAATTTCTAATATTTCAAACGTTGATAAATCTAGGCTAAAGTCTGTTTTAGAATATATTATTAAAGAACATACACCTAAAGGCCATCATTCAGAAGTAGCTTGGTCTTTATGGCTCTTTAAAGAGTTTAATCTAAAACTTACAAATAAAAATGCTGATTTAGTTCTAAGCTCAAATGATATATGTTCAATATTAATAGTTTTGGATTTAAAGGATTCTGGATTAGTTAACTCAACTGTAGACACAAGCCATCTTGAAATAGATCTCACTACAGATTCTTTGATGGACGATAAATGGTTATTAACGTATGAAAGCATTAAGAAAGGATGGTTAACATCTGGAGTAAATACGATTTCAGATAACGAATACTTTGATATTCTTTTTCAAAGAGATGTTGAGTTTTATGATAATAGTAGAAGGATTGAGCCAATAAAACCAATACCAAAGAAAATAGAACAAAAAGAAAATGCTAAACCAATTGCAAAACCTAAAGAAAAAGAAGAAGAGTTGACAGATGAACAGAAAGATGCACTAATGTATAGTCAATCATCGTATTAAATACTATCGCTAATAACTAAGCGTTCGTGTGGCCGGAACGGCCGAACATGAACGCCCTGTTGACTAAACCGTTTCTTTGCCGGTCAGCCATATATGGGGATTAGTCTGTTTTTAGGAGGTAGTATTTGTCGGATAGTAGACCTAGCCTCTATGCAAGATATCGGCTTTTGGCTATTGACCTAAGGTCAAGCTGCTTTTTACTATGGTTTTTCCCTGATACTTATAGGATTTAATACAATTTTGATCGTTTTGAGCCATAGGTTTCCTGTTACGCCCGGAAGGATCGTTTTTCATACTTATTTATTTGATTGCTTTCTTAGTTTTTCCGTCCAGTATCCTGGTGGGCCTCGCGGGGTAAAGGTAGTAAGGGTCACCAATTTTCCTTTCTTGCATACCGGGCACAGGCGGTGTTGAAGTGGTTTACGCTCTGTGAGTTGTACCCGTCCCAGACTTTGCTGTAGCTGGGTAAGGGTGATTTTTTTATGATAGGAACTCAAGATTCCATAATGCCGTATGCGAACAAATCCTTTGGGAAGTATGTGAAGTGCGAACCGTCTGATGAACTCTGCATCGGATAAACGTAACAAGGATTTTCTTCCTGCGCGGCGGTAGTCCTTCACAGAAAATGTAACGCTTTCATTATCCAGGTTTTTAATTCGATGATTACTGATGGCGATCTTATGAGTATAGCGGCCAAGGTATTCCACCACCTGGGTGGGACCTAAAAAGGGTTGTTTGCAGTAGATTACCCAATCATATTTAAAAAGGCTTTCGTAGAAGTCTTTGGGTTGTGGTTCCAGTTCCTTGCGAAGTGAAGCCACAAAACGAGCCCTAAAAACCTTGCTCATAGCCTTAACCGGGAACAGGTATTTGCCTTTGCTTTTTGCAGGTTTCCATTTACCATTTTGGGCAATGCCACCGCCGGGAACAATACAGTGCAGGTGTGGGTGCAAAGACAGGTTTTCTCCCCAGGTATGCAGGACGGCGATCATTCCGGGTTTGGCACCTAAAAATTTATGGTTGGATGCAAAACCCTGAATCACCTGCCATGCGGTTTTGAACAATAACCTGTATAGCAGTTCCGGCCGGTAAAGGCACAGGCGGTTAAGTTCCTTGGGTAGGGTAAAAACCACGTGGAAGTAAGGTACATTAAGAAGTTCCTCTTCCCGTGCCCGGATCCATGCTTCCTTTTTATGTCCCTGGCACTTGGGGCAATGGCGGTTCCGGCAACTATTATAACTAAGGTGAAGCCTATGGCAGGAAGGATTGTTGCAGCGGTCTATATGGCCACCCAGGGCAGCAGTGCGGCATTTGCGCAAGGCGTGAAGGGTTCTTGTTTGCCAGCTGTTGTAACAATATTTGGATAAAGATTCCGTGTTCCTTTCCAGGACCTGGGCCACCTCATAGGCAGCAGGTTTCACGCCTGTTCTTTATAGAGCCGGTCCAACGGACTGAATGGCTTTTGCCTACCTAGTTGTGCCACATGAAGGTAGGTGAGGGTGGTTTGGATATCTGCGTGTCCCAATAGATCTTTGACACTGATAATATCCAATCCCATCTCCAAAAGGTGGGTAGCATAGCTGTGCCGAAGGCTATGTGTAGTGATTTCTTTTTGGATCCCGCTGTGTTTACGGGCTTCGCGAACGATCCATTGCACCCCCATGGCAGATAACTGAGCTGGATCACCTTTCCTGTCGTTGCCATTAAAGCACCAGGTGGTAGGATTGTCTACAACAATATATTTTTTTAGGCCACGGACCTGCATCTGGGATAATGGAACATACCGGTCTTTTCTTCCTTTTCCCTGGCGGATGTGAAGCATTTTACGATCAAAATCCAGGTCTTTGAGCTGGAGGCTGCGAAGTTCAAAGCACCGAAGGCCACAACCGTAGAGCATTGCCAGTACCAACCGGTGCTTGAGCAGTTTGGGCGTTTTAAGCAGTTGCTTTACTTCACTACGGCTTAACACTACTGGAAGTTTGTGGGGACGTTCAATGGAAGGTAACATGACCCGCATTGCTTTCATTCCAGAGATACGATAAGCATAGCGAAGGCCATAAATGGTATGCTTAAAGAAACTATCCGATGGTGTTTTGTGCTGGGATTTTAGAAGGTGCAGGTAGTCCAAAACCTGTTCTTCATCGAGAACCAGGGGACTACATTTAAAATGGAGGGACATATGCGCGAGGCAGCGGGAGTAGTTGGTAAGGGTACTTTGACTTTTACCGGCTAGTTCTACGGAACGCTTTAATTTACGGTACAGCTGATCAAACTCAGGTACAGAATTACAGGCCCTGTCAATGAGGGTACTACTTTTTTTTCATAACTTTAAATATTATAATTAGAGATACTTAAAGGTAGTGAATAGTGATTTAGCGATCTCTTGAAGCTACCTTTAGGTTTAGTTCAACATCGGTTCATCGCAAATAACGGGTTTAGTCGTAAAAGTGTAATTTTAGAAACCAAGAAAGAAAATAACTAAGCCGACAAGTCCGCGTCCCTATTCCCGCAACTTGCGATAGGTACTGTGTTATAAAACAAATATTTTTGATTAAAGTTTTAGGAAGAAGTCAATGCTAAATTGCTTCTATCCTGTGCAGCAAGGACTTCGGTTCTTGCTGTCTTTTTTTGTTCATATTCCGGATCATAATTGATCTCATTCTTCCATAAGCTGTACATCAGTACTAATAACTTGCGCTCTACCGCCACCAAAGCAATCATAGGTTTAGCCTTAGTAGGTTTCACGCGTTCATAGAACTTCTTCAATGTGGGATTACATCGAACAGCGGTCATCGCCGGCATATAAAGTGCCCGACGGATATTTTTATTCCCTTTCTTACTAATTCTGGTCTTGCCTTTATAAGCTCCAGATTCTTTCAGCACTACATCAAACCCTGCGTAACTCGTAAGTTGCTTGGCGTTGGTAAAACCAGTGAAACCTAAGGTTTCACCTACTACCGTAGCTGCAGACACAAAAGAGATTCCCGGAATACTTTCCAAATGCTTTATTCTACCCTTTAAATAAGAGCTGGCATTGATCAATTCCATCATCTCTTTCTCTATTTCCTCCAATTGCCTAGCAATCAATTTTAAGCGTTGTTTATAACGTCTTAATTCTCGTTTGTTGCTGTATACAGAATGTTCACTAGCATGAAGCCTATTCTTTTCTATTTGCTTCTCCTTTAACAAAAATGAACGTTCCCTACTAAGACCTTTTAATTCTCTTAAAATTGGATCAGGTGGTGTCCATAAAGGTAATGCTCGTTCACAGCCAAGCATAGCTAGCATACGGCTATCCAATGCATCAGTTTTGGATCTTTGGTCCAGACTTTGGGCATAACGCTTAACACGACCAGATTGCATCACGCTCACATTAAAACCAGCTTCATAGAGGTAGTACACAAAGGCTTCATGATAGATACCTGTAGATTCCATTACAATCCACAGATTCTCACGAGAGGCTACTTGCTTATCAAGCCATCGTATTAGTTTTTTAAATCCGGGAAGATCATTACTAACTTCAAAAGGATCTTCAAACTCTTTTGTTAGGTTAACCGTTAGGCGGCAAAGACAGACGGCCAGATTATCTTTAGATACATCTACTCCCAAGGCTACTTTTAAAATGTGGTGCTCCATAATTGTTTAATTATAAACCCAATTCTCCATCACTTTTGCTCGTCTTTGATACGATCTCTAAAAAGGATCCAGGTACTGTTCAAGTTCTGAGAGAAAAATGGAAGGGTGGAATTTCTATCGCACGATATCATTAAATAAAATGTATCTACCGAAACCTCATTATCCCTTCCATTGGTTTAATTATTAATTCCTATTTTTAGCTAAATTACCTCGATAAAGCTAACATACGAACCGTAACCGTTGGCAATAATTAGAAAAGTTGATGAAAAAAATCCTATTTCTGACTATTACTCTTTTCCTCTTTTCAACGAAGACTTCTGCTTGTGATTGTGAATGCGCGGGAGATTGTACATTTAAAAGTATTTCGGAGGGAATGGAGTTTGTAGCCTTGGTAAAAGTGGTGGAATTCTCGGATTATCTTGAAGAGAATATTCCTGGATATGAAGGAAAAATGCCATCCTCAATGACAGTAGAGATAATTAAGAAATATAAAGGCAAAGACTCAAGAAAAATGATAAAAATCTGGGGAGATGACGGTGCTCTATGTAGACCCTATACAGCAAATTTTGAAATTGGAGAATACTATTTAATTGCTCCAAATCTGATTACGGCACCCAATAAAAATGAATCAAAGACGGATTATGAATTCTTTTCTTGTTTTGTGGACTATCTAAAAGTTGATTTTAAAAATGCTGTTGCTTATGGAGACTATACAAAACGAACAAACAAAATCACTCTGAAAAAGTTCGAGAAGAATCTGAATAAATAACTATTGCTAATAACTAAGCGTTCGTGTGGCCGGAACGGCCGAACATGAACGCCCTGTTGACTAAACCGTTTCTTTGCCGGTCAGCCATATATGGGGATTAGTCTGTTTTTAGGAGGTAGTATTTGTCGGATAGTAGACCTAGCCTCTATGCAAGATATCGGCTTTTGGCTATTGACCTAAGGTCAAGCTGCTTTTTACTATGGTTTTTCCCTGATACTTATAGGATTTAATACAATTTTGATCGTTTTGAGCCATAGGTTTCCTGTTACGCCCGGAAGGATCGTTTTTCATACTTATTTATTTGATTGCTTTCTTAGTTTTTCCGTCCAGTATCCTGGTGGGCCTCGCGGGGTAAAGGTAGTAAGGGTCACCAATTTTCCTTTCTTGCATACCGGGCACAGGCGGTGTTGAAGTGGTTTACGCTCTGTGAGTTGTACCCGTCCCAGACTTTGCTGTAGCTGGGTAAGGGTGATTTTTTTATGATAGGAACTCAAGATTCCATAATGCCGTATGCGAACAAATCCTTTGGGAAGTATGTGAAGTGCGAACCGTCTGATGAACTCTGCATCGGATAAACGTAACAAGGATTTTCTTCCTGCGCGGCGGTAGTCCTTCACAGAAAATGTAACGCTTTCATTATCCAGGTTTTTAATTCGATGATTACTGATGGCGATCTTATGAGTATAGCGGCCAAGGTATTCCACCACCTGGGTGGGACCTAAAAAGGGTTGTTTGCAGTAGATTACCCAATCATATTTAAAAAGGCTTTCGTAGAAGTCTTTGGGTTGTGGTTCCAGTTCCTTGCGAAGTGAAGCCACAAAACGAGCCCTAAAAACCTTGCTCATAGCCTTAACCGGGAACAGGTATTTGCCTTTGCTTTTTGCAGGTTTCCATTTACCATTTTGGGCAATGCCACCGCCGGGAACAATACAGTGCAGGTGTGGGTGCAAAGACAGGTTTTCTCCCCAGGTATGCAGGACGGCGATCATTCCGGGTTTGGCACCTAAAAATTTATGGTTGGATGCAAAACCCTGAATCACCTGCCATGCGGTTTTGAACAATAACCTGTATAGCAGTTCCGGCCGGTAAAGGCACAGGCGGTTAAGTTCCTTGGGTAGGGTAAAAACCACGTGGAAGTAAGGTACATTAAGAAGTTCCTCTTCCCGTGCCCGGATCCATGCTTCCTTTTTATGTCCCTGGCACTTGGGGCAATGGCGGTTCCGGCAACTATTATAACTAAGGTGAAGCCTATGGCAGGAAGGATTGTTGCAGCGGTCTATATGGCCACCCAGGGCAGCAGTGCGGCATTTGCGCAAGGCGTGAAGGGTTCTTGTTTGCCAGCTGTTGTAACAATATTTGGATAAAGATTCCGTGTTCCTTTCCAGGACCTGGGCCACCTCATAGGCAGCAGGTTTCACGCCTGTTCTTTATAGAGCCGGTCCAACGGACTGAATGGCTTTTGCCTACCTAGTTGTGCCACATGAAGGTAGGTGAGGGTGGTTTGGATATCTGCGTGTCCCAATAGATCTTTGACACTGATAATATCCAATCCCATCTCCAAAAGGTGGGTAGCATAGCTGTGCCGAAGGCTATGTGTAGTGATTTCTTTTTGGATCCCGCTGTGTTTACGGGCTTCGCGAACGATCCATTGCACCCCCATGGCAGATAACTGAGCTGGATCACCTTTCCTGTCGTTGCCATTAAAGCACCAGGTGGTAGGATTGTCTACAACAATATATTTTTTTAGGCCACGGACCTGCATCTGGGATAATGGAACATACCGGTCTTTTCTTCCTTTTCCCTGGCGGATGTGAAGCATTTTACGATCAAAATCCAGGTCTTTGAGCTGGAGGCTGCGAAGTTCAAAGCACCGAAGGCCACAACCGTAGAGCATTGCCAGTACCAACCGGTGCTTGAGCAGTTTGGGCGTTTTAAGCAGTTGCTTTACTTCACTACGGCTTAACACTACTGGAAGTTTGTGGGGACGTTCAATGGAAGGTAACATGACCCGCATTGCTTTCATTCCAGAGATACGATAAGCATAGCGAAGGCCATAAATGGTATGCTTAAAGAAACTATCCGATGGTGTTTTGTGCTGGGATTTTAGAAGGTGCAGGTAGTCCAAAACCTGTTCTTCATCGAGAACCAGGGGACTACATTTAAAATGGAGGGACATATGCGCGAGGCAGCGGGAGTAGTTGGTAAGGGTACTTTGACTTTTACCGGCTAGTTCTACGGAACGCTTTAATTTACGGTACAGCTGATCAAACTCAGGTACAGAATTACAGGCCCTGTCAATGAGGGTACTACTTTTTTTTCATAACTTTAAATATTATAATTAGAGATACTTAAAGGTAGTGAATAGTGATTTAGCGATCTCTTGAAGCTACCTTTAGGTTTAGTTCAACAGTATATAAAAACAATGCTAAAACCTGTCTCTAATCGAAATGTCGTGCTCGCTTGCTCTGCGGATTGTCCTGCGGACAATTACACTCGCCAGCTCGCACAGTTTTTATACGAGACGTTACCTGCAAGCTGAACAAAACGATGAACACTGAAGAATTTGTAAAGTCATTTCACACCGAAAAACAGGATTTTTTAAAAGAATATTTATCGGAAAATCCTGAAACAGAAGTTGGACGATTAATTCAATCTCTTAACTTGACTGACGAACAGAACGGAATAATGGAAAAAATTATAAATGGTACGCTGACAGATGTTTTTTACACGATTCTTTTAGGTTTAGACGGTTGTGCTTCAATTGGTGGAATTCAAGAAATGTATGACTTAAAAGATGAAAACGGAAACCAATTAAGTGGAGAAATAGAAGGATATGCTTATGAATATTTTCACGAATCGGACTAAAATGAGCTTACTCATAACTGACTTAAAAAAGGCGGAAAAAATATTATCCGAATATTCAGGAGGTTATTCTGGAGAACATTTGTCGGCAGAGGACTTTCATTCTGACCTTGTTGACCGAATAAAAAAATTGGAAAATGGAGATGAAAGTGTAATTGAGGATTTATGGGTTTGGTTCGCACCAACCTGCCAATGGGATGACTTTGTTGGAAACATAGATTTAGGAGAAAGAATATTTCAGCGACTGAATAAAATAAAGAATAAAGCCAGCAGGTAACAATGTATAACCGCAATTACGGCGGATTCGACTACGTCCGAATCCACTCGGAATTGCTAACGCCAGTGCTAAACCGAAAAACTTCGTATATTTATCCGTAACTGACGGTTATACGAGACCGTTGTGGCTAATGCTGAAAAAAACTTTCAAAGAATGATTTGAACTAAAATTTGAGTATTTTTGTCCTATGAAAATATCTGAAAAAAACATTAATCGAATTAAGAAACTTTGTAAGCAATACAAAGTCAAAACGTTTTCTGCTTTTGGCTCTGTGACTCGTGATGATTTTAAAGACGATTCTGACATCGATTTTGTTGTAGATTTTGAAGAAACGGATCCGTTTAAGTACACGGACTTATATTTTCAACTCAAAGAGAATTTAGAAAAATTACTTCAGCGACAAATTGACTTAATCGAAGAACGTGGAATAAAAAATCAATTTTTCAGAAAAGAGCTTGATAGCACAAAAATTCTGATTTATGGACAATAGAATTAATGCTTGGTTTGAAGACATAATTAAATCTATTGACGAAATATTTGAGTTTCTACCCGAAAAAAGAGATTTCTTTGAGTATCAAAAGGACTTAAAAACCAAAAAAGCAGTTGAAAGAAATATTGAAATAATCGGAGAAGCAATAAACCGAATAGTAAAACACAAAGAATCTGATTTTCAAATCAACAACGCACAAAAGATAATCGGTACTCGAAATAGAATCGCTCACGAATATGATAGCATTTCTGACGAAGTTATTTGGACGATAATAATACGAGAACTACCAGAATTGAAAAAAGAAATCCAAAACATAGTGGAAAAGCACTAGCCACAACAGCGTATATAGTTTATGGCGGAATTAGTGCCAAACCCAAAGTTTTTGTATTTTTTAGAAACGTAAAAGTTTAATTGAAAAATTAACGCATTTTTGCCCGCCACAAACCATATACGCAAACCGTTGTCTTTCATTGCTCCGATTGAATTTCTTGCTGAAATTAAATCGGAGACTTTGATATCGAGAGGCGCTGCATTTTACGAAGTTCTTGCTGAATTTGAAGTTGATTGATGCGCTGACAATCTTAATCGAAATTACGTTGACAAACACACAGCGATTGATCCACTCACGACTGAATTATCAGCGCCGACTTGACTCAACCGCTGACAAAAATACCGCTGAATAATCTGACTTGAAAACACTGAAAAAAACTCAACTTTGAATTAATTACTCAAAAAAAGCAACGCTGAATACCACGCTTAAAAACACTCTGAAAACCAAGCACACGTGTCGCAACGAAAAGACAACAGCGTATATAGTTTATGGCGGATTATGTGCTAAACCTAAAGTTTTTGTATTTTTAAAAACGTAAAACCTTAACTGAAAAAATTGTGCATTTTTGCCCGCCACAAACCATATACGCAAACCGTTGTAACACATTTGACCAACAAGGAAAAACAACCTTAAATCTGAACAAAATTGCAATCTGAATATGAAAAAAATTAAATTGACACGTGAAAGCGTTGCAATGGGAGATGATATTAACGCACCTCATTTTTTGGAAATTGATACTGAACCAAACTGGACAATAACTGAAATTTTAAAATATATTTCAGATATTAATTATTTACCGAAAATAAGTGGAGGAAGAGCAACTTGGAGTGTAGCTATTAATGAACCGATAGCTGTTTTGTCTCAAGAAAATCAGAATGAACCATTGCTAATTTGCCTTCCTGATTATCCTTATCACGGAATGAAAGGCTTCGTGGAATTTGACCATATTCATTTTAATTATCACGCACAGAAAAAAGCAAGTGAAGTATTTGAGGTCTTATCAAGATTTAAAATAAAATAAAAACGTGTTACAACAACGGCTCCTATGAAAAGCAATAATCGCTTCTCTCAAATTTAATATTTTATTTTCTCTTATCTCATTATGATGATGATTTTGTAGTGTTGAATTTGTTGACAAGCCTTTTCACTCCTCGAGTTGCTTGTCAATAATTCAATACTTAATAACCTGCCCGGGCTCCTATTTGTGGTCATTTGGTTTTGAAACGCCACCAGCATCGCTATGATTCCGGTTATATAATCCTGTCCACTTGCTAATAAAATGTGATCCACTATGGTCACCACCGTTGTTTTGTGGTACTGGATAAGTTTGTCTAGGGCTTGGTCATTTATATTATTTTCATGCTACCACTCCTATTTCATAAGGAGTTTCTGTTTTTATAACTGCTAAAGTCCGACTCAGTAATTTATGGGCCACCTTTATGATAATCTTCTTACTATCTTTTCCAACATGCTTACGGTAATAGGCCTGCATGATAGGATCTGTTCGTACAGCCTGCCAAGAGGCTTCTACAAAATAGGATCGCATTAAACGCTGAGCCCTGGGGGTCATCCCGGTAGTTCGAGAAGTAGCCCCACTCTGATAGATACCAGGTGCTATTCCAACATAACCAGCCAGATGCTTCAGGGTATTAAAACGTCGCAGGTCACCTAACTCGGCTAGAATACCAGCTGCTACGATACCTCCAATCCCAGGAACACTCTTTAGCAAATAATAATCCTTTTTATAATGGGTACGCGCGTAAGCTCTTATTTGATTAGAAATATGTCGGAATTCCTGATCCAGAAATCGAAAACTTCGAAGTTTACTAGCCAGACTCTCGTTAGCCGTCCCATGGGAGAATTCCTGAACTTCTAACCAAGTGCGAAAGGCATGGCTCCAGTGGTCGTTATCAAATTCCCGAGGAAGCTTTACCCCAAAGTACAAGAGTTGCATCTTGATCATGCTTTTAATACGTCGAAGATCTTTGCTCAGACTATAGCGTCTTCTAAATAAACTTCGAAAACATTCTCGCTCTTCCCCAACAATTTGGATACTCTCCAGACGACCATCTTTGAGTTCCCGGCTAATGAGCTGGGCATCGATACGATCGGTCTTAGTATACTGTTCTTTACCCTTACGATGGATATCTGCTGGATTTACTACCAGAGACTGCCATCCGTAAGATTCAAACTTCCGATGTGCGGCATAGCCAAAGCACCCTGCTTCGTAGGCAATACTAACCTGGTGATCCGGATAATGCTTTCGAACATATTTATAAAGGATCTCGCAATGTGGCTCCATACTGAAGGATTTACCTGAAAAAAGATCGGTACTACAATGAATCTTCCAGCTTGACTTGTGGATATCAAGGCCAATGAATAACTTTGGTAAGGCAGTAACTCGGGTTTCCATATCTTTAATGTTTTAGTGAATTTTAAAGATAACCGATTACTGCTTTTTCATTGATGCTATAATCCATTGCGGCTGAAATTCCTAACGGAATTTCATTGCAATTTACTATCTTTCGGCTATGGCGGAAAGAATCCTGCGGATTTTTCCGCAACGTATCATAGCCAAAACCGTTGGCAACAAGCTGAAAAAAAGAGATTTGAGTTAAAATTCAAACTGAATGACTAATTATTGGAATACTTCTGGAATTCCACATAAAGGTTGGATTTTAGAAGACGTTAATGACATTCGAGAAGACGGACAATCTGTTGAAGAAACCGAATATGAAACTTGTATGATGTGCAATAACGAAAGAATAAGATTTGTACATATAGTTTCTCATAAAGATTTCGGAAATGAATTAAAAGTTGGTTGTGTTTGTGCTGAAAAGATGACCAACGACTATGTCAATCCCCAAAAACACGAACAAAGGCTAAGAAATAAAGCTCAAAGACGGATAAATTGGTCAAAAAAGGAATGGAAAGTAAGCAAAAACGGAAATTTGTTTTTGAAGGTAAACGACCATCATATTTTGATTTACAAAGACAAAATTACCAAGAAATTTAAATGCAAGATTGGAGAGCATTTTGGAAAAAAACAATTTGATTCTATTGAACTTGCCAAAGTTTCAGCGTTTAATGGAATTGAATATTACAAAGAAAAAAACGAATGGTAAAAGCCAGTTGCCAACACTGTATAAAAACAATGCTTAAACCTGTCTCAATTCGAAACTCCGTGCTCGCTTGCTGCGCTTGATTGTCCTGCGGACAATCAAGCTCGCCAGCTCGCACAGTTTTTATACGAGACGTTGCAAACAATGCGGTCAAGTAGAGTGAAAATCTAATTTAAATTTAGGGGAAGGAGAATTCATTCAGAAATAAAGATTTATCGACTGACTAAAAATTTATATCAATAAATATTGAAATATCTAATATTAATCTAAATAGAAACAAATGAATAGAAAATCTATATTCATCATTTTAGGAGTAATTATAGGATTTGCACTCTCTTATATTCCGAATAACTATATGAGCGAAAAGTATGAGGATAATGCCTTTTTTATTGTGGTCGGAATCGCAGTTATCGCAGCCCTATGGAGTTATTTTTCGATTAAAAACAAGAAGCAAGGCGATAACCCTAATTGAAAAATTATAAGCACAGTTTGCAACAATATATAAAAACAATGCTCAAACCTGTCTCGAATCGAAACTTCCTGCTCGCTTGCTTAGCGGATTGTCCTGCGGACAATCAAGCTCGCCAGCTCGCACAGTTTTTATACGAGACGTTACTTGCAATAGCTCCGGACAGAAAAAGAGAACTTTAATAAGAAAAACTCACTCAAACGCGGACTTATAAAAGTCGAACTAAAAGATAGATTTTAGTAAAAAAGACAACAAAAAATAAAATGAAAACTCACTCTGACGGACTAAAAATCGTAGAATTAAATAGAGTTTTAGAAGGTAATTTTAATAAAAAATAGAGACAATAAATTCCTCACTCTTGCGCAAAAAAAATGAAAAATAAATAATCACTCAAACTCTAAAAATCTACAAGAAAAAGACTGACAAAGAATAAAAACTAAAAGGTGATCGGCAAATCTCCCGTGCTTACTCGAATGGGTCGCTACAGCAAGTAACATCGGTTAAAGAAAATAGCTTGAGTTTAGCTAAAATTCTATATTTTAGAAGTCTAAATTAAACCTGGTTAAGCCGACAAGTTAGCTCTTCCCTACACGCTACCTCCCTTAACCGTGACCGTTACCCTTTATTTTCACAAAAGAAAAATTGACAACAAATGTTCTAAAATAGAGAACTTTTAATTATCTTTGTTTTAGAAATTAGTCTATGAAAAGAATAATTGCAAAAAGAACTCTACGTGAATTTTGGGAAAAACATTCCGATTCCGAGCAATATTTAAAAACCTGGTATGAAACTGCAAAATCATCAAATTGGAAGTCTCCAAACGATATTAAAGAAACGTATATAAATGCAAGCATTCTAAAAGATAGCAGAGTAGTTTTCAATATAAAAGGAAATTCCTATCGACTGATTGTTAAGTTTAACTATGACAGAGAATGGGCGTTTATACGATTTGTGGGAACTCACGCCGAGTATGATAAAATTAATGCCGACACGATTTAAAATAAGATTATGAAAATAAAACCTATAAAGACAGAGAAAGATTACGAACAAGCTTTAGAAAGATTAGAAGTAATTTTTGATGCTGACTCAAATTCAAAAGAAGGCGACGAAGCGGAAATTTTATCACTCTTAATCGAGAATTACGAAAATCAATATTATCCAATAGAAGCTCCAGATCCAATAGAAGCAATTAAAATAAGAATGGAAGAAATGAATCTTAAACAAAAAGATTTAGTTGGAGTAATTGGAGGAAAAAGCAGAGTTTCAGAAATTTTAAATAAAAAGAAAAGATTGACGGTAGATATGATTAGAGAATTAGAACGGATTTTACATATTTCCGCTTCAGTGCTTGTGAATAATTATCAGCTGTCGAAGTAAAAAACAAAGGGTAACATCGGTTAACAAACAATTGGTAATTGAAAAAGTAACTAAATTCAAAATCTGAACACCAACTGTTGTTAACCGAGACCGTTGTGTACTATTTTTCAGAAAAAAAATCCAGTCCAAATGGAGGATCGAATTTATTACTTAATAAAATTTAGTGAAGAAAAATACATAAATGATCTTTATGAAAATGGAACTATATTCCTAAATACATTCGAATATTTTCAAACGCAAGAAAACAACGATTTCAGAGGTGATCCAGAAGAGGCTACAATTCAAATAAAAAATTTTCCCAATCCAGAGAACTATGTAATTGAACTAACTGATACTAGAACTGGAGATTCAATAAGAAAAGTACCTGGAGAAATATTTCTAAGCTATAAAAATTTAAATCCAGGTAATTTATATTGTATGACTTGCATAAAACATAGTGATTTTAAGAATGGGAAATTTGAAATAGATTCTAAACTTGAAGAATTTGGTAATCATGCGCTATTAATAAATGATCCAAAAGAATTTAAGAAGAGATTAGAAAAAGAAATTCATAGATTAAATCTTACATATCAAGCTAGAGCAGTGAGATATTATGACAAATGGAAACATAATGGACCATTGACACTTTTCCATAAAACAGTTGACTATTCCTATCAAAATGAGTACAGAATTGTTGTTCCTAATAATTCAAATAAACCAATAAAAATAAACATAGGATCTTTATCAGGCATTTCGCAAATTGTAACTACAGAAAAGCTCAAAAGATTAAAGTTTCAAATAAGAGTAGAATAGGAGAAAAACAGTACACAACATCGGTTCCTATGAAAAGCAATAATCGCTTCTCTCAAATTTAATATTTTATTTTCTCTTATCTCATTATGATGATGATTTTGTAGTGTTGAATTTGTTGACAAGCCTTTTCACTCCTCGAGTTGCTTGTCAATAATTCAATACTTAATAACCTGCCCGGGCTCCTATTTGTGGTCATTTGGTTTTGAAACGCCACCAGCATCGCTATGATTCCGGTTATATAATCCTGTCCACTTGCTAATAAAATGTGATCCACTATGGTCACCACCGTTGTTTTGTGGTACTGGATAAGTTTGTCTAGGGCTTGGTCATTTATATTATTTTCATGCTACCACTCCTATTTCATAAGGAGTTTCTGTTTTTATAACTGCTAAAGTCCGACTCAGTAATTTATGGGCCACCTTTATGATAATCTTCTTACTATCTTTTCCAACATGCTTACGGTAATAGGCCTGCATGATAGGATCTGTTCGTACAGCCTGCCAAGAGGCTTCTACAAAATAGGATCGCATTAAACGCTGAGCCCTGGGGGTCATCCCGGTAGTTCGAGAAGTAGCCCCACTCTGATAGATACCAGGTGCTATTCCAACATAACCAGCCAGATGCTTCAGGGTATTAAAACGTCGCAGGTCACCTAACTCGGCTAGAATACCAGCTGCTACGATACCTCCAATCCCAGGAACACTCTTTAGCAAATAATAATCCTTTTTATAATGGGTACGCGCGTAAGCTCTTATTTGATTAGAAATATGTCGGAATTCCTGATCCAGAAATCGAAAACTTCGAAGTTTACTAGCCAGACTCTCGTTAGCCGTCCCATGGGAGAATTCCTGAACTTCTAACCAAGTGCGAAAGGCATGGCTCCAGTGGTCGTTATCAAATTCCCGAGGAAGCTTTACCCCAAAGTACAAGAGTTGCATCTTGATCATGCTTTTAATACGTCGAAGATCTTTGCTCAGACTATAGCGTCTTCTAAATAAACTTCGAAAACATTCTCGCTCTTCCCCAACAATTTGGATACTCTCCAGACGACCATCTTTGAGTTCCCGGCTAATGAGCTGGGCATCGATACGATCGGTCTTAGTATACTGTTCTTTACCCTTACGATGGATATCTGCTGGATTTACTACCAGAGACTGCCATCCGTAAGATTCAAACTTCCGATGTGCGGCATAGCCAAAGCACCCTGCTTCGTAGGCAATACTAACCTGGTGATCCGGATAATGCTTTCGAACATATTTATAAAGGATCTCGCAATGTGGCTCCATACTGAAGGATTTACCTGAAAAAAGATCGGTACTACAATGAATCTTCCAGCTTGACTTGTGGATATCAAGGCCAATGAATAACTTTGGTAAGGCAGTAACTCGGGTTTCCATATCTTTAATGTTTTAGTGAATTTTAAAGATAACCGATTACTGCTTTTTCATTGATGCTAATCGCCAATAGCCGGCACCGTTAGAAAGAAAATAATTAACTTGACCAACAAACCAATACTATGCCGACAAATCCGCGTCCCATACTCCGCCAACTGGCGATAGGTACTGTGTTATAAAACAAATATTTTTGATTAAAGTTTTAGGAAGAAGTCAATGCTAAATTGCTTCTATCCTGTGCAGCAAGGACTTCGGTTCTTGCTGTCTTTTTTTGTTCATATTCCGGATCATAATTGATCTCATTCTTCCATAAGCTGTACATCAGTACTAATAACTTGCGCTCTACCGCCACCAAAGCAATCATAGGTTTAGCCTTAGTAGGTTTCACGCGTTCATAGAACTTCTTCAATGTGGGATTACATCGAACAGCGGTCATCGCCGGCATATAAAGTGCCCGACGGATATTTTTATTCCCTTTCTTACTAATTCTGGTCTTGCCTTTATAAGCTCCAGATTCTTTCAGCACTACATCAAACCCTGCGTAACTCGTAAGTTGCTTGGCGTTGGTAAAACCAGTGAAACCTAAGGTTTCACCTACTACCGTAGCTGCAGACACAAAAGAGATTCCCGGAATACTTTCCAAATGCTTTATTCTACCCTTTAAATAAGAGCTGGCATTGATCAATTCCATCATCTCTTTCTCTATTTCCTCCAATTGCCTAGCAATCAATTTTAAGCGTTGTTTATAACGTCTTAATTCTCGTTTGTTGCTGTATACAGAATGTTCACTAGCATGAAGCCTATTCTTTTCTATTTGCTTCTCCTTTAACAAAAATGAACGTTCCCTACTAAGACCTTTTAATTCTCTTAAAATTGGATCAGGTGGTGTCCATAAAGGTAATGCTCGTTCACAGCCAAGCATAGCTAGCATACGGCTATCCAATGCATCAGTTTTGGATCTTTGGTCCAGACTTTGGGCATAACGCTTAACACGACCAGATTGCATCACGCTCACATTAAAACCAGCTTCATAGAGGTAGTACACAAAGGCTTCATGATAGATACCTGTAGATTCCATTACAATCCACAGATTCTCACGAGAGGCTACTTGCTTATCAAGCCATCGTATTAGTTTTTTAAATCCGGGAAGATCATTACTAACTTCAAAAGGATCTTCAAACTCTTTTGTTAGGTTAACCGTTAGGCGGCAAAGACAGACGGCCAGATTATCTTTAGATACATCTACTCCCAAGGCTACTTTTAAAATGTGGTGCTCCATAATTGTTTAATTATAAACCCAATTCTCCATCACTTTTGCTCGTCTTTGATACGATCTCTAAAAAGGATCCAGGTACTGTTCAAGTTCTGAGAGAAAAATGGAAGGGTGGAATTTCTATCGCACGATATCATTAAATAAAATGTATCTACCGAAACCTCATTATCCCTTCCATTGGTTTAATTATTAATTCCTATTTTTAGCTAAATTACCTCGATAAAGCTAACATACGAACCGAGACCGTTGGCATTAATACTCACAAAACACGAACTTAATTTCATAAACCAATTAAAAGTAATAACTTTGTATTCACAAAATATAAAGTTATGGAAACTTCAATTATTAAAATTGGAAACTCAAGAGGACTAAGATTGAGCAAAACAATTCTCGAAAAGTATCACATTAAAGATAAAGTAGAACTGATTCTGGAAAAAGGACAAATCATACTTCGACCTATTGAATCTCCAAGAAAAAACTGGGAAGAAAAATTCAAGGAAATGGCTAATAATAATGACGATGAGCCATTGATGAATGATGTTTTTGAAGATGAAAACTTCGACGAATGGAATTAAAGCAGTATTCTATCATTCTCGTAAATCTTGATCCAACTGTTGGAAGTGAAATCAAGAAAACCAGACCGTGTGTAATTATTTCACCAAACGAAATGAATAAATATTTGAGAACTATCGTTGTTGCTCCAATGACTACAAATCTCAAAAAATATCCGACCAGGATTGCGATTAAAACAAATAATAAAAAAGGAATGGTAGCAATTGACCAAATTAGGACAATTGACAAGCAAAGAATTGTAAAAGTCTTTGCTTGTCTAACCAAATCTGAGATTCGAAAATGTAAAGAAGTACTAAAAGAAACATTTGTAGATTAAGTACAAATGCCAACACCGGTTGAAGAAAATAGCTAAGTTTTACTTAAATTCTCTATTTTAGAAGACTAAATTCATCCTGGTTAAGCCGACAAGTTAGCTCTTCCCTACACGCTACTTCCTTTAGCCAAAATCGTTGGCAAACTTTTTCAGAAACTAAATGGAAAATTCGATATTTTTAATAATAACTGCAATTCTTATCGTTTTATCAATCTGGTTTCTGACTGTAAAGTATTTTCTCTACCCGCTGTTTTTTAAACCAAAAATCAAAACATCTGAAATCATTGATTTTCTTAATGACAAAGAAAAATTTTTAATCATAATGGCGGATTGACATTTGACAAATTAATCTCTACAAAATCAGAGTATAAAATAATTGGATTTTCACAAAAAGAGAATAATTACAAAATTTATTGGACTGAATTAATATCTTGGTTTCAACCTTTTGGAAAACGTAATTTGAGTTTTATTGAGGAAAATGACGCTAAATTATTAAACGAATTAAAAAAACAATATAATCAAGAAATAAAAAACGTGACTAACAAATGTCCTGCTTGCAACAGTGGAATTTTGACAAATGATACTGAATGTAAAAATTGCGGCGTAAATTTAGTTGCTCAAAAATAAAAACGATTTGCCAACAAGACATATCGCAAATGGCAGGTTTGGTAGAAAAGAACTAAATTAGTTTCCATAATAAACACCGACAAAACCGCGTCCCCTACTCCCGCTACTTGTCCATAAGCAAAACCCTTGTGCGTAATTTTATAGATAACTAGTTATCAATATTTTATTTATATTGTTTTACATTTAATTTAGGAAGCATCCTCCCTACATCCTGCATCCGACTTGACTCTAAACTAACTAAACTTTTTACTATGAAAATTCGATTATTAGTATTCTTATTTTCCATTTCAATTGGATGCTATGCCCAGGTTTCTGTAGGACCAACACACGTAGGTAAGTCTAGAAAATTTGATGAGGGTGTTTTGGAAAAATTTAAAAATACAGAAACAATTTTTGTTCTATCAGAAACTTTAGGCAGATATGATTATTTAAGAATACTAGAAGACTCTTGGGATATAACTCCTTATCAAATCGTCCATATTGGTGATTTTGATATTGATAAATATCTAAATAACAAATACTCTATTGCAAAACTTGGAGGATTTATAAAAACTACTAGTATGGGTAACGGCCGATATACTTCGCTTTATACCTACATTGATTTTCTGATGTATGACGGAGACAGAATTTCTAAAAAATTGAATAAGTTATCCACTAAAAAAAGAGAGAAGAAAAGAAATGATATCATAGAAGATAATGTGCAAAGAATAGCACGTATTTATATTTACCCAAAGGACGATTTCATTCATACATCAATGTCAAAAAGCATAGATGAGACATTTGTTTCTCTATACATTGATGATGTCTTTTTCAATTATAAACCTGGTTTTTTAAAGAATTATTTTCAAAAAGTAAATAATCTTATTAAGGATGAAGAAATTTATTGGATGTATGAAAGTGATTACCATAAAGAATTAAAAAGTTTATCATCAAATAAACTTTATATTCCTTCTTATATGACAATCAAGTATAACGCCTGGACTGGGCAGGATAGTGAAGAAGATGAAGAAAATATTGAAGATGTTTTTAAAAAATATGACTATCAATACGAGATAATAGACGATACCGAATTGAGTAAAAAAATAATGAATAATGAGAATCTCTATTATATTCGTTACGTTAGAATGAATACTGAAAGATTTCTGCAGGTAGTGAATTCTAAAAATGGAGAAGTTGTTTACAGAAATTATATCCCTGGATTATCCCATAAAATCAAATCAAAACATATAAAAAATTTAAATAAAAGTATAGCAAAAGCTTCAAAAAAGTAAAATTACGCAAAACAATGGTTTCTCAAATAACAGATTTTTTAGAAAAAGTGTATTTTTAGAAACCAAGAGAGAAAATTATTTAGCCGACAAGTCCGCCTCCCTACTCCCGCTACTCGTCTTTTAATCCAAACCTTTGCCAAAAATATGTATAGAAAGATTCTACTTCCAATATTTATTTTCAATTTTTTTATCGCTTCTGGTCAGATTAAAAATAATCTGATAAAAAATGATTTATTCCAAGAAAACTTAATTGGACAAGTGAAAACAATAGAGACTAAAACATATAGAGTAAAACACCTTAGTGATTCTACTTATGTTTTAGAAGATGATAACATCCTTATGCGGGAAGGTGCAAAATTATATTTTAATAAAGATGGTTACAGAACACAACTTTCATCTTTTGATCTTAAAAAAGAATCTCCTCTAGATAGTTCAAAATCGATTTATAGATACGACAAAGAGCACCGTTTAATAAAAAAGATAAGGATTCATTATGATGATCCTATTGATACAAGTATAACAACTTATAAATATTTAAATGACTCCATAGTTCTAAAGAATAGCGATATGGCTTCATCTAAACATAAAATAACTTCAGATAAAGAAATTATTACCTCGGTCTCAAGAAATAATTACAAAACAAAACGTTTATACCAATTTGATGATTTTAATAGATTAATTCGGTACGAAGACTATGATGATAAAGAGTTTGTTTAACAATTACATATACATATATATACATATTTAGATACTACGACCACCAATGTTTATAAACAGATTAATTTATGGCCAAAAATTAATAATGACGCTAACTATGTAACCAAAGATTATGATCAATATGGAAATCCAATAAATATTACTACAGGAAGATTTGATGAAAACAAAATTCTAAACTTTACAATGGAATATAAATATGACTCTATTGGTAATTGGATTGAAAGAAAATATTTTAACCAAAATGATAAGCTCTCCAAAATAAGTTATAGAACTATAACATACTATTAGAAAACCTACTTTAGGTAACGACGGTTAATCACCAATAGCCGGCAGCGTTAGTAAGAAAATAATTAACTTAACCAAAAAACAATACTAAGCCGATAATTCCGCGTCCCCTATTCCGCTACCTGGCGATAACCGGGACCCTTGTACAGCATTTTCAGAATGAGAAGAACTAACATTGACTTAAAAGAAGATTATACTCATCGCCTTAGTCGCGTATTCTCATTCATCGAAAAAAATCTGGATGCTGACTTATCTTTAAAAATAGTAGCAGCCCGGGCACATTTTTCTGAATATCATTTTCATAGAGTATTCAAATTTGTAACCGGAGAAACTTTAAATGAATATGTGACCAGGAAGAGAATAGAAAGAGCTGCCTTAGATCTAGTACATCGAAAAAACACTATAAAAACAACTGCTTTTAAATTCGGATTCTCCTCCATGTCAAGTTTTTCTAAAACATTTAAAAAAATTTATGGCATCAGTCCAAAAGAATTTCAATTTCAAAATCCTAACAAGTTTAGCAAGATTCGGCAACTAGAAAGCAAGATTGGACAAGCATATCCTGATATTGAAAAATATATTTGCATCATTAACAACATTAAAAATTGGATTATAATGAAAGCAGATATTCAAATTAAAGAATTTTCAGATTTAAACCTTGCTTGCGTATCGTGTACTGGACCTCAAAATCTAGGACTGGCATACCAAAAGATTTTACTTTGGGCAACCCCAAAGAATTTGATGAGTGAGGACTCTAAAATGGTTACGATTTATCACGATAGCTTTAAAGTAACGGAACCGGATAAAATTAGAATGAGTGCGTGTCTAATACTAGAAAAACCTACGGAAACTAGCCATCAAATTCACGAAAAAAATATTGAAAGGGGAAAATATATAGTTGGCCATTTTAAAATAAATATGACTGAATTCGAAAAATCCTGGACAGGCTTATTTATATGGATGAATGAAAATGGATATCAAAAAGCAGATAAAGATCCATTTGAAATTTATTATAACAATCCAAATGAACACCCAGATAAAAAAGCTATTGTTGACTTTTGTATACCAATAGTATAAAACGCGCTACAACCTTGGTTAAGGAAAATAGCTTGGGTTTAGCTAAAATTCTATATTTTAGAAGTCTAAAATATAGAACCTCCTGGCAAGCCCTAGAGGTATGAGTTGGAAAAACATTTTGAAATTTCGAGGCAACCTCGGGGAATTAAACCCTCTGGAGGGATTAAACCTGGTTCAACCAACAAGCTAGCTCTTCCCTACACGCTTTTTGCAATAATCGAGGCCGTTTAAAACCTGTGATTAAACTTCTAACTATGAGATTAACATTTTTATTTATCATATTTACTTCTTTGGCTTTTGGACAGGAAAAACCTATAGTTTTCTATAACGAGAGCGGGGAAAAAATAAGCAAACAGATGTTCATTAAAACAAAAGATTACAATAAAAATTTAGACTTGTATTTAGAAAACGATACTACTCAAATCGGACTTTTGATAACTCGACAGAAATTTGGCCAACTGGACAAAAACACTTTTAAATATCTGAAATCATATTTAACTGAATTGACTGATAATCAAATTGACTCAACTCAGAAAATTGTTATAAACTACTTAACGGCATATCCGAAAAAGAACGAAACCAAAAATTCCAGATCAGGATGGAATGTTTTAGATAGAGATTACCTAAAAAATCTTCACAAAATTGAAAATATAAAGCAATTCTGGATACACTCATCTGAATGTGATAATCTTGAATACAACCATCAAAAAAGGATAAATTGGATAGAAGACGAAGATAATTTGCTTAAAAAGCTATTTTTCCCTTACCCAATTAGATATGGAAATTATATTCTAATTAAACCAGACGGAAAATTCTATTACTATTTAGGCGAACATAGTAAATATCAAATTTGGGAAAATGCTGAGAAATTTTTCAAATAAAAACTGTGGGTTAGAACCGTTAATCGCCAATAGAAAGCAACCTTAACTTGACCAAAAAACCAATACTACGCCGATGAGAAAGCGTCCCCTACTCGGCCAACTGGCGGAAACCAGAACCCTTGTACGAATTTATTCAAATAAGAGTATATGAAAACAAAATTAAAAATTATAGCCCTGATATTCTTTTCAATATTTCACGGATGTAAAAAAGATAAAGAATTTACTACGGTAGAAATTAATGTTGACAATGCAGAAAATGAAATAATCTTTATTTCCGGAAATGATTTTCTATATGAAAAAAAGATTTTAAGCAATTCATTTAGACTTAAAGATACGCTTAGTTTAAATCAAAATGGTTACTATGTTCTTTCGCTTGGTCAAAGTTCTATTCCTTTGTATATTCAGAAAAAAGATCACATCGAAATACAGATTGATGCTAAAGGTTTCCCAAATGCAGTAGAATATACGGGAGAAACCAAAAAAATCAACACCTATCTTCTAGAAAAACAATTATCAAAAAATGTAGACTTTAAACTAAGTGAAAAGGATTTTTTGCAAAAGATGAATTCGAGAAAGAATTCTCAACTTTCAAAGACTGCTGATCTTTCGCGTGATTTTAGAGAAGTAGAAAATAATGAGTTAGAATATGAATATCAAAACAACCTTATCCTCTACTCAAAAATCCATCCTCATCTAACTAAAGACCCGAATTTTGCTGTATCAGAAAATTACTTAGCTGAAGTCAAAGATTTTAAATATCAGGATACTACAAACTTTCAAAATTCGATTACTTATCAAAGCACGGTCAAATCTTACTACGAATGGCTGGCTCAAGAAAAATTATCAAATTATAATGGGCAGTTTAAGCTAGCATTTTTGAAGTGTAAGCTTCCCCTAATTAGAACTGCTTGATTGTCCAAAAATATCATTTTTCATTCTCCTGTCGGTACCGACAGGAGAATGAGTTTTTGCGTATGCTACGGGGGCCATTTTTCCCAGTGCATTATGTGGTCTTACATTGTTGTAATCTTCCATCCAGGTCTCGGTTTGTTCCCTTACCTGATTTAGATCTTCAAAGAGGTACTTATTGAGAACGCCTCTTCGATATGTTCCATTGAATCTCTCTATAAAAGCATTCTGGGTTGGTTTCCCAGGTTGAATATACTGAAAGTCGATTTCTTGCATCTGGCTCCATTCTGAAGCGATCTTAGCAACAAATTCAGGACCATTATCCATTCTTATTTTTTTGGGTTTTCCCCTGCGATTAATCAAATGGTTCAATACCCAGACGACACGTTTGCTGGGTAGTGAAAAATCAATTTCTATATGCAATGCTTCTCGGTTGTAATCATCAATTACGGTTAAGCCACGGAAGCGTCTTTTGTTTTCTAGGACATCGGTCACAAAATCAATACTCCAGCAACGATTAGGAGCTATGGGAGCCTCCAGGGGTTCTTTAACCCTGGCAGGTAAACGCTTTTTTACCTTTCGTCTCAAACTTAAACCAAGTTTTTTATAGACCCTGTACACCCGTTTATGGTTCCAGGGCTTGCCTTCACTCCTTAGACGATCGTAAGCCATCCAGAAGCCTTCTTCGCTATGTTCTTTAGCTTTCTGTTGTAGAGCCTCTTCGATAGCAGTATCATCCTTTGGAATTGGCCTGTAATAAAAAACGCTTTTACTCATATTTAAAACACGGCACGCCCTGCTAATACCGTAACGCGTAAGTTCTTTGGCTATGGTTCTTTTACGGCAGGGCTCTAAAGCTTTTTTTCGATGATTTCTTTGGCCATTTGATGATCCAGGGATAGATTGGCATACATCTGCTTCAGCCTTCGGTTCTCCTCCTCAAGGTCCTTCAGGCGCTTCAGCTCCTTGCCGTTCATACCGCCATAACGTTCCCGCCACTTGTAGAATGCAGCTGTACTAATGCCATATTCACGGCTGATTTCTGCGGCCGTTTTTCCGTTATCAAACTCCTTTAAAATCTTTGCGATTTGCTGTGGTGAATATCTACTCTTCTTCATAATTACTGTTTAAAGTTATAAAATATATTATACTTTTAAACAGTTCGTTTTTAAGGGTAGCTTACAGAAGGAAGTAGATAAAGATTTTCCGAAGGGAAAAACGAAAGACGAGTTGATTAAATATGCTCTTCGACTTGGTTTAAGTTTAGACGATCCAATTGACGAAGTAAATGAACTTGTTACCCAAGCTGTTCAGGAGAATTCTTTTAAAGAAGAAATCAATAAAACTTATGTTTCACTAAAAAGATTAGAGAAAGGAAATCCCGCACCTTATTTTGAATTGCAAAATCAAACAGGAGATACATTGTCTTTAAAAGATTTTAAAGGTAAGACTACCTACATTGATATTTGGGCCACCTGGTGCGGACCATGCATTGAAGAAATCCCATCTTTAAAAAAACTTCAAAAGAAATTTCCTAATGTAAATTTTGTTTCTATTTCTATCGACAAGAAAGATAAAATAGCAAATTGGAGGAAATTTTTAAATGATAAAAATTTAAATGCAAGTATTCAATTAGTTGCATTTCAAGATGAAACATTTAAAGAGAATTTCGGAATTAGTGGAATTCCACGGTTTATATTAATCGACAAAAATGGAAATTTAATAGATGTTGACGCAAAAAGACCTTCAAATCCCGATTTAGAAAAGCAACTTTCCAAACTTTAAAATTAGGATCTGCCTTGAATACTGCTCATAACATCGCTTTAGCAAATAAAGGTTATTGGCAAAAAAAAGAACAGTTTTAAAATCCAAATAAAAAGAATATTTAAGCTAACAAGTCTGTATCCTTCTGGAACTTGTAGTAACCACAAATCCTTATAAAGCTAAATTAATTAGTGAAGCTTCTGATATTAAAATGGAGCAGGTTAGAAAAATTAATTATGGAAATAATTTCGATTCAGGAATGAGGTTATTCACCGATAATAACAATTTGAATGAGATCGTAATTAGAGGAACAAGCTCAATATCGAATGGTTTCGCCCCAAGCGATATAATTTACACCGATAATATTTTAGTTATTTGGAACTTGAATTAATGCAAATCAAAAAGAGATAACTTCAATGATCTACAAAATCTATATTTATAAATAGATGTTCCTGTACCATGCAAACATCTTGTTAAGCTATTTTATTCCCACCTAATAAATCTTTATTTTCGAGCTCTTTAAAAGAAAGACGATGAAAGAAAATAAACTGCTTAACTATATTCAAGAGGTATTAAAAAATATGCCAACCGACTGGCTGAAGCTAACCACCCATAGATTGGATATCTATAATGAAAGTTTGGCGAAAACCCAGTTCCTAAAACAATTTGAAGCTTTGTACAAGGCCGATAATTCTAAAAAATTGGCGCTTAGTGAATTACCAACTGCTTTCGACTATATTCGGTTAGGTCATCCCCTATCTTCGGTTCTGGAATGGGGAATTGCTCATTTAAATAATCTAAAGCCAGATAATGTAATTAGTTTTTCTTCAAAAACAATCCCTGTTTTAGCTATCCTTAGAAAGAATTTATTCGACAAGAAGAATACTCAAATTCTCTATACAGGTGAATTGCCCGATTTTTTCGATTTTGAAGCAGTTCGTAGGGTTTATGGATATAATTTCGAATTAAAACAAGTTGAAAGCACAGATGATATCTCTGACTTTAATGGAAGTACCATTTTCATTTCTCAAAATGATGAAATGGGCACTGTGAACCTTAATCCGAAAATTGACTTTTTAATAAGTCTTCATCCTCCATTAGGAAGTCTTTTACTGGTAAATGGTGCGCAAAATGAAGATTACGTTTCTGAAATCCAGCACGTACGAAGAAGAGAGACCATCGCCATGACACCAGACGATTCGTATTCTGCGCTACAACAACTAATAGGGAAATCTTCTTCAACTAAAAGAAAGAACGATGTAGAAACTAACAAAGCAAGAGTAGTAGATTCAATTCACAAGATCACCGCAACAAAATCTAATGTTCAGCTTGGTTCTTGCGGACTTTCCATTCAGTACGCTATAATGATGGGCCTTATTGACGACGCCCTGGAAAAACACCCAGGGAAAGACATTAAAATTATTGTTCCCCCAAACTGCTATGGCGGAACTAATGACCAGGCAAGAAGGGTTGCTGCCTGCGTTAAAAAAGTTGAAATTCTAGATTTACCCGTAGATGGTAATAACGATATGGTTAAAAGTACAGATAGGGTTCTGGCACAGGTTGCCAGAGAAGGTGCTGTTCCATATATTATTGCTGAAATTCCTACAAACCCAAGAGTTGAAGTTCCAGATTTGGAAGAGTTAAGAGCTGTTTTGAGCAAGACCAGAAAAACTACTAACGATGAAGTTGCCATCGATCCCGTTTTTATCCTGGACCAAACATTTTGTCCAAATATTCAGTTTTTAAGTAAAGATGGCATCCTATCCTCTATTAGAACTATCTCATACGTTAGTGGTTCGAAATTTCCGAGTGGCGGAAAATGTACGGCCGGTTATTGTGTTGCCAATGAAAAAGCTGAAGAATTAATGTCCGTCATAGAAAAACATCTTAAACTATGCGATAACGAGGCTACAGATCTTCAAGTTGAAATATTAGCTGAACAATTGCCTTCAATGAATCAAAGGATTAAAGATGCTTATAAAAACACACGTGAATTTGTAAGCTTTATCGAAAAAAAATTGCCTGAGGCTAAAATTAATTTCGTTTCAGAAGATTTGGCTGACCAAGGCTTTACACCTTCTGTTTTTTCACTGGATCTTCCTACTAAAGGTAATACAGAAGAGGAAAGAGAGTCATATAAAAGAGCCCTGAATCAAAAGCTCATCAATATGATGATTAGTGAAATTCCTAATGAAAGTAAGTATTGTGTGAGTTATGGACAATTAAAAGGATGCTACTGGACCATACCTGCAACTTCTACCCAAGGAACCACGAAAGAAGATGACAAAGATTATATTGCCAGGGTATCAGTATCACCAAATCTAGACCTGGAACACCATAAAAAAGTTTTTTCAGACTTTGTTGAACAAATTTAATCCCAACGGAGGTGCTTTGCACCTCCGTTATTTTTTCTACGGAATTTCTTTTATTCCTCAATTGCCACTAATAACCTAAAATTTCTTATCCTGAAGATTGTATAAACTCCTCCACAAACTTTAGATCCCATCATTTACCAAATAACCTGACGGTAATCAGTTTATAGCAGTTGTAGATAGCTTAACTTTGATTTTATACTGACGCTTTAATATTTATACGATGAGAAAAAATATGGGTTCAGCAGATAAAATTATTAGATTAATAATAGCTGCAATTATAGGGTTACTTTATTTTACAGGAACAATTTCAGGAACAGTGGGTATTGTGCTTTTAGTACTTGCCGGTATATTCGTTTTAACAAGTTTTATTAGCTTTTGTCCACTTTATGCTCCCTTCGGAATAAGCACCTGTTCTGTAAAACAAACGAAATGAAAATTGCCGTATTTAGTACAAAATCTTACGATCAGGAATACTTTGAAAATTATTCAATAGATAGCCGCTATACTTTTTCATTTTTTGAAACTGCTCTCAATAAAGATACAGCGAGTTTAACCAATGGCTTTGACGCCGTATGCATTTTTGTGAACGATAGGGTTGATAAGAATACAATAAAAATTCTTTCAAAAAATGGAATTAGACTAATTGCTTTAAGATGTGCCGGTTTTAATAATGTAGATATTGAAGCCGCAAAAAGTAACAACATAAAAGTTGTAAGAGTTCCTGCTTATTCCCCCGAGGCTGTTGCAGAGCACGCCGTAGCGTTGATCTTAACCTTAAATAGAAAAACCCATAAAGCCTACAACAGGGTTCGGGAAGGAAACTTTTCTCTAAAAAATCTTATAGGATTTAATCTTTACGGTAAAACCATAGGAGTTATTGGTACAGGACAAATAGGCGCAACCTTTTGTCGTATAATAAAAGGTTTTGGATGTAAGATTATTGCCTTTGATGTTTCGAAGTCTGATGAACTGGTTCAGCAGGGTGTAGAATACCTATCCTTAGACGAAGTCTTCCAGCAGTGTGATATTTTGTCTTTGCACTGCCCGCTAAATGCTAGCACCAAACATATAGTAAATGAAAAGTCAATTGCATTGATGAAAGACGGCGTTATGATTATAAATACCAGCAGGGGTGCACTAATCAATACCGCCGATGTGATAACGGGTCTAACTAGCAAGAAAATAGGATACTTAGGAATTGATGTTTATGAGCAGGAAGAAAAACTGTTTTTTGAAGATCTCTCTGAAAGTATAATTGAAGATGATCTTATTCTGAAGTTAATCAGCTTTCCAAATGTATTGATAACTTCACATCAGGCATATTTCACCAAAGAAGCAATGGATGAAATAACCACAACAACCCTTCAAAACATTGAGGCTTTTGATAAAAACCTGGAATTAAAAAATGAAGTAGTATAGAAAGATAAAAAAGCTCTATCAAGTATTTGACTGAGCTTTATTTATTATTACTCATTAAACTCTACTCTAAACTCATATTTCCTCCTGTATCCGCACTATTTCCATTAATATTTCTCTCAATATTCTTCCTAACATTTAAAAAAATAGATCTTTCTTATCTCTAATAAACGAATTCTATTAGAAATCGGTATTGGAACCTTTTAAGTTACTTAAATTTGTATCGTGCACGATTTAATTTTGCACGATAAAAAATATAAAGTAATGAAAGGAAAAGTTGAAACAACACTAACGCAAAACATTTTTAGAGTCTTACTTGCTCTATTTATGACTTATGCTGGCTTTAGCCACTTAACATTTAATAGAATAGAATTCCAGGCTCAGGTGCCAGATTGGCTTCCATTAAGTAAAGATTTAGTAGTTATTTTGTCAGGGATAGTTGAAATGGCATTAGGCCTCGCACTACTATTTTGGAAAAAGCAACGTGCTACAATTGGCTGGGCGTTAGCGATTTTCTTTGTACTTGTTTTTCCCGGTAATGTTGCACAGTATTTAGATGGCAAAGATGCCTTTGGAGCTTTAGATTCAGATAGAGCAAGATTAATAAGGCTTTTCTTTCAACCGGTGCTTATAGCCTGGGCCCTTTGGTCTTCCGGCGCGTGGAGAGCCTGGAGAAACTCTAAAAAGAAATAGTATGGATGATGAGCAATTAAAATTGAACAATCAGATCTGTTTTCCTATTTATTCGGTTTCAAGACTAATTACAAAAGCCTACAAACCCTTTTTGGAAGAAATGGGCTTAACTTATCCGCAGTATTTAGTTTTACTGGTATTATGGGAAAACGATAATATATCGATGAATACAATAGGAGAAAAATTATTGCTGAATACCAATACCCTATCTCCCCTGGTAAAGCGTATGGAGAAAATGGAGTTGCTGCGTCGTAAACGCTCCAAAAAAGATGAAAGAAGTGTATTTATTCAACTTACGGCAAAAGGAAAGGAGCTAAAAAATAAAGCAGTCCCAATCCCGGAAAAACTTCTAAATACTTTATTAACGGAAGATGTAAGCCTTACAGAAATAATGCTTTTAAAAGATACGCTGAATAAATGGTCTGATATTCTTTCAGAAAAGCAGAATGACAAATAATTAATATTAACTTACTGATAAATAAATTCTTGAAATAAAAAGCAATTGATATGAAAGCACTACAAATAGTAAAATACGGAGAAATTAAAGAAAGTTTATCCATCAATGAGATCGAAAAACCATCGGTACAGGCAAATGATATTTTAGTTGAAGTTAAAGCTGCTTCTCTAAATCCTATTGATTATAAAATGGCACAGGGATATTTAAAAGAAATGGTACCGCTGGATCTTCCGGTAACCATAGGATTTGATGTTAGTGGCGTTGTTGCGGAAAAGGGCAATGAGGTAACTAATTTTGAGGTAGGCGATGAAATTTACGCCAGGGTGCCACACGAACAAATGGGTACGGTAGCAGAATTTGTAACCATAAACAGCGATAAAGTTGCTAAAAAACCGGAAAATATTTCTTTTGAAGAAGCTTCAGGACTTCCGTTAACAGGCCTTACCGCGATCCAGGCTCTTGAAAAAGCTGGAATAAAAGAGGATGATAGAATTCTTATTCACGCCGGCTCCGGTGGTGTGGGTAGTTTTGCCATTCAGTATGCCAAAGCAAAAGGAGCTATCGTTTATACAACTACCAGTACTAAAAATGTAGATTGGGTGAAGGCCCTGGGAGCTGATAGGGTAATAGATTATAAAGAGGAAGATTATAAAGAAGTTGCGAATAATTTGGATATCGTTTTTGACACCTTGGGTGATGATTATACGTTTGATGCCTTCGAAATTATTAAAGAAGGTGGAGTCGTAACTTCAATAGCAGGTCCGCCTAGTGAAGAATCGGCCAAAATAATGGGAATCAATGATTATGAATTACCAGAACAATTATCAAAACTGGTTAAAGATAAATCGGCAGTTTATAAACACACCTGGATGCAGCCCAATTCAGCCCAATTGAATGAGATCAAAACCATGGTTGAAGAAGGTGATATTAAACCAATAGTAGATCTAATTTATTCTTTTGAGGATGGAGTTAATGCCTATCAATACCTTTCTACTGGAAGAGCACAGGGAAAAGTAATCATAAGCTTATCCTAAATCTCGTTAGAATTAACCAATAGATTATATATTATATTTAAATAAAAAAATAGCTATGAAAAAGAAAAATGTATTAGTTGCCGGCGCGAACGGTAGCACGGGAAGAATAATTATCGACTTATTAAAAAAATCCGAAAAATACCAACCCATTGCGATGGTTAGAAAACAGGAGCAAAAAAAGCATTTTGAAAAAGAAAATGTGGCAACTGTACTTGGTGACCTGGAGGAAGATTTAAATGAAGCTGTAAAAGGTGCTCACAAGGTTATTTTTGCAGCAGGTTCAGGTGGAAAAAAGGTTGTTGAAATTGACCAGGAAGGTGCTAAAAGATTTACAGATGCAGCCAAAAATGCAGGAGCTGAAAAATTTGTGATGCTTAGTTCCATGGGCGCAGACAATCCCAGTATTGGTGGAGAGCTTGAAGATTATCTTAAAGCCAAAGGGAATGCTGATGATTATTTACAAAAGAGCGGTTTAGCTTATACGATTGTTAGACCGGGAGCACTTACCAATGAAGAGGGTTCTGGTAAAATTCAATTAAAAGAGAAATTAGAAGAACAGGAAAGTATTTCCCGGGCCAATGTTGCTCAAACTCTAGTAGAAGTACTGGACAATGACGTTAAGCAGAGCCAAATTTTTGAAATTCTTGATGGCGAGACTCCAATTGAAAAAGCAGTGCGTAGTTAAGAAGTTTCAAATACTTAAATGAATAAAGAAAAAATGAAAGATATGAAAGTACTATTTGTATTAACCTCTCATGACAAATTGGGAGACACAGGAGAAAAAACAGGATTTTGGATTGAAGAGTTCGCAGCACCTTATTACAACTTATTAGATAAGGGGGTTGATATAACTGTTGCCACACCCAATGGTGGAAAAAGCACCAATCGATCCAAATAGCGAAGGAGAAGAAGCTCAAACCGAAGATACTAAACGTTACTACAAAGACGAAGCAGCTCAAAAAGTGATTAACAACACGGTAAAATTAGAAACGCTTAATGCTGAAGATTTTGACGCTGTATTCTACCCTGGAGGCCACGGTCCGCTTTGGGATCTGGCAGAAGATAAAACTTCCATATCCTTGATAGAAGCCTTTAACAAGCAGCATAAACCAATTGGTTTTGTGTGTCACGCACCGGCAGCTCTTAAAAACGTAAAAAATGAAAATGGTGAACCTTTAGTAAAAGGAAAAAAAGTAACCGGTTTTACTAATACGGAAGAAGAAGCGGTGCAATTAACGAATGTAGTTCCATTTTTAGTGGAAAATATGCTAAAAGAAAACGGAGGGATTTATTCTAAAACAGATGACTGGGGAGTTCAGGTGCTTAAAGATGGTAATTTGATTACCGGCCAAAACCCTGCTTCTTCAAATAAAGCATCCGAAATATTATATGAGTCGCTTAAATAATAGAAGCGAACTAAATTTAAAGCCTGTAACAAGAAAAGTTACAGGCTTTTTTATGCTTATATTTTATTATGATTAAAACTGTTCACTGTTCACATAAAGAAGAAATGTAATTTTATAACCTAATATAATTGAATTCATTAGTAGAACTAATAAAATTACGGCTTTCATATTAAGAATTTTTTAGTAATTGTTTCTTCTTATTTAACAGCGAATTCTTCTTAATTCTTGTAATTTCAATATGAATATCAACCCTACTTCTTAAAATATTCGTTGAAATTTGAAAGCTGAAAGTGATGTTGAGGAAACCTTCTGAAGTAGATTATCTTGAAAATTATTATATCGCCAATTATACTGCTGCGATATACTATAAACATGCTATTTTAACCACCAAAAAGCCTTATTTAAAGCGTCTTTTTAAG
This sequence comes from Salegentibacter mishustinae, assembly GCF_002900095.1. Classification (NCBI taxonomy): domain Bacteria; kingdom Pseudomonadati; phylum Bacteroidota; class Flavobacteriia; order Flavobacteriales; family Flavobacteriaceae; genus Salegentibacter; species Salegentibacter mishustinae. The sequence continues at coordinate 1,046,422 of NZ_LLKN01000002.1, read as the reverse complement.
TCCTTATACAATCATAAAAAAGCGCTTAAAAATGATTTGGATAAACATATTCTAGACGCTCGAGATCAGAAGTATCTGGACGAACTTATAGTTAAATGTAAAAAGGAGGTAGTAAAAATGCAGAAAAAATTAAGTTCTTCTTCTAATTTAAAAACAGGAAGAATATGTACCGATATGGAGAACTATTTCGGTAAACAATTAAAACACACTCTTGGCTTATTAACCGATGGAAAATTGAGAAACACCCTTTTATCGCATAAACATTCTTCTGATTCTTTACGAAACCAATTAATCACGGTAAGTAAATACCTAATCTAAACACTATACTTCCTCGGCCTTAGTTTCTAGTTTATAGGCTTGTTTAGCGATTTCCAATTCTTCATTTGTAGGAATAACCAAAATTTTCACCTTAGAATCATCAGCATTTATAGTTCTCAATTTTTTTGAACGTTCCTTATTCTTTTCCTCGTTAAGTTCAATTCCTAAGAAATCCATATCATTACACACTAAACTTCTAATTACATCACTGTTTTCTCCAATTCCGGCAGTAAATATCAGGGCATCCACGCCATTCATTGCAGCAGCATAAGCACCAATATATTTTTTAATTCGGTAGGCATTCATATCCAATGCTAATTGGCATTGTCTATTTCCTTTCGATGCATTTTCTTCGATATCCCTAAGATCACTAAAACCGGTAAGTCCGTACATCCCACTTTCTTTGTGCAAAATATCACTCACTTCTTGTGGAGAATAACCTAATTGATCTATTAGATAAAAAATAACCGATTGGTCTATGTCACCGCTTCTGGTTCCCATAATAAGTCCATTAACCGGTGAAAAGCCCATCGAATGATCTATACTTTTACCATTATGCACCGCGGTCATACTGCAACCATTTCCTAAGTGAATACTTATAATTTTTGAATTCTCAGTTTTAAGATGGTCTATAGCCTTCTCTGTCACGAATTTGTGACTAATCCCATGAAATCCATATAGTTGAATATGTTTTTCTTCAAAAAATTCCTTCGGAATAGCATATTGCGCAGCTCTTTTAGGAATAGTTCTATGAAAAGCTGTATCAAAAACAGTAACTTGCCTGGCTTTTGGAAAAAGTTTTTCAGCCACTTCTATTCCTTCCAAATTGGCAGGATTGTGCAATGGCGCCAGGGAGAAAAAATCTTTTATTTTAGCTTTAACTTCAGCGTTTACTTCTACTGTCTTAGAAAAATTATCTCCTCCATGAACAACCCGGTGTCCAATAGCAGCTATATCTTCGGCATTCTTAATCACACCTTTTTCAGGGCTCATTAAAAGATTGGTAATGGCCTCTAAAGCTATTGAGTGATCTTTCGCTGAAAGCTCTTCAGAAATTGATTCCTTATCTGTTTTAAAATGAAGTTTAGCACCATCCAGGCCAATTCGTTCCACCATTCCTGAAGCTAACACCACTTCTGCTGGCATCTGGATTAATTGAAATTTTAAAGATGAACTTCCTGAATTTATAATTAAAATATTTTTCATATTGAATTATATTCCTTGTGCCTGAATGGCGGTTAAAATAACTGTATTATATATGTCGGCAACGGTACATCCGCGGCTTAAATCGTTTACCGGCTTATTCAAGCCTTGAAGCATAGGCCCAATGGCAAGTGCTCCAGTTTCTCTTTGCACCGCTTTATAAGTGTTGTTTCCTGTATTTAAATCGGGGAAAATTAAAACATTTGCCTGTCCTGCAACTTCAGATTCTGGTAGTTTACTTTTACCAATGCTAATATCTACTGCAGCATCATATTGAATGGGCCCTTCTATTTTTAGATCTGGTCTTCTTTTCCGAACAATTTCAGTAGCTTCTCTTACTCTATCCACATCGGCTCCCTTCCCTGAAGATCCAGATGAATAGGATAGCATCGCAATTTTTGGTTCGATACCAAAGGACGAAGCACTTTCAGCTGAAGAAATAGTGATTTCTGATAATTCTTCGGCTGTAGGATTTGGATTGATGGCACAGTCTCCAAATACTGAAACTCTATCCTCTAAACACATAAAGAATACTGAAGAAACCACTGAAACATTTGGTTTGGTTTTAATAAACTGAAGTGCCGGTAATATCGTGTGTTGCGTAGTATGTGCTGCTCCAGACACCATCCCGTCAGCGTGACCTTTATGAATCATCATTGTTCCATAATAAGACACATCACTCATTCGATCCTTGGCCATATCCATATTCACACCTTTATGCTTTCTCAACTCGTAGAAAGTTTCGGCATAATCCTGGAAATTTGGGGAATTAATAGGATCTATAATATTTACTTTTGAAAAATCAAGATCTAAAGCAATTTTAGCAACCGTTTTATGTATAGCATCCACATCTCCCAGCAAAGTGAGTTCTACCAGGTCCATATCTATTAGGCGCTTGGCCGCGGTAAGAATACGCTCGTCAGTTCCTTCAGGCAATACAATATGCTTTTTACTTTGTCTGGCTCGTTTAACCAGACTGTATTGAAACATTCTTGGAGTAATTCCCTGGGGCTTATAGTTAATCAACTTTTCAACCAAAGGATCAAAAGAAACATAACGTTCAAAAATACTTATGGTAGTTTGTATCTTCTGAATACTGTCTGCATAAATATTAGACTTAATGGCACCTACTTTATTGGTTACGGCAAAAGTTCCTTCCTGAACTGAAATCATAGGAACTATGTCAGATAAACCTTCAATTAATTTTAAAATTGATTCTTCGGGTGTTAGACCACCGGTTAGAATTATCCCTGAGATTCTCGGGTAATTACTGGAAATATTTGCCTGAAGGGCACCAAGAATAATATCTGCTCTATCGCCAGGTGTAATTACAAGACTTTCATTTTTTAAGGTGGTTAGATAATTGCGTAACTGCATAGCTCCAACCCCAAAATTCCCTGTTTGATTATCAAGAAAATCGTGGCCAAATAAAACCTTCCCATCTAATACTTTTACGATCTCTTTTAAGGTAGGATTATTAAGTGTATCTATTAAAGGGATTGCAAATACACCAACATCTTCGGGTAGAAAGCCTCGCATATTTTTTTTAGCCGGCTCCAGGTTATCTTGCTGAATTTTATTACTTACCATGGCCATTACCTGCACTTCTTTATCTTTAAAAGCTCGATAAGCCATTTGTTGATTGCCTAAAAGTTCTTCCCAGTTTTTAAACTGCCCACTAACAACTATTATAACAGGAATACCAAGGTTTTTGGCAATTACTACATTAACATCAAATTCAAAAACACTCCCCTCTCCAGAAAAATCACTTCCTTCTACAAGTATAAAATCGAATTCTTCTTCCAGCTTTTTATACTTGCTGATAACGGTATCCATGATCTCACCAGATTTTCCCTCATTCCTTTTCTGAATCACTTCACTTCGGGTAAACGCATAAGTATCTTCGTATGGAATTTTTAAATCGAAATAACTTAAAACAGTATCTATATGGTTGTCTCGTTCGCCTTCTACAACATCATTAATAATAGGCCTAAAGTATCCTACTTTTACCATCTTACCAAGTAGGGTTCTCATTAGTCCCAGTGAGATCATAGATTTACCACTGTGGGATTCCAGCGTGGCGATATAAATTCCTTTATTCATAGTATATAAATTATAGGGCAAAAATAAAGTTATTAAAACAAAACAACTTTTAAGTTTCTCCTAAAAGATATTAAACCTGATATGAATCATCTTTTAAATAAAGGCATAAAATCAAGCTTTATCTATCCATATATTATATTGAAATTTACAATGAAAACCAAAATTGAAAATAACTATTGGTTAATGAAGAACTTCTCTGAAGTATAGAATAGAGTATCTCTGACTTTCGGGTATAAAAAAACCCTTCACCAAATGAATGATGAAGGGTTTCAAAGAAAGGCGGTGACATATTAAATGACCACCTTTGAATACAAGTGCTTGCACGCAGTATGAAAAGCTGTGGGAATTAATCCCGCTACGCAGCGGGACCTCACACAAGATTATGCAAAAAAAAAGACCCTTACAACTTAATGCAAGGGTCTTCAAAGAAAGGCGGTGACATACTCTCCCACAAATAGCAGTACCATCTGCGCTAACGGGCTTAACTTCTCTGTTCGGAATGGGAAGAGGTGAGCCCCGTTGCCATAACCACCTTAAGTCTTTGAGTTTGGCATAACACGTCTTTAAACGCCCTATCCAACTCCTAATAAGTTGACATATTTAAGAAACAAAGAATATAGATAAACTCAAGATAAAGCATTCAAGTCCCCACACCTCTTGCAAGGCGTGGGAATCGCATCAAGCTTTACGGATTATTAGTACCACTCGGCTATGACATTGCTGCCTTTACACCTGTGGCCTATCAACGTGGTCGTCTCCCACGGTCCTTTAAAGAAATCTCATCTTGTGGTGGGTTTCGCGCTTATATGCTTTCAGCGCTTATCCCTTCCCAACGTAGCTACCCAGCAATGCTCCTGGCGGAACAACTGGTGCACCAGAGGTTGGTCCAATCCGGTCCTCTCGTACTAGGATCAGGTCCACTCAAATTTCTAACGCCCACTACAGATAGAGACCGAACTGTCTCACGACGTTCTGAACCCAGCTCGCGTGCCACTTTAATGGGCGAACAGCCCAACCCTTGGGACCTTCTCCAGCCCCAGGATGTGACGAGCCGACATCGAGGTGCCAAACCCCCCCGTCGATGTGAGCTCTTGGGGGAGATCAGCCTGTTATCCCCGGCGTACCTTTTATCCTTTGAGCGATGACCCTTCCATGCGGTGTCACCGGATCACTATGCTCTACTTTCGTACCTGATCGACCTGTATGTCTCTCAGTCAAGCTCCCTTTTGCCATTGCACTCTACGCACGGTTACCAAGCGTGCTGAGGGAACCTTTAGAAGCCTCCGTTACTCTTTTGGAGGCGACCACCCCAGTCAAACTACCCACCAAGCACTGTCCCTCAATAATGAGGTTAGGCTCCGAACAAGTAAAGGGTGGTATTTCAACAATGACTCCACACCGCCTGGCGACGGCGCTTCAAAGTCTCCCACCTATCCTACACATCACTTGTCCAAAGTCAATACTAAGCTATAGTAAAGGTGCACGGGGTCTTTTCGTCCCGTAGCGGGTAATCGGCATCTTCACCGATACTACAATTTCACCGAGCTCATGGCTGAGACAGTGTCCAGATCGTTGCACCATTCGTGCAGGTCGGAACTTACCCGACAAGGAATTTCGCTACCTTAGGACCGTTATAGTTACGGCCGCCGTTTACTGGGGCTTCAATTCAATGCTTCGCCGAAGCTAACATCTCCTCTTAACCTTCCAGCACCGGGCAGGTGTCAGGCCCTATACATCATCTTTCGATTTAGCAGAGCCCTGTGTTTTTGATAAACAGTCGCCTGGACCTCTTCACTGCGGCCCCGCCGAAGCGGGGCGACCCTTCTCCCGAAGTTACGGGCCCATTTTGCCTAGTTCCTTAGCCATGAATCTCTCGAGCACCTTAGAATTCTCATCCCAACTACCTGTGTCGGTTTATGGTACGGGTTGCCTCCACTCGCTTTTCTTGGAAGTCGATCCGCTGGATTATCACGCCGGCCGAAGCTTTTGTGTACTATCGGGGTGTTACCACTCCCTTCAACGTGCTATTCCGTCAGCACGCACCAACTTTTCGCCTCCGTCCGCTTTAACGTGGGGCAAGTACAGAAATATTAATCTGTTGTCCATCGACTACCCCTTTCGGGTTCGCCTTAGGTCCCGACTAACCCCCAGCTGATTAGCATAGCTGGGGAAACCTTAGTCTTTCGGTGTGCAGGTTTCTCGCCTGCATTATCGTTACTTATGCCTACATTTTCTTTTGTAACCAATCCAGCATACCTCGCAGTACACCTTCATCTCTGTTACAATGCTCCCCTACCACTCCATATCTAAATATGAAATCCATAGCTTCGGTAATATGTTTATGCCCGATTATTATCCATGCCGGACCGCTCGACTAGTGAGCTGTTACGCACTCTTTAAATGAATGGCTGCTTCCAAGCCAACATCCTAGCTGTCTGGGCAGTCCAACCGCGTTTCTTCAACTTAACATATATTTTGGGACCTTAGCTGATGGTCTGGGTTCTTTCCCTCTCGGACACGGACCTTAGCACCCATGCCCTCACTGATATAAAACATTTTATAGCATTCGGAGTTTGTCAGGAATTGGTAGGCGGTGAAGCCCCCGCATCCAATCAGTAGCTCTACCTCTATAAAACTATTATACCGCTGCACCTAAATGCATTTCGGGGAGTACGAGCTATTTCCGAGTTTGATTGGCCTTTCACCCCTACCCTCAGGTCATCCCAAGACTTTTCAACGTCAACGGGTTCGGTCCTCCACTATGTGTTACCACAGCTTCAACCTGCCCAAGGGTAGATCACACGGTTTCGCGTCTACCATTACCAACTTAAACCGCCCTATTAAGACTCGCTTTCGCTACGGCTCCACAGCTGAACTGCTTAACCTTGCTGGAAACGGTAACTCGTAGGCTCATTATGCAAAAGGCACGCCGTCACCCCAAAGGGCTCCGACCGCTTGTAAGCGTATGGTTTCAGGATCTATTTCACTCCCTTGTTCAGGGTTCTTTTCACCTTTCCCTCACGGTACTGGTTCACTATCGGTCTCTCAGGAGTATTTAGCCTTGGCGGATGGTCCCGCCGGATTCATACAGGGTTTCTCGTGCCCCGCACTACTCAGGATACCACTATCGTTACATTCTTTACCTATACCGGGCTGTCACCGTCTATGGCCAGGCTTTCCAACCTGTTCTAATTCTGTTTGCAACAAATGTTGTGGTCCTACAACCCCATAAGGTCCGTAAACCTTATGGTTTGGGCTAATGCGCGTTCGCTCGCCGCTACTAGCGCAATCACTATTGTTTTCTCTTCCTCCGGGTACTTAGATGTTTCAGTTCTCCGGGTTTGCCTCCTTGCGGATACTTAACCTTCAGTTAAGTGGGTTGCCCCATTCGGATATCTGCGGATCAACTTGTATGTGCCAATCCCCGCAGCTTTTCGCAGCTTATCACGTCCTTCTTCGCCTCTGAGAGCCTAGGCATTCCCCATACGCCCTTATCTAGCTTGTATGCTTCTTGCTTATGCTCGAATTTCTCGTGACCTTAATCACAATGTATTCTATTAATTTAATTTACCTCGTTATAAAATTTAACTTCTATAACTGTAGTTTTCTCGTATTCTTTGTTTCTCAATATGTCAATGAACTTTTTTCCTCTCTAGCAACCTAAGCTCGATGGTAACCAAACGAATATGCAAAACGCATTTCCTGATTGTTTAAATTACCTATCTCCCTTAAATCTCAAGGAATCGTGGAGAATATCGGAGTCGAACCGATGACCTTCCCGATGTGAAATCGGGACGCTCTAGCACCCTTAATGTGCAAAATCTCTTCAAAATGTAATGAACTTAACAGCAATCTTACTGTTACAGTGGAGAATATCGGAGTCGAACCGATGACCTCCTGCGTGCAAGGCAGGCGCTCTAGCCAGCTGAGCTAATCCCCCGTCTTTTAGTTGCCAGTTAACCAGTTATTAGTTAACAGTACTTATAACGGCTACTCAACCTCTAAAATTTCCTTTCAATTTGTAATGAACATACTTGTCTCAAATTCAAATAACTTTGAACTATTCACCTTTAACTTTAAACTGCGCTTTAGCGCGTCGTAGTCTCAGGCAGACTCGAACTGCCGACCTCTACATTATCAGTGTAGCGCTCTAACCAGCTGAGCTATGAGACTGTCCTTTATTCTTTAAATATTAAATCGACAGCTATAGAATCAAGACCAAAAAAGATCTTTAAGCACTTCCCTTTTGATTATTGCGCATTGCCTTAAAAGGCGTTGCTCTAGAAAGGAGGTGTTCCAGCCGCACCTTCCGGTACGGCTACCTTGTTACGACTTAGCCCCAGTTACCAGTTTTACCCTAGGCGGCTCCTTGCGGTGACCGACTTCAGGTACCCCCGGCTTCCATGGCTTGACGGGCGGTGTGTACAAGGCCCGGGAACGTATTCACCGCATCATGGCTGATATGCGATTACTAGCGATTCCAGCTTCACGCAGTCGAGTTGCAGACTGCGATCCGAACTGTGATAGGGTTTGTAGATTCGCTCCTTCTCGCGAAGTGGCTGCTCTCTGTCCCTACCATTGTAGCACGTGTGTGGCCCAGGACGTAAGGGCCGTGATGATTTGACGTCATCCCCACCTTCCTCGCGGTTTGCACCGGCAGTCTGGCTAGAGTTCCCGACATTACTCGCTGGCAACTAACCACAGGGGTTGCGCTCGTTATAGGACTTAACCTGACACCTCACGGCACGAGCTGACGACAACCATGCAGCACCTTGTAATCTGTCCGAAGAAAAGTCTGTTTCCAGACCTGTCAGACTACATTTAAGCCCTGGTAAGGTTCCTCGCGTATCATCGAATTAAACCACATGCTCCACCGCTTGTGCGGGCCCCCGTCAATTCCTTTGAGTTTCATTCTTGCGAACGTACTCCCCAGGTGGGTTACTTATCACTTTCGCTTAACCACTCAGCCCTCAATTGGGCCGAACAGCTAGTAACCATCGTTTACGGCGTAGACTACCAGGGTATCTAATCCTGTTCGCTACCTACGCTTTCGTCCATCAGCGTCAGTATATTATTAGTGATCTGCCTTCGCAATCGGTATTCTGAGTAATATCTATGCATTTCACCGCTACACTACTCATTCTAACCACTTCATAATAACTCAAGACAATCAGTATCAATGGCAGTTCTCCCGTTGAGCGGAAGACTTTCACCACTGACTTAACTGCCCGCCTACGGACCCTTTAAACCCAATGATTCCGGATAACGCTTGGATCCTCCGTATTACCGCGGCTGCTGGCACGGAGTTAGCCGATCCTTATTCGCAGAGTACCGTCAAACCCCCACACGTGGGGGTGGTTCTTCCTCTGTAAAAGCAGTTTACAACCCATAGGGCAGTCTTCCTGCACGCGGCATGGCTGGATCAGGCTCTCGCCCATTGTCCAATATTCCTCACTGCTGCCTCCCGTAGGAGTCTGGTCCGTGTCTCAGTACCAGTGTGGGGGATCTCCCTCTCAGGACCCCTACCTATCGCTGCCTTGGTAAGCCGTTACCTTACCAACTAACTAATAGGACGCATACCCATCTAATAGCCATAAATGTTTAATATAAACTTCAGGAGAAGTTTATATACTATGAGGCATTAATCCAAGTTTCCCTGGGCTATTCCCCGCTAAAAGGTAGGTTGTATACGCGTTACGCACCCGTGCGCCGGTCGTCATCAGAAAAGCAAGCTTTCCTATGTTACCCCTCGACTTGCATGTGTTAGGCCTGCCGCTAGCGTTCATCCTGAGCCAGGATCAAACTCTTCATCGTTGTTTCTTAAATATAATTACAACAATCAATCGTCTGTACTCAAAAATGACTTATCTAGTCTTAATTCTAAATTATTTGTATCATTCTTCTCTCGAAAAATGTACGCGCTGTCAATTCAATAAATCAATGAACTTCCCCGATCTTACTCGGGATATTCTTGCCGAAATTAAAGGACTCGAACCTCTTGTTTTACTTACCCACCCGGGATTTCTTTTCAGTATTTTTGGGAACTCAGTTGCGCCGTAAGCGGCTGCAAATATACAATGCTTTTTCTTTATCCGCCAAATCTTTTTTAGAAAAATTTTTGACTTTTTTTTAAAGCTTTCCATTCTCAAAAGAACTTCAAAACAACTCCCGTTTCTATTAAAAACCTTCGCTGTTTTTGCGGCTGCAAATATACACCCTCTTTTGATTCTGGCAAGTAAAAAAATAAGTTTTTTTTACTTTTATTTTTTTAAGCTTTACTTCCTTAAAAAAAACACCGTATCTCAATATGTAATGAACTTCCCGCTCTACTCCGCAACCCTCGTTGTGTCTCAAAGCGGGTGCAAATATACTGCTGTTTTTTAGATGCACAACAATAATTTTAAATTTAATTATTTTTCAGGATTTCTTATAAAATCATCAAATCTCATCTCAATTTCAATCTAATTAGAGACATTCAGGAAATAATTCAGCATTTAAAAGGTTAAAAAGGATGCGAAAGAGAATAACTTCAACAATAAAAATTAGAGAAAAAAGTTCCAAACCACACCAAAACGCACCAAAAAGTCGGTATAAGGATAGTCGGGAGCAACGAAGTTATTATTCTTGTCTATTAGAGAATTTAAATGTTCTAGCTTAAAAAAGATTCGGGTTTGATCTACTTTCCCATTAAAAAAGAAATCAACTACAGGATAATTCCCTAATTCAGCTGAGTTCTGCACGTAAAATTCGGCTAAGACCGGATCGTAGGCATTCATATTATATTTGGTAAAATATTTAAATGTAAACCCGGTTTGCAGGTAAAGCGCCTTATCAAACCATTCATCTTTATAATATATGGTGTTACGGGTTACAAATTCGGGCAGATTTAATACCGAAGCGCCATCCAGTACATTTTGATACATTAATGTATTATCTATAGCGAAAACACCAAAATCAAACTTTTTACTGGCTTTTAATTTTAAGTACCTAACCTGGTCTCCAGCCTGAAACGGCTTCACCAAAGTATCTTCATTTTCGGTGAAATAAGTGTAATTCTGAATTTGCGTTAATCTACCTTCTATATTAAGTAATTTTTTAGACCGCAATTCACCATAAATACTTTGCGTATTCACATTATCAAAATCGTTCTGCCAATTATAGTTAATATAATTGCTTTGATAGAGCAGGAAATTGTAATTGGGCATATGGCTGTTTTGGTTAAAACCAAATTGTAACCTGTTCTCTTTATCCAGGCTATAACCTGCTTCTGCTGCAAAATAGCTGCCGGTAAAATCTCCAGCAAGATTAAGCATAGCATCTGCCTGCACATCAAATCCGCCTATTCTCTTTCTATACTCTCCGCCAACCGAATAATTTACACCGGTAAGTTTATTATTAATGGTATCGTTTTCCCTGATATAAAATGTCTTGTAACCATATTCAAAATTTTTAACCGCGGCTTTGGCCTTTACTTCTCCCAGTGTTTTATTAGACCATTCTACATAACCTTCATTATAAAACTCAGTTAAACGCACACGATCTCTTAAATTTGCTCGCTGAAAGGAAGGACCAAAAATATCGTTTGCCGCGTTGGTTTGAATAAAATCAAACTTTTTATAATCGTGGTTGAAGATATGCCCAACTTTTAGTGCATTTGAGGATAAAGAATCTGGCGCGGCCACCTGGTAATAATGGTCAAGATAGAAACGTTTCCCATACAGAGTGCTTTCAGCATTTTCAAATTTCATTTCTAGCAGGGAGCGATCTTCAAATTCCTCTTCTTTATCAATATATTGCTGACGTGCTAAATCTGAAAAACCACCATTTTCCTGATTGAGTAAATCGTGCGAAACAAAATGTGTTCTTAAATGATATTTTCTATCTAAAGTTTTATAAGTAAGTCCGAATCTAAAAATGCCGGTACTGGTAAGAATATTCTGATATCTCCCCAGGGCGCGAACTCCTTTATAAGCCACAGAAAAATTTAATCTTTCAGAGGTATTCATTGTAAACAATACATCTAACTGCTGGCCCTGTTCCGGTACCGTTTTAAAATAAGCTTCTGTGAACGGGGTAGGAACGTGATAATAATTAATGTCTTCTACATCAAGAAAATTATAATGTCTTGCCTGCGCACCAAATTCAGGATATAGTTTTTGTGCATCAAACTCCATCCCGAGACGATTATAAGTTTGTCCGGTATTAGAAAAAGGCAATAATTCAAAATTATCTTTACGGCGATAATTAAATTTATAATCTTTTTCTATGGTAAGCGTAGTGTCAACAAAAGTAGTGTCGTTAGCTACTGAAATAATTTTATAAGCTGAAATTGGGGGTTTGATAGTGTCTTCTTCCTTACTTGCATCTTCAGCATTTTCACCTCCCGGGGAACCAGAAAGTCTAGTTTGCGAAATACCTATTAAAGGAATTAGAAAAAAAAGCAGTAGTGTGTAAAATTTCATATATAAAAAGGACTCTCACAAAAGTAAAAATAAAAATCACAGCAAACGGAAATTGAACTAAACAAAAAAACCACCCTGAAGGGTGGTTCATACTTTTAAAATTAGAACTTATAAATTTAAGTTATCTGTAGCAAAGCTATTAAGATCGTAATGATAGCCTCGCCAAAAAAAGCCATCTCCTTCAAACTTCCATACCACCTCCTTTTGCGGAGTAACCTCCCAGTAACCATATGTACCTTCAGTAATTAAAGTATTTCCATTTGGCAACCTATGGGCTCCCGAAACTTTTGCTGAAAATAAATCTGGATCAGCAAAACTCCAGTAAATTTCGGGGTTAAAATTTGCCTTAGTACCTAACTCATTTATCTCGGGAAGTATTAATTCATAAACTGTTGAATGAGGATCCACTACAGGCAAACCATTTGAATATACAAGAATGCGATTGGTTCCTGGAACAAGCGTAGGATTATGATTGTGAAAAAATAAACGCGGATTTGAAAAATCATTATAGGCTTCAGGATTACCAAATCTAAATAAAATATCTCCTCCTTTATTGAAATTACCCCCTGCTCCAGTCTTAGCCTGAGCTGTAGTTGTACTATGGTCGATTACCCAAACTTCACTGAAAAAGTTTACACTTATGTAAATTAGATCATTTTCTTTATCATACTCCAGCGCATTAGCATGCATAATATCGCCATTATAGGATCCTTCCTTATACTGGTCCATATAATTGATATTAATCTTATCTGTATTTTCTTTAACCACACCAAAGTTCTTACTATCTGAATTTACATCCTGAACCAAATGATCCCAGGAACTCCATTCCCAGACAATTTGGTTAGTTCTACGATCTATTTCAAAAACTTTTTCGATATAAATAACATCATCTTCACCATAATATCCATTTTCATTTAACTCGTTACCCTCTTTCTTTTCCCATGCTAAAACTAAAACATTACCATTTGGAAGAATTTCCAAATCGTGATGTGCAAGATTTAATTCATCGGAATATTCATAGTCCCATAGCAAATCACCAGATGGAGCAACCATAGCCATTCTGCCTCCATAACCTCCAAAGGTATAAGCAGGATCACTATCTGTTAATGCGACCAATAAATTACCATTGTCTAAAAGTTCTGCATCATTACCGATACCGGAGGGTAAATCCCACTCATAAAGAATTTTAGCATCTGTTTTATCCATTAGATAAACTCTGTTATTAGAGGCGTCATTAACTAAGACGTAACCATCCTGTGTCTTTTCCGAAACATAGGTAACAATATCTCCAGCATATATATCAGATTCATTTTCGCTTTCACCGGATTCCTCTCCTCCATCATTATTATCTACATCAGGATTATCCACTTCATTTTCAGACCCATCATCTTCCGCCACTTCTTCATCATCCTTCGTATCCACAAAAGGTTCCGTATCGGCAGTACAACCTGAGATAATCGCAACCAACAGTATCAAAATAAATTTCTTCATAGCTTTAAAATAAAAAAGGTGATTTGAAAAATTCCAAATCACCTTTATGTTTAAATTTCAAGAAAACTTTAGAAAGTTACATCTACAGATGTTCCTCCACCAAAATCTCCATCAATAGTTTCAAGTACAGTACCAGCATAACTAATAGTTACACTTCCCATATTTGGATAGGTAAGCCCATCTCCATAAGAGTCTGTAATTTCAAAAGTATAAGTACCGGATCCTAAACAATAAGACCTGTTATCACTACTAGTGCCATCATCATAAGTTCCCTGTGCTACTTCTACGATAACATTCCCTTCAGAATCGGTTAATTTCCAACCTGTTTCTGATGCATAACCATCGAACGCGAAGTCTATTTCAAACTCTGTTCCTTCGCACGTACGAAATACAGAAAAGCTAGCATTGTCTCCAGTTGAAAGATCACCAGTACTATCTAAAGATAGCACCAGGCTTTTTCCCAACAATCCTAAGTCTTCATCAGAAACTGTGAAAGACAACATTCCTTCATTAGTTCCACCTGGAACAGTAACAGTTTCAGGAACATTATACCCTGCCGCTGCAAGTGTAGTGGCTCCAGCAACATTAACATTAAAGGTTCTATCTTCACTTACTTCATTGGCAGTGTAAACCATAACGTCGTAGGTAGTTGAACCATCAATATCAACTCCGATTCTTGCAGAGTTTTCTGCAAAGGTTACATAGTTTGGCGGAGTAAAATCACTCTCGTGGTCACAACCTGCGAAGGTTAACGAGATAGCCGCAATAAATAACAATAAATATTTTTTCATAATCGTATCTATGTTTTAAAAATTAAGACTAGTCGTTTTGGGTACTAATCGCAGGATTGTAAAGAATTTCAGCCTCTGGAATCTCGAAAGTCAATTCCTCTGCATCGTAAGGAATTGGATCCCCTACAAAAGAAAGGTGGTTATCACCTCTAACTACAGTAGCCTTATTTCTCTTCATCGCTAAGTAAGATTTACCTTCTCCCCATAGCTCAATTCGAGTTTGAAGATAGATTTCATCAATAAGATCCTGTCCTGAAAGGCCGTCAAGGTAACTAGTATCATCTACTCTTTCATCTAAAAGAGTTGACAATGCCATTCTTGCTTCAGCATCCATACCAAGGTTTGCTGCAGCTTCAGCATTCAACAAGTACATTTCAGCTACTCTCATATACACTAAATCTAAGGTAATAACCTGAGATGGTCCTCTTGGCACACGTGCAGGATCATAGAATTTACCCCAAGGCTGCAAGTGGTTAGAAGATGCAGGATTATTTAAGAATTGGTTTCTTCTCACATCACCTTCAGGGATTTGAGCATATAAACCTGAATCTATAGCTTTGTAATCTCCATAACCAGCATAGCTGTAAGAGAAATAATCCATTTGTCCCCACCATGATACAAGTCCAACACCAGAATCTGTAGTAAGGTCTACACCCCACATCCATCCTGCAGTACTAACATCGTTAAAACCTCCACCGGTTGGGTTATCTACACCATCATCAGTTCTGTCAGCTCTAGCAACTTCTTCAGCGGTCATAATTGGATAATTACCCTTAACATCATCCGTTAAGTCTTTAACTTCCTGCCATCTGTCTCCCTGAGCAGCTAATGCATAAGCTAAAATACCTTTAGCTACATCCTGGTTGATCTCATTTTTAGCAGCTCTACCAAAACCATCTAGCAGAGTAATTGCAGAATTTAGGTCTGCTTCAATCACATCGTAAATTTCTCTAGCCGTTACTTTAGGACCGTTTTCATCTTCCGGTAATAAGTAAAGTGGTAAGATCTCCTGATTAGGATCGTAAGAATTCTGATAGTACTGTGCAAGGTAGAAATAAGAATGTGCTCTTATTGCTTTAGTTTGCCCAAGTATATACTTATTCTCCTCTACTTCCGGCACAGCATCAGCACCTCCTAAAGCATCAATCACCAAATTAGCCGAACGGATAATTCTGTAATAGTATCTCCAAGGCATATAGTTTCTAGTTGATGTAAAATCTAAAGGAGCCTGGAATTCAGTAATATCAGCTCTATACCAACCAAATGAACTTACAGAAAGCGCCAAATCTCCAGACAGCATATCTCCGTAAATATCGTAACCTTTTTGACCAAAATCATCATGGTTAGTTGTACCTCCAGATTCAGATTGAAACTGTAAAGAGTAAATACCGGCTAAAGTACCTGCAAGTACATCGGCGTTATTTTCGGCAGCTTCAGTCACCTGCTCCTGGGTTAAAAATTCTGAGGGCTCCTTCTCCAGGTAGTCCTCGCTACATCCCACTACCATGAGTAGTGCGGATGACAGCAATGTTAATTTAAATAAGTTTTTCATATCTAACTTTTTTTATTTTTTAAAATTTAACTCTTACACCAGCAGTAACCGTGGTTAAAGGAGCATACAAACGACGTCCTGAGTTACCGTTTTCTGCGGTATTAGGAAGGAAACCATCTCTAGCAGTATTTACATAAAGGTTATCTCCAGAAACATAAAGGTTTACATAGTTAATTCCTGTATTTCCAAACATTTCCTCTGGAATAGTATAACCCAATCTTACATTGTTAAGAGCAAGGTAATCTGTACTTGTCACAAAACGCGAAGAAGTTGAAGTTCCATTAACAAAAGCATTATCTGTTAAAGCTGGAACATTTGTGATGTCTCCAGGGTTTTGCCATCTGTTTAAGATATCTGAATGGTAGTTGTTTCCAACTGCTCCAAAACGATCACTCATTAATTCTGCATACTGAAAATCTACAGCATGACCACCAAGGCTATACACTAACTGGGCACCGAAATTGAAATTTTTCCAGTTACCACTTAATCTCATACCACCTCTTACGTCTGGAATTGCAGATTTTCCAATATACTTTTCTGTAGCATTAGCATAAGTATCAGTAACTTGTCTTTCTACATTAGCATCTGGATTGCCATCCATGTAAATTGCCATACTTTGAATAGCATCTTCACCGGCATCTAGAGTTCCGTTAGAGTTAGCATCATTAAAATACTGGTACCAAAGCGGTGCTCCATTTGCAGGATCTACACCTGCATATTCTCTAGTATAAATATCAAAAATAGATCTACCTTCAGAATATGCGAAAGGAGCGTTTGATACGTCCAAAATTCTTTCTTCACCCGTAGAAGGATCTAAAGGCATTTTTGTAATCTCATTCTCAAGAACTTCACCATTTACACTAAGATCTAAATTGAAATCTTTAGTTTGAACTAAATGACCTGTCAGGTTAAATTCTAAACCTGCGTTTCTTAAATCCCCATCGTTTACGGTAATAATAGCAATACCTTGAGATGGTCCTACTCTACGAGAAAAGATCTGATCTTCTGTATTTTTGATGTAATAATCTATTGCACCATCTAACCATCTACCTAAACCAAATTCTGTACCTACCTGGAACATTTTAGAGGTTTCCCAGGTAAGATCTGGGTTTCCGTTACCTAAAGTAGAAAGAGAGATCTCATCGTTAAGGTTGTTAATACTAAAAGTATCGTAACCAGAATAGTAACCTACCCCAGCCTCATCACCGGTAATACCATAAGAAGCTTTAAACTTAAGAAAAGAGAATAAATCACTATTAGCAAGGAAATCTTCGTTAGAAGCTACCCAGGCAGCACCAACAGATCCAAAAGTACCCCATTTTTCGTTCACGAAACGAGAAGACCCATCACGACGAACAGATCCAGTAAGGTAGTAAGTATCTAAATAGTTATAGTTTACCTGACCGAAATAAGACTCGATAGATCTCCCTTCATTATATCCTGTAGCAGGGCTAGCAGCAACAACATAATTATTTAATTCGTAAATATCTGCAGCTACAGCTTTTGTTTTAAATGCTGTATTATAATTCAGATCAAAATCATTTGATTCGTGTGCAATTAAAGCATCAACACTATGGTCTCCGAATTGATTTTCATAACGCAATAACTGTAAAAAGTTAGTGGTTAAAGTTTCAGTGTCGGCCTTAAATAATGTACCTCCGTCTCCTTGTGCAGGTCCGTAGAATGGATTATCGGCACTGGTATATCTATTCATCGCATATTGAGCACCAAATTTGGTCTCAAAAGTAAGATGGTCGGTAATTGTAAAATCTAGAGCAAAGCTACCGTTCAACTCGTGTCTATCTGTATTAACATAGTCATACAAAGCAGAACCAACAGGATTCAATCCGTCAGATTGAGGTCTTGTTCTAAATCCTGAGAAACTACCATAATCATATTGGTTTCCTCCAAAAACAGGGTCTGGCACCAATTGCCCTTCATCATCTCTTAAAAATACTCCAAAAATAGGAGCTGTTTTATCAGCGAATTCAAAAACGTTTTCAGATCCTTCAGTCTGGCCATTTGCCATACGCTCTGAATAAGCATAACCAATATTGGCTGCAACATTCAACCATTCCTTAACCTGAGACTTTACGTTTAAACGAGTAGTATATCTGTCATACCCCGTGTTAACAGCATAACCATTATCATTAAGGTAACCTGCAGAAGCGAAATAAGAAGTTTTTTCGTTTCCACCCCCAAAGCGAACGTTAGCTTCAGTTCTAATAGCCGCGTCAAAAGTGGCATCCTCATATCTCTCTGGAGTATATTTTCTAGTTACGCCATCTCTAACCATACGAGTATCAGGATTAATTAATTCAGAAGCAGAATCTACATTCCAAAGGTTATATCCAGCCGGCACATAGTTATCAGTAAACAATCTCTGGTTAGCATATTGTACAGGATTGCCATTTGCGTCTCCAGTAATTACTCCACGATTGTAAATACCTTCCCAAACAAGACCAATATAGGTTTCTGGAGAGCTAATTACATCATATCTTGGAATCACCTGGTCATTTACACCAGTCTTCACATCTACCTCAACATAATCCTCACCAGAGGTTCCTGTTTTAGTAGTAAGCAAAATAACCCCATTTGATCCACGAGAACCATAAATTGCAGTAGCGGTAGCATCTTTTAAAACAGTAGTACTTTTAATATCCGCTGGGTTAATAGAGTTAATACTTCCCGTAAAAGGAACTCCATCTACAACATATAATGGATCACGGTTACCGTTTACAGAACCAAAACCTCTAATTCTAATAGTAGAAGCAGTACCCGGCTGTCCAGAGGTATTAATTACATTAACACCGGCAACTTCCCCTGCTAAAGCCTGAGAAACGTTAGCAAAGTTTTTGGTTTCTAAATTTTCTGTATCAATAGTAGTTGCAGAACCAGCAAAAGATTGCCTTGTTGCGGTACCATATCCTACTACTACCACTTCATTCAAGGCAGCAGCATCTGTGCCAAGCGTAATATCATAAACATCGGCCTCCCCAACAGTAATTTCCTGAGTACCGAAACCTACATAACTAAAGGTAACAACGTCACCTATATCTACAGAAAGACTATACTCCCCGTCAAAATTAGTTTGAGTACCATTAGTAGTACCCTTTTCAATAACGTTCACCCCGGGTAAGGGCAAACCATCTTCATCGATGACTGTACCAGTCACCACTTTTTCCTGTGCAAATGTAAATTGCACTACAAACGCTAATAGTAGCGTAAGAATTCCATGTAATTTGTTTTTCATTATTATTTAAATTTGAATTAGCCTTTGCCAAAAATCATAATAAAATCTTAATAAACCAAATGATTTTTTAATTGAATTATCATTCCTCATATTAAAATATCTTTAAAAGATGTAAAATATCAGACCTTTGAAGCCTTATTTTTTTACGAATTCAACAAAAATATACAAAATCGACAGCACGAGGTTAGAACAACTTTATATCAATTTTAATACGAAAAAGGCAATAATCGAAAGAATATACTATGTATGCATTGCATTTTAAAAGCTTCCCTATGCAATATATACGAGGAAAAAAGGATAATAGTTTTGCGTAGAACCGGGATTCTTACAACTTTTGCATTATGCTAAAAATGTTCAACCTACCGTGCCAGGTAGCCGGCACCGATGAAGCCGGCCGTGGTTGCCTTGCCGGGCCCGTAACAGCTGCTGCCGTTATTCTGCCGAAGAAATTTAAAAATAAACTGTTAAATGACTCTAAACAAATCAAGGAGGTAGATCGCAACAGTCTTAAAGAAATTATAATAAACGAGGCGCTTTCTTATGGAATTGCACACGTTTTTATGGAGGAAATAGATAAGATAAATATATTAAATGCTTCTATTTTAGCAATGCATCGCGCCATAGAACAATTACACTGTGAACCCGAGCACATTATTGTAGATGGCAATAAATTTAAACCCTTTCGCAATATATCTCACGATTGCATAATAAAAGGTGATGGAAAATTCCTTAGCATTGCTGCAGCTTCAATATTAGCCAAAACCGTGCGCGATGAATTTATGAAAAAGATACACCAGGAATTTCCGATGTATAACTGGCAAAAAAATAAAGGATATCCAACCAGAGAACATAGGCAAGCAATAATGGAGTTTGGAAGTACTCCTTATCATAGAAAAAGTTTTAAACTCCTGCCAGAGCAACTCAAACTTACCCTATAACTTATATATTTGTTGAAAATCCCAACAATTTATGAAGAAAAGCCTCTTCACATTTTTGAGTATCCTTTTATTATTTTCCTGCCAAAATGGGGAGAAAGTCAAGAATCTTAGCGATTTTATTCCAAACGATGCGGCGCTAATTATCCAAACATCTAATCTAAAGCAATTTCAACAAGATTTGAAGGCGCTTCCCTTTTTAAAGGAAAATTCCCTTAGTGCAAAAAGTAGCATTCAAAACGATATGGGATTTTTAAAATATGCTGACAGCCTTACCGAAAGCATTATTAGCATTTCGGTTTCGAAAAAATCAAAATTCACTTATACCATCATAAGTAAACAGCAACCTAATTTTCAATTAGATTCCATTCAAAATAAATCTATTGAAAATATAAAAGCGGAAGGTTTAAATTACCAAAAGCTAAGCTTAGAAGGAAATGAGTTTTTTATTTCAGAAGGAAATATACCATTTATTATTTCAAATTCTGACACACAATTAAGGCAAATCTTAAAAAAAGAGAATCTTCTTAAAAACGAAGGTTTCGAGAAAGCTTATAAAGCGATCGCGCCTAAAAAAACTTCCCTGATTATAAATCACGCCAGGCTGGAAAACTTTCAGCAAAGTCTATTTCCTAACTTAGATTTGGAAAATGTAAAGAATTACGCGGATTGGAGTGCAGTAGACCTGGAGTTTTCGAAAAGCGGTGTTTCTTTTAATGGACTCAGCATTCCAAGTAATGAAAAGAATCTTCATAAAATTCTTGCAAAAGCCGGGACAGTCTCTATAGAGTTCGCCAAAATTGTTCCTGAAAATTCAGATGGATTTGCTGCTTTAGGTTACCAGAACCCAGAAACCTTTCTTCAGAATTTAAAAGATTTCAAACAAGATTCAATTCAAAAACCTGGAGACAGAATCATATTAAACACACAGGAGGCTGGAATTATTCCAGCTGAAGAAAACTCTTTATTCGTAATAAAAACATTAATAACCACTGAAGCGACCGACTTAATTTCTGGTTTTGCTAATTTAGAAGAAAACTATCGGGACTTTCCTATATATAAGGTAACGCAACCTGATGTTTTTAATGAACTTTTTAGTCCCTTCTTTAATCCTAAGTCCACAGATTTTGCGGCTGCAATTGACCAATACATCGTATTTACCGACAACATACCTCAACTTCGCGAGTTAATTGCCGATTATGTAAATAAAAATACCCTGGCAAACCAGGTTTACTATAAGGACAGCGAGAAAAACCTGGCGCAAGAATCTTCTCTACTCATTGCCGGCAAAACAGCACAATTAAAAAATAAATTAGCTGAGGCGGTTTCTAAAGAATTTAGTGCCGAAATGGAAAATCTAAATTTCGGTAAGCATAAACTGGCAATCCTGCAATTGGTAGAGGAAGACGATTTTGCTCATATCCATGGGAGTTTCGAATCGCAGAACGAGCAAAACACTTCAAATAATAAAACCGAAGAAATGCTTTCGGTAAACCTGGAAGCCGAATTACTTACCGAGCCCGTTTTGGTGAAAAACCACCTGAATAATCAAATGGACATTGCGGTTCAGGATATAAATAACACCCTTTACCTTATCTCCAATAAAGGGACGATCTTCTGGAAGAAGAAACTTAAAGGGCAGATATTAGGAAAGATTAAACAGGTAGATCTTTTTAAAAACGGAAAATTTCAGCTCGCTTTTGCCACTCCATATTCCATAGAAGTTTTAGATAGAAATGGAAATACCGTAAAACCTTTTCCGCTAAAATTTAAAGATGAAATCACGCAAGCCTTGTCGTTGTTTGATTATGACAACAACCGGAAATACCGCTTTTTGGTTACTCAAAAGGACGAAGTTTTTATGTATGATAAAAACGGAAAAAGTGTAAAAGGATTTGATTTCAGGAAAACCAATTCTGAAATTCTAATAGCTCCAAAACATTTAAGAATCACCAACAAAGATTACATAGTTTTTCCTGAAAAATCTGGCAAGCTAAATATTCTAAGTCGGCAGGGAGAGCATCGGGTAAAAGTAAAAGAAAGCATAGATTTTTCTGAAAATGAATGGTATGAGTTTGAGAATGATTTTGTTTCAACCAATGCTGAAGGAAATCTTGTAAAAGTGACGCAAAATGGGTCAGTAAATATAGAAAAGACCGATTTTAGCGAAAATCATAGTATAGTTGCAAGACCTAATCTACTGGTTAGTCTTTCAGAAAACATTTTAAAGATAAAAGGAAAAGAAATAAGCCTGGATTACGGACTTTACACCGCACCGGAAATCTTTTATGTAAATAATAAATACTACATCAGTTTAACCGATCTACAAACACGTAAGGTATTTGTATTTGATAGCAATGCAGAACTTCTTACCGGTTTCCCGGTTTATGGAACTTCAGGAATTAATTTAGACAATGCAGATATAGATCAACGTCCAGAATTTGTAGTAAAAGGAGGTGATAAAGAGATTTTAATGTATAAGCTCTAATTAAATTCAGCCTCAAATAATTCAGCAAAATGTTTTAAAATCTTCTCCTGCACATCGGCTAAAGGAATTTCCTTTTTCCCGAGTTCTACATTTAAAGAAGTAACCGCTTTACCTTCTATTCCGCAGGGAATAATATGATCGAAATAGCCTAAATCGGCATTTACATTTAAAGCAAAACCATGCATAGTTACCCAGCGACTGGCGCGAACGCCCATTGCACAAATCTTTCGAGCAAAAGGTGTTCCCACATCAAGCCAAACTCCTGTTTCGCCTTTGCTTCGTTCCGCTTTCAGACCATAATCGGCAAGTGTTAAAATTATTGTCTCTTCCAGGAACCGAAGATATTTATGGATATCGGTAAAAAAATTATCCAGATCCAGAATCGGGTAACCTACCAACTGTCCCGGCCCGTGATAAGTAATATCACCACCACGATTAATTTTATAATAAGTTGCCTGCTTTTTCTCTAACTCGGTTTCAGAAATAAGCAAATTCTTTATATCGCCACTTTTCCCCAGGGTATAAACGTGCGGATGTTCTACCATTAAGAGGTAATTGGGAGTAATTTCATTTAAGTCCTGCCTCCTATTCTTAATCTTAATATCGAGAATTTCTTTAAAAAGACTTTCCTGGTAGTCCCAGGTCTCTTTATAATCTTTATATCCTAAATTCTGTAAATCTATCTTCTTGTTCATACACCTTTTCCTGGGTTATTCAGAATAATTAGTGCAGCGATTACGCCCGGAATCCATCCCAAAACAGTAAGGATCAGAACTATTAAAATAGAACCACATCCACGATCATAAACCGCTAGTGGAGGAAATAAAACAGAGAGAATAACACGCCAAACACTCATTTATCTAAAGCTATTACCAAATTATATAGCAAAGATAAGATTATAAATAGAGAAAACTTATTTCATAAACAAGTGCATTTTTACCTTCCAAATTTTATCAAAAATTCAGGTTTGTATCGCATTGGTTGGTAGCCACATAGTCACTATATTTGCACTCGTTTTGCCAAAGCAAGCAATTAATTTAAATACGAGTATGCAATTATCTGAACAGGAAATAGTAAGAAGAGAGAAGCTTTCTGCATTAAGAAAAGCAGGTATTAACCCGTATCCGGCAGATTTGTTCCCGGTGAAGGACACCAGCAAAGCCATTAAGGAAAATTTCGAAGAAGGAAAGAAAGTGGTGATGGCCGGGAGATTAATGTCTCGCCGTATCCAGGGAAAAGCCTCTTTTGCCGAAATACAAGATTCTAAAGGAAAGTTACAGGTTTATTTTAACCGTGACGAAATTTGTACCGGTGAAGATAAAAGCAAATACAATGATGTATATAAAAAGTTGCTGGACATTGGCGATTTTATAGGAATTGAAGGCGAACTTTTTAAAACCCAGGTTGGGGAAATGACTGTGATGGTTAAGAATTTCATTTTGCTGAGCAAATCCATTCGTCCTTTGCCACTTCCTAAAACCGATAAAGAAGGAAATACCTATGATGGTTTCACCGATCCCGAACATCGTTATCGCCAACGTTACGCCGATTTAGCCGTAAACCCGAAAGTTAAAGAGATCTTCGTAAAGCGTACAAAATTGTTCAACGCAATGCGAAACTTCTTCAATGAAAGAGAATATTTTGAGGTTGAAACTCCAATTTTACAATCTATTCCCGGTGGTGCTGCTGCAAGACCATTTGTGACACATCATAACGCATTAGATATTCCGCTTTATTTAAGAATCGCTAACGAATTATACCTGAAAAGACTTATTGTAGGTGGGTTTGATGGCGTTTATGAATTCTCGAAAAACTTCAGAAATGAGGGAATGGACAGAACCCATAATCCTGAATTTACAGCGATGGAAATCTATGTAGCCTATAAAGACTACAATTGGATGATGGATTTCACCGAAAAATTGCTGGAACATTGTGCACTTGCGGTAAACAATACCACCGAAGCTGTTTTTGGAGAACATAAAATCGACTTTAAAGCGCCTTACAAACGCGTAACAATGACCGATTCTATCAAGGAATTTACCGGATTCGATATTACCGGAAAATCTGAAGCTGAAATTAGAAAAGCAACGGAAGATATGGGAATTGAAGTTGATGAGACTATGGGGAAAGGAAAACTCATCGATGAGATTTTTGGTGAAAAATGTGAAGGAAATTATATCCAACCAACCTTTATTACCGATTATCCAAAGGAAATGAGTCCGCTTTGTAAAGAACATCGCGAAAATCCTGAACTCACCGAGCGTTTTGAACTAATGGTTTGTGGTAAGGAAATCGCAAATGCTTATTCCGAATTAAATGATCCTATAGACCAGCGTGAGCGTTTTGAAGAGCAATTAAAACTCGCCAAAAAAGGAGATGATGAAGCAACCGAGTTTATAGACCAGGATTTCTTAAGAGCCCTGGAATATGGAATGCCTCCAACATCTGGTCTGGGAATAGGAATGGACCGATTAATTATGTTCTTAACCAACAATCAATCCATCCAGGAAGTATTATTCTTCCCACAAATGAAGCCAGAAAGGAAAGCTGTTGAACTTAGCGAAGATGAAAAAGCGGTATTTCAGTTATTAAAAAGCGATGAAATTCAGGAGCTGGACACCATAAAAACCAAGTCTGGTTTAAGTAATAAAAAATGGGACAAAACCCTGAAATCACTTAGAAAACATAAAATGATAGATGTTTTTAAAGATGATGAAACGATGAAGATAAAAGCGGTTTAATATTCAGAAAAGGACCTATATAATAACTAAACAATAGTTAAAATAAGACTTTTCTAACTTTATTTTTTAAACCTTTTTAAGATAAACAAGTCAAAAGATCACCAAATGGTGGTCTTTTTTCATTTTTGCAGCTTTCGCTTCAGAAAATCTATCACTTCAAATTAATCACACAAACCAAAATTTAACTTTATGACCAAAGGATTTACTCATAAGCTATTCTTAGTAGCCTTATCGGTTTCGGTTTCCAGTTGCGCGGTTTTTCAGCCTGAAAAATCTTCGGCTGATGCCTCCAAAAAAGAAGCCTCAAAAAAGAATGGTGACCTGGAACCTTACACCAAAGTAATTACTAAAGATGCTAAAAGCGACGAAGGTTTATTCACTGTTCACCGCGTAGACGATAAATATTTTTACGAGATCCCAGATAGCCTGTTTAACCGTGAAATGCTTACCGTAACAAGAATTGCAAAAACCGCCACTGGAATTGGTTTTGGAGGTGGAAAACAAAATACACAGGTACATCGCTGGCAGAAAAAAGACGGTCACGTTCTTTTAAGAGTGGTTTCCCATGAAATATATGCTGCTGATTCTCTACCTGTTCACGAAGCAGTAGTTAATTCTAATTTTGAACCCGTTTTACAACGTTTTCCGGTTAAAACTGTAGGAAAAGATTCAGTTAACAAAACAACCGTAATCGAAGTAACAGATCTTTATACAAAAGATGTAAAGGCACTGGGACTAAGAGAAGGTTCAAGAAAACAATATAAAGTTTCGCGTTTAGACGATAGCCGTTCTTACATAGATACTATCCGCAGCTACCCTGAAAATATTGAGGTTAGACACGTAAAAACTTATAGTGCAGGAGACCCGCCTTCTAATGAGAGCACCGGTTCAATTTCTTTAGAGTTTAGTAATTCTATGATCCTGCTTCCAAAAGAACCAATGAAGCGCCGTTATTTCGATCAGCGTGTAGGCTGGTTTGCCCGCGGACAAACAGATTATGGGCTTGATGCTCAAAAAAGTAAAGAAGTAAAATATCTTGACCGTTGGAGACTTGAGGTTAAAGAAGAAGACAGAGAGAAGTTTAAAAATGGCGAATTGGTTGAACCAAAAGAACCAATTATCTATTATGTAGACCGCGCCACTCCTAAACAATGGGTTCCTTATATTAAACAGGGAATTGAAGATTGGCAGGTTGCTTTTGAAGAAGCCGGATTTAAAAATGCGATTATCGCTAAAGATCCACCAAGTAAAGAAGAAGATCCAGATTGGAGTCCTGAAGATGCTCGCTATTCTGTAGTGCGTTACCTGGCTTCTCCAATTCCAAACGCAAACGGGCCACACGTAAGTGATCCGCGTTCTGGAGAGATCTTAGAATCAGATATCAACTGGTATCACAATGTAATGACCTTGCTTAGAAACTGGTTCTTTGTACAAACTGCGGCAATTAACGAAGACGCTCGTAGTGTTGAGTTTGAAGACGAAGTAATGGGACGTTTAATTCGTTTTGTTTCTTCTCACGAGGTTGGGCACACTTTAGGTCTTCCTCATAATATGGGAAGTAGTGTTGCTTACGCAGTTGAAGATCTACGTGATCCTGAATTCACTGCTGAATACGGTACCGCACCTTCTATTATGGACTATGCGCGTTTTAATTATATCGCACAGCCTGAAGATGGAGATGTTGCCTTAATGCCAGATATTGGACCTTACGATAAATACGCTATTGAATGGGGTTATCGTCCAATTCTTGATAAAACTGCTGAAGAAGAAAAAGAAATTCTTGATGAATGGATCCTTGAAAAAGCAGGAGATCCTTTATATCGCTTCGGAAGCCAGCAAAGTGGCGGAGTTATAGACCCGAGTTCTCAAACTGAAGATCTTGGTGACGATGCAGTTTTAGCCAGTGAATACGGTATTAAAAACCTGAAACGCATTATGCCGAAATTGATTGAGTGGACTGCCGAAGATGGTAAAAACTACGAAGATCTAGACGATATGTACGGCCAGGTTTTAAGTCAGTTTAATCGATATATGGGACACGTAACCGCAAATATTGGTGGTGTTTACGAACACTATAAAACTTACGACCAGGAAGGTGCGGTTTACACTCACGTTTCAAAAGAAAAGCAGAAGGAAGCGATGGACTTTTTGCAAGAACAGCTTTTTGAAACTCCCGAATGGATGATAGACCAGGAAATTTTCAATAAGATTCAGTTCGATGGCCAGGTAGAGCGTATTAGAAATATGCAGGAACGCACGCTTAACAACCTACTTGATTTTGGTAGAATGGCTCGTTTAATGGAGAACGAAGAAGTAAACGGTGATGAAGCTTATGGTTTAATTGATATGATGAGCGATGTGAGAACCGGAATTTGGAGTGAAGTTTATTCAGGACAAAATATAGATCGTTATCGCAGAAATCTTCAGCGTGCTTACATAGAGCGTATGGAGCATTTAATGACAGAGGAGCAAAGCGAAATTCCATCTCGTTACAGAAGCTGGATAACCCGAAGTGACATAGATGTCGCACAAAGTGATATTCGCCCTGTGGTAAGAGGAGAGCTTAAAACACTTCAGAATCAAATTAGAAGAGCTTCTAATCGTGGAGATCGTTTAACGAGATACCACCTTCAAGATGCTCTGGAAAGAATAGATTTGATTTTAAACCCCATCAAATAATCCTAACATTTTTTTGATTTGTTAGTTTTGGAACCACCGTCCCTACGCGGTGGTTTTTTTTATATTTTATTTTAAACCTTTTTGAAAATTGAAAGTCTTACTATAAAAGCCCCACTTAAATTGCTATGAAAAAGATTTTTTAGTAGTTAGGAAATGCTAAAAATCAAATAGGGACTTTTTAAGTTGATTAGTTGAGTTTGTTTGAATTTTAAAATGAGAGCAGTATTAGGAGAACCGAAAATCTAAATTTTATACCTGAGCCTAATAAAATTTATCTTCTTCCCTGCTCTCTTTTTATTACAGAAAAAACTTCGCCACTAAACCTCCGGCAAGCCACAGGTAACAAACGAAAGCTATATATTTTAAGCTTGTTTCCAACAACTGGCTTTTAGGTGCCATTTCTTTCATATGCATCACATCTTTCCGCTTATAAAAACCAAGGTAAATTAGTACTCCAGAAATTGCCAGGAAAGCCATATTCAGCCAAAAAGTATAATCTATTTTAAAATGATCGGTATTAGTGATTTTTACTGAATTTGGGTCTGGTAATAAATTGAACAGGTTAAAACCGTAATGCAACAGTAAAGATGTACCAATAAGAGCGGTAAAGAGAAGGAAAAGTATAAATAAAGACATTTTCCAGCCATAATATTTTGCGTTGATCCTTAACACGGGAAAAACCACCAGATCACTAAAAATAAAGGCCATAACCCCCGCAAAGCTCACTCCTTTTCCAAATAGAAGTGCGGCCAAAGGAATATTACCCATAGAACCAATAAAGGTTAAAAATGCAGCAATTGGGCCTACTATTATATGCTCAAGAATCGTAAAAAAGCCGAAATCTGTATTTCCACCTCCTGTATTTATAAATAAGGTTTGAAAAAAGGAATCTGGAACAAAAGCGGCTACAATCCCGGCAATAGTAAAACCTAAAGTCACATCTTTCCAAACCATTTTCCACTCCATCGCATATTGTTTAGATACTTTAGCCCAACTGGTTTCCGACTTCATTTTTTTCTTCCAGGATTTTTCGGAATCCTCATCGTCATCATCTTTTTCATCAAGGCGCTTTCTGGCCTTTTTGATCATTTCTTTAGGGTTAATTATTCTAATAAGCGCCCAACTGATGAGGATTAGCAATATTCCTCCTACATATTCTCCCACTACAAATTGCCAACCTAAGAAGATGGCAATTAAAATTCCTAACTCTATAACGAGATTAGTTGACGCAAGTAAAAAAGCGATTGATGAGGCAAAACTGGCGCCCTTTTTAAACAAACTTTTGGTAGAAGCCAGGGCTGAAAAACTACAGGAACTACTTATAAATCCGAAGAAAGTTCCTAATAAAAGGCTCTTAGATTCGTCTTTACCCATAGTGCGCTGCATCCGCTTTTCAGTTACAAATATTTGTATCCCACTACTTATAATATATCCTAAGATAAAAGCCCACAGAGCCATCCAGAAAAACCCGGCGCTGGTGTAAGCTGCTTCTCCCCATTTGCTTAAAAAATCTTGCATTTCCTTAAATTTTTGAGTGATTTAAATTTAATCCAATTTTGTATTTCTTAATCTCAGTGCATTCGCAATCACAGAAACCGAACTAAAACTCATAGCTAAAGCTGCGATCATTGGTGAAAGTAAAAGTCCAAAAACGGGGTATAAGACTCCGGCGGCAACAGGTACTCCAAGTGTATTGTAGATCAAAGCAAAGAACAAATTCTGCTTAATATTACGCATCACTTTTTTACTCAAAGTTTTTGCCTTTCTAACCGCCTTTAGATCGCCTTTTACCAGTGTAATCTCGGCACTTTCTATAGCCACGTCGGTACCCGTTCCCATAGCAATTCCAATATTAGCCTGGGCCAGAGCAGGAGCATCGTTAATTCCATCACCAGCCATCGCTACTTTTTTCCCTTCTTGCTGAAGTTTTTTCACTTCACTCTGTTTATCTTCAGGAAGCATTCCTGCTTTGAAGCCGGTTAAGCCCAGTTCTTCAGCCACAGATCTTGCGGTTTTCACATTATCGCCGGTAAACATATAAACCTCAACCCCATCATCCATAAGGGATTTCAAGGCTTCTCTACTGGTTTTCTTAATAGGATCTGTAATTGTGAAATAACCTATTATTTTACCATTCCGTGATATATAGGAAACGGTTTTGCCTTTTTCCTGCTCTGCGGTTACTTTCTTATTTATTTCTGAAGGAATCTCAACATTTTCAGCATGCATTAGCTTCTCATTGCCAATAGCTATTTTTTGATCTTCCACCATTCCGGTCACCCCTTTTCCGGTAACGGAATTAAAATCTGAAGTTTTTGAAAATTCAAGTTGCTGATTCTTTGCAAAATCTACAGTGGCCTTAGCCAGAGGGTGTTCACTCTGGGAATTTACTGCAGCGATAAGTTTTATAATTTCCTCTTTATTTTCTTCAGAAGAAACTGTTTCTACTTTTTCCACTTTGGGTTTACCCTCGGTAATGGTTCCGGTTTTATCAATAATTAAGGTATCGATATCATCCATTTCCTCCAGGGCACGGGCATTTTTAATCAGAACTCCGTTTTGGGCTCCTTTTCCTACTCCTACCATTACCGACATTGGGGTGGCCAGGCCAAGTGCACACGGGCAGGCAATAATCAATACCGCAATGGCATTTACCAGCGCATACACATATTGAGGCTCGGGCCCAAAAATAGCCCAAATCACAAACGTAAGGACTGAAATACCAACCACGATAGGCACAAAATAAGCCGAAATCCTATCGGCCAGTTTTTGGATTGGTGCCTGGGACCTACTGGCGTCATTTACCATCTTAATGATTTGAGAAAGCAAGGTTTCATCTCCCACTTTTTCGGCTTTCATGGTAAAACTTCGGTTTCCATTAATGGTTCCCGAACTCACCTTATCTCCCTCTACTTTATCTACCGGAATAGGCTCTCCCGTTATCATAGACTCGTCTATACTGGAATTCCCATTTTCAATAATTCCATCTACCGGAATTTTATCGCCTGGTTTTACTCTTAGAATATCTCCTTTATGAATTTCTTCTATAGAAACTTCTTTTTCTTCGCCATCAACTACTTTAATCGCTTTGTTTGGAGCTAGTTTCAGCAATTCTTTTATTGCAGAATTTGTTTTGCTATGTGCGCGGGCTTCCAGCACCTGCCCAAGTAAAACAAGCGTTAGAATAACCGTGGCGGCTTCAAAATAAACATGTACCGTTCCGCTTTCAGTTTTAAATTGCGGCGGAAAAAAATCTGGAAATATCAATCCGAAAACACTAAAGATCCAGGCCACTCCTGCACCAATTCCTATTAGCGTAAACATATTTAGGTTCCAGGTTTTTACAGAACGCCACGCACGTTCAAAGAACATCCAGGTAGCATAAAAAACAACTGGCAGGGAAAGACCAAACTGAATCCAGTTCCAATATTTTTGATCTAAAATTTCATAAAGTGGATTGCCCGAAATCATTTCAGACATCGCGATGATAAAAATAGGCAGCGTAAAGGCTACGGCTATTTTAAATTTCTTAAGCAGTTTTTTATAGGATTTACTTTCTGAAGATTCTTCGGGTTCTTTCGGCACCAGGTCCATTCCACATTTGGGGCAGGAACCGGGACCGTCCTGGTCCACTTCGGGATGCATTGGGCAGGTATAAGTAGTAGCTTGAGGTTTTAGGCTGGCTTCTTCTACCAAATCCATCCCGCAAACAGGACAGTCTCCGGGCTTATCGTAAGTTTTATCGCCTTCGCAATGCATTGGACAATAGAAAACGCCCGTGCCTTCACCTTTAGGTTTTTTCTTTTTTGGTTTTACTTCTTCTCCGGGTTTGTGAATTTGATAATGCCCGCCATCATCCTGTAATGCTTGCTGCAGTTTTTCTAGTGGAATATTCTCTTCAGAAAAAACCTTGGCTTCAGCCTTTTCCAGATCTACTTTAACTCTTTTTACTCCTTCAACTTTATTTAATGTGGCTTCCACATGGGCGCTACAGCCTTTGCAGGTCATCCCACTTACAGAGTAGGTTTGTGGAACCTCATCTGCTAAATAAATTTCGTAATTGCTATCTTCAAGGGCAGCCTGAAACTTTTCAAGTTCAATATGCTTTTCCATCTCGATCTCAGCACTGGCTTTTTCGAGATCTACTTTAGCATTAGTAACACCTTCCACGTTCTTTAAGGAATTTTCAACGTGGGCTCTGCACCCCATGCAGGTCATCCCGGAAATTTGATAGTTATGTTTCATAAATATTATTGAAGAAAAAAGACTGTTTGAATTTTCCTCTATACGTCAATTTTTCCCGAATCCTCGGGCTTGTTTCAGGTTCTAATTTCTTTCAACCTGGATGCTGAAACAAGTTCAGCATGACGTAACAAAAACTAAAAATTCAAACAGCCTTAAAAAATTAAGTTCTATGCTAAATAAGCCTCGCAAGCCTTCACGCATTCACGACAAGCTTTTGCGCATTCCTGGCAATGATCGTGCTCGTGTTGTCCACATTCATCTGCACAGGCATTACAAACTTCGATACAATATTTTACGAGTCCGTCTACATTTTTATAATCTGTAGCTAAAACCTGGTTAAGGGTGCTACAAACCTCTGCACAAACCTTATCGGTTCTAATGCAATCTTTCATCATTTTCACATTGTCTTCATCCAGACAGGCATCAGCACAATAGTTACAATGATTAATACAATTTCCCAATGCTTTCAGCATTTTTTCATTTCTCATAATATTGGTTTTTATTGGTTTAGCACGAAATTAAATACTAAAAACCGAAATGAGTTTTAAAATTATTGTAAGAAATTATAAGAAAATGGGAAAAGATGCTGATCATATAATTTTGATTTCGGGGCATCCCGAATCTTTCGCGACGATGCATTCAATCTCGATTATCGAGCAAAAGGCCACTAATTCACGAATTAATTAGAAATCCAGGTGGAAAAATTATTCCCACAATAAATCAAGCTTTCTAGTTAGGGTTGAATCAAATTTAATTTCTGGAGAACATTTGTGTATTCGTGGCAAAATCCTCTTAAAGTTTATCCAGCGACTTACGGTCCTGATGCTGTGATTTAAATTGAGAAGGATTCATTCCTGTTTCTTTTTTAAAGAAAGTAGAAAGATAAGCGGCACTGCCAAAACCCATTTTATCGGCAATTTCTGAAATATTCAACTCTCCGTATTCCAAAAGCTCTTTAATGCGTTCTGCTTTTATTTTATTTTGAAAACTTTGAATACTGTGTCCCTCTGCTTTCGAGAAAATGTTGGTGAGATGACTGTAATCGTAATGCAGTTCTTCGCTTAGAACTTCAGAAAGCTTTTTGTTCCCGGAATCTTTATGTTCGTAAACCAATTCGATGATCAAAGATTTTATATCGGTTACAATTTTGTTATTTCTTTCGGCTACAATTTCAAATCCGTTTGCGTTGAGTTCCTTCTCCAAACTCTGGAATTGAGTCTCAGAAAGTTCGTTTTCAAATTCAATCCTGCCTAAACTAATACTTATATAATTAAGGTTTTGCTGTTGCAAAGTCTTCTCAACACTCATTAGGCAACGGTCACAAACCATATTCTTTATATGCAGGATGTTTTCTTTCAAAATAGTTTTTTCAGTTAAAAATCCTGCAGGGTTTTAAAAACCCTGCAGGAATATTTATAATTATTGAATTGTTGCTTCAACCCTACCGCATTTCAGCATTTTATCTCCATAATAGGGATTAAAAATATCTTTTGAATTGGAATACCAGTAGTCTCCTTTTCCTTCAAAAGCCATTGGGCAATATTGCTTGTAAATTGCTCCAGATTCCAAGGCATTCATTAACACAGGCTCCATTGCTTCTGTAAGTTTAGAAAAAGCCTCACGTTGTTTATTCACATCGTCGCTTTCTGCAATGGTATTTGCTATAGCCGCTATACCTTCGTTCTCGCTGGCTTTTTTTGCGAGTTCTGCAGCTTTTTCACCGGCGGTTTCAGCATCTGTATTAACAAAGGCATCCTTAATCTCTACATACAAGGTATAGATTTCTGCGGTGTTTTCATCTTTAAATTCGGCTTGCATTTCTTCGCCCTTATAAGTTTCTACTTTAGCCTGTTCATCTGGCTGGTGCATTTCATTCTGCATAGGCTCTGGTGCATCATCTTTATTTTCCTCATTCTTACAGGAAAATATCATCAAACTTCCAGCGATAAGGCTAAGCATTGTTAGGCTTCTAAGACTTCTTTTCATTGTTTTGATTTTTAATATATAATTTAATTTAGGGTTCAAGGATTTAATCTTTAATGTTAATTCGGTTGATATTTGCCGTCCCAAAGACCAGCACAAAGAAATAGAGAATTGTTTCCAAAATTACTAAGAATTTGGCCGATAATGACAAAGGCACAAAATCACCATAACCAACAGTAGAAAACGAAATTAGCGAGTAATAGAAAAACTCAAAGAATAAGAATATTGAGGGTTCTCCAAAAATCAAATTCGTTTTAAAGTTAGCTGCTTCGTTTAGATAAAGCGCATAATAATCTGACGCAAAAGAAAGCACAATAAGGCTTATTATTAGCGTAAAAAGGCTTAACACGTGCTCTAAATAGTGACTATCTCCCAGTATTTTGCTTAACTGTGTGAAAGTAATTCTTACTATTAAAAATGCCTTGGTAATCGCAATGGCAATGATGAGCCATTTCCAGGCTTCATTATCTAATGATTTTGGCAGAAATAATACATAAAGAAAAGCAAGAACTACTACTATCCCCAGGGTCCAACCTGCTTTAGAAAACAGTTGACCATAAAACTTCTTATCAGCTTCTTTTTTATCACTCATTTATATCTTATTTCTATTTTTTCTAAAAACTCAAAGAGTTTCTTCATTTTGCGTAATTTTTCTTTTTATGCTTTTAAATTTCTCCATTTTTGAAACCCTTACTTTTACATTTTATCCTGGTGAGCTTTCATTTTCGCTTTCATCTTCTCCATGAGTTCAGGATTTTCGTGTAGAAACTGGATCATTTGATCCATCATTTTATCTGCCATCTCAGGATTAGACTTCATTTTTTGATGCATTTCCTGCATCATTACCTTTCTGATTTCAGGATCATTCATCATCTTCTTTTTCATTTTTTTCTGCATCTTTTGTTCCATCTTCTGTTGCATTTTGGGAGCCTTCTCCATTTTTTCCTGTTTCATTTTCTGCATTTCCTCCTTCATTTCAGGATTATTCTTCATTATTTCCTGAATTTTTCCACTCTCCATCATTTGCATATGATCTTTAAGCAGCCACATATCTGCCGGCGGATTCGCATGAGCTACTTCCATAAACTCCATGAATTTAGACTCGTCGTTAACAATTTCCCTGTAAACGTTATTTCTAAAATCATTTTCTGTCAGCGCCTCTGCTGCAGTTTTGTTGGTTCCACAACTACTTAATAATAATCCGAAAATGGACACAAACGTAATTCTCAATACAATATTCATAATTTCTAATTTTTGATTTCTATTTTATTTTTTTTAAAATCTTAAGGACAAACCTCCTCCGGCACCAAAGCGATTGTCATAACTTCCCATCAGCGAAAAGTTTTTAGAAAGAAAATATTCCAGTCCGGCGGTCCAAACCTGTTCGTCTTCAAAATTCTTTCCTAGTTCAAGATCGTTAACCCAACCAAAATCTGCTTGAAATTCATATTCTCCAAATAATACTAGCCGAGGGAAGATCATAATTTCCCTGGCAAGACTAATTTGAGGCCTCAACTTATTATCTAGACGAAGGTCTAAAGCAAACATATATGGAGTAAAATACCTGATCCCTCCAATCGCTGTAGTACTAAGTTCATCCATGCTATCTTCCATTTCGTTCTCCACATTTACCCCTCCAAAAAGTCGAACCCAGTCATAAAGGTAATATTCATAGGTGAATTCAGCTTCAAGGTTCTGGTTCCAGCCGTATTCAGCCAAAGCAGTAAATTGATTTCTTATATTTGAACTCACCACATTAAGCTCTGTCATGTGGGATGCAGCATCTAACATTCCCCAGGTATAGAATTTATTCGTTTCCTGGACTAAATTACTTAGAGGAAAGGGCTTCATTCTTTCGTCCCTTTTGGTATCATAACTTACCACTCTTGCCATACCTGAATCCAGATGATACAAGATGTGGCAATGTAAAAACCAGTCTCCATACTCATTCCCGTAAAATTCGATAGTCACTTCCCGCATTGGCGGCACATTAACCGTATGTTTTAAAGGTGAATATTCCCCATTTTCATTTATTACCCTAAAAAAGTGGCCGTGCAGGTGCATAGGGTGGTGCATCATGGTAAGGTTATTAAAAGTAATTCGGGTAACCTCATCGCCTTCAATTTTTATTTTATCTGATTCCGCCAAAGGCACCCCGTTTAAACTCCACACATAACGAGACATATTCCCTGTTAAATTCAGAAGAATATCTGTGACCGGAATATCTTCATCGTAATCCGTCTTTACAGGAGCTTTCAAATAATCATAATTATATTCTGAAAACATATCCATACCACCAGATTCTTCCTCTTCCATATCTTTCATCTCATCCTTCTGCATATTTTTTTCAGAAGAATCAGTCATTTTCATAGTGTCTTTCTCCATTTTCATTTTGGAATGATCCATCCCTGACATCGCGGAATCTTTCTCCATATCCATCTTCATATTAGCATGGTCCATTCCATCCATTTGCATGCCCCATTTCTCCTTAAGTTCATAAGGATCTGGGTTACCGGGGTTAAATTGCATTGCAGGTGCGCCCATTCTCATTTTCATCTTAGCCATTTTCTGCATCATCCCAATTTTATCTGGTCTTGGCACATCGGGAGCGGGAAGAACTCTACCGGTACCAAGATAAGCTGAAGCCGTACCCGAACCATCCTGAGCCATAATTTTGAATTCTATTTTTCCCTCTTCAGGAATGGTTACGATAAAGTCATAAGTTTCTGCAACACCTATAAATGTTTTATTCTTTTTAACCGGCACTACATTTTTTCCATCGGCAGAAACCAACGTAGGCATATTACCTCCAAAAGTCATCCAAAAAGATGTAGAGGCTGCACCATCTATAATACGCAGTCTAACCTTTTCCCCAGGTTTAAATTCGGGATATTCTATTTTTTCTTCCCCATTAATGAGGAATGCAGGATAGTAAATATCAGCAATGTCAGCACCTTCCATACGTTGCCTCCAAAAATTGATTTGCGCTCCTAAAGCACCCCGCTTAATTACCTGGTTTAAAGGTGTAGCAGTTCCTTTTTTAATATTGTACCATTCGGTTCCTCTTTTCAGGAATCTAAGGACATCCTTGGGTTTTTCATTAGTCCAGTCTGAAAGTACCAATACCAGATCTTTATCATAATCCAGTTCCTTTTCTTTGGGATTTATCAATAAAGAGCCATACACCCCGCTTTGCTCCTGCAGCATGGTATGCGAATGGTACCAATAAGTACCATGTTGTTTTATTTCAAATTCATATTTAAAAGTAGTACCAGGTTTTATTGGCGGGGTGGTTAAATAAGGCACCCCATCATAGAAATTAGGCAAGAGCATCCCGTGCCAGTGGATAGAGGTCTCCACATCCATTTTATTTTCAACATAAATTACGGCATACTCACCTTCGATAAATTCGAGAGTGGGCCCGGGAATACCTCCATTTACGGTCATCCCCATGGTTTCTTTTCCTTCGGCCTTGGTTACCTTTTCCTGGTCTATAGTAATTTTATATTCGCGTACGGGCAGGTTATTTACATTCCCCTCTACCGAAGCCTCCGTCTCCTGTTGAGCATAGGAAAAAAAACCGAAAAGCACGAATACTAAAGACAAATAACCTTTTATTTTCATCATAACAAGGTGTATCAGATTATTTTAAAAATATTCAGAGCGTTTAAAAAGCTTTGAAAATATGGCTAGCATTATCTACTCCTCCTCATTCTCCAAACGGTATATTATCTTTTTCATTTGAGCAATTTCCCTTTTCTGAGCTTCAATAATTTCTTTAGCCAATTTTTTAGTTTCGGGATCCTGAAGATCGGCTCTTTTACTGGTTAAAATCGCGATAGAATGGTGAGGAATCATCGCTTTCATATATAAAACATCACCAATAATTGGACGTTGTGCTCTTACCAAACCTAAGGCCGAAACGAATAAGACAAGACTCCCCAAATAAATGGCAATATTTTTT
Organism: Salegentibacter mishustinae; assembly: GCF_002900095.1. Taxonomy (NCBI): domain Bacteria; kingdom Pseudomonadati; phylum Bacteroidota; class Flavobacteriia; order Flavobacteriales; family Flavobacteriaceae; genus Salegentibacter; species Salegentibacter mishustinae. Next base: position 1,008,214 of record NZ_LLKN01000002.1, on the reverse strand, counting down.
TTCTTGTTTTTATACATTTTAAGCATAAGAGAAAGCATAATTACTGCCATCGCTGAAATTCCCAGGCAGGTCATATAAAATCGCGTAAGGCTAAAATATACGTGATCAAACTCGTAAGTATTGAAGTACATGGTGATGTACATCGCCAAAAAGGAGAGACCAAGCATTAGAAAAAATCTAACGTAATTACTTCCACCCTTTTTGTGTTGTTTTTTATCTTCTGTATTCATCTTATTAAGTTTTTGGTTGGTTAAGGTTTTTTATTTTTTAATTGTCTTTTTTACGGCACCACAATTAGGCATCTTATCACCGAAATATGGGTTGTTTATTTCTTCGATATCAGCATACCAGTAAGCTCCTTTATTGTTAAAAGCCATAGGGCAGAACTTTTTATAGATAGTACCACCGGAAAGTGCATCTTCAAACATAGGCCCCGCTTTTTCTGTAAATGCTGCGAATAATTCCCTTTGTTTTTCCAGGTCTTCGGTTTCAGACAATTCCTGGGCCATAGCTTTCATATCTGCACGCTCTTCCGAAAAGGAGGCAACCATACTTTTAGCGATATCCTGAACCTTGTTGGCATCAGCATTGGTTAAAGCTATTTTAATTTCCAGGTAGTTATGCCATATTTTTCCTGTCATCCCATCTATAAAATCCTGATCGGCAACATCTGCTGTTTTTTCTTCCGCTTTTTTAACCTCTTCAGGGGTGTCTATTTCAACCGATTGTTTCCCTTTGTTATCTACACAGGAAATTAGAGGGATCGTCATTAAGAAGATCACTCCAAAATTTAAGAGTATATTTTTCATTTTTGACTAGGTTTTGGTTGAACTCTAAATTACGGACAAATAGCTCCATAGCTTATCATATTTTGATAAAGCTTCTATAAAATTTGGTCTAAAGAATTCCTAAAATTTTGATTTAGAGCCTTATATTCGGTAAGATTCATTCCTGTTTCAGATTTAAATTGCCTTGACAAATGGTTAGCATTACTGTAATCCAGCAGTTGACTTATTTCCGTAAAATTATATTCACTGGTTTGAATAAGTTCTTTCACTTTTTCAATTTTTAATTTTATAAAATACTTCTCTAAAGTAGTATTTTCGGTATAGGAAAAGATCCTGCTCAATCGTGAATAATCACAATTGGTTTTCTCTGATAAATAGCTTGATAAGGTGCCTGTTTTTTCTATTGGCAACTTTTGCAGAAGGCGTATTAAACTAAGTTTTACCTTTTCCACTAAGATTCTATCGGTACTTTCGATTAACTGAAACCCGTTTTCATTCAGAACATTATACAATTTGCGTGCATCTTGCTCTTTATCAAGGCTTTTATAGACCACCCGGCCCAGTTCTACCTCAACCACTTCAACGCCAGCTTCAAGCAATTCATTTCTCACCACCTTTATACATCGGTCGCAAACCATATTTTTTATAAAAACCTTTACAAGCATTTTCTGTTAATTTTATTTAGCCCAATTATGCGGCCGTCTTACAATTTTTGTTGAGTATCTCCGCAATTCATCATTACCTCCCCGAAATATGGATTTCTAATTTCTTCGGAAAGGCTTAACCAATCGGCTCCCTTATTGTTATTTACCATAGGGCAATGTTGAATATAAACCGGTTTTTTAAAGGTTTCCATATTGGAGGCGAAAGCGATTATATTTTCTGAAAGCACTATAAAATGATCCCGTTGGTTCTCGATATTATCATTTACCGAAATAGCCTCGAGCATACTCCTGATCTTTTTAAAGTGTTGGGTTTCCATTGTTCCAAGGTTGGAGATTTTCAGGTTTTCTGTCTGCTGAAGCATTTTGTAAGCAGCAGCTTTAGTCTCTTCAACATTGGTGTTTACAAAGGCATCTTTTAGATCAAAATAAGCTGATAGCACACCGGTAAAATCTTTTTGAAAGCTATCGGGTAAATTCATCTGCATTCCAGCAGAATCCTCTTTCTTTTTACCCTGGTTCATCATAGACTTTTTGCCTTGCAATTGCGCAGCGGCATCTACGGTGAATGTTCCGTGAGCTACAATTTCTTCGCCAGCCTCAAGACCGGATAATACTTCGTAGGTTTCGCCTAAAGTGGCGCCTAATTCTATTTCCCGCATTTCAAAAACAGGCTTATCACGGCTGGTCTTCACATACACCAGCGAACGTTCTCCGGTCCATAAAACCGCAGTTTTTGGAATGCTTAAAGTAGACTCCTGTTCCTGCCCTGCACTTCTTTCTAGTTTTGCCTTAACAAACATTCCGGGTTTTAAATTTTCATTCTTATTATCCAAAACTGCCCTAAGCCTTAGCGTTCTGCTAGCTGTATTCAAAACCGGATCTATAAAAGAAATGGTAGCTTCCAGTTCCTTATCGGGATAGGCATTGGTGGTTACCTTGATCTTTTGACCTTCCTCTAAACCGGAAATCTGATTCTCATACGCATCAAAAACCGCCCAAACCGAATTCAAATTTGCCAGCTTAAACAAAGGCTGTCCCTGTTCAACATAATCTCCCTCCTGTACCAATTTTTCAGTAACCGTTCCCGATACTGTTGCAAAAACCGGAAAGTTCTCCTTTACCCGGCCGGCTTCTTCAATAGAATTTATTTGCGCGTCTGATAATTTCCATAATTTTAGTTTGTTTCGTACAGCATTATAAAGCGCCGGTTGACTTTCCTTCATTTTTGCTGCTGTAAGCAATTCCTGTTGTGCGGCAACAAGTTCTGGGGAATAAATAGTCGCCAAAAGCTTGCCCCTATTCACATTTTCACCGGTAAAACTAACATTAAGGCTTTCTATTCTTCCTGCAAAATAGGCTACCTGCACCGCATTGGCTTCTTCATTTACCTGGATCTTACCTGATAGAGTAAGGGTATTTTCAACTTCTCCCCCTCCCCCAACAGTAATGGTTTGAATATTGGCCAGAGCCATAGCATTGTTGGTCATTTGGAACTCATCTGCCCCTAGGCCATCGGCATTAGCATCTGCAGGAATAAGTTCCATTCCGCAAATAGGGCAATCACCGGGTTCGGGTTGCATAATCTGTGGATGCATAGAACAAGTCCACATTTGAGAAGTTTCTCCTTCATGATCATGCCCGTCTGCCACCTCAGTTTCTTGCTTTCCGTTTTTAACGTCTCCCGTTCCAAAGAAAAGATACCCCAGCACCAGGCCACTGATAAGGATTAAGATATAAATGATATATTTTTTCATTTTTTAAAATATTACTTGTTCTGTTAATTCTAATATTTTCGCCTGCCGGAACCTAATCTTGGGCTTTACAAAAATTATTTCTAACCTATTTACTTAGGTAATTGATTACCGCAGCTTGCATATAATAGTTCTTCACGGATTCGATAAGTCCGGTTTGAAATTTTAGCTGTAACTCCTGTATTTCCAAAACATCGTTAAAATCGATAGTGCCGGTTTCATAGCTTCTTACCAGGATTTCTTCAGCATCTTTCGCCTGTTCTAAATTTTCAATAAAGGTATTCGCAGTAACTCTTGCTGAGTTTCTAATGCTAATAGCTTCTTCTAACCTGGTTTGCAAAAGATTTAAGCGTTGGTCTTTTTGCGCCTGTAATTCTTTTTGTCGAAGTTCATTTTGCTTTGTAACGGACTTATATTTACTGTTGAAAATGGGAATAGAAAGAGAAACCATAGGCATTAGTATATCTTTCCCGTTATCGGCTAATGCCATATCGGTACGGTCTGCAACGCTTACATAATCTACCCCAAAACCCAGTTTTGGCGCCGCATCTTTAAGATTTAATTTTTCAGCTTCTACTACCGATTCATAGAGTTTGTCGAATTTCAATAATTCGGGGTGCACCTCAGCTACTCTTTCCTTTTCATTAGGTTGAGTCTCTGGAATAAAAAGCGAATCAACAACTTTTACCGAAAGATTTTCTTCCCGGTTCAGCAGATTATTAAAGAGCACTTCTTCCGCATTAAATTCCTGTTCCAGGCTTTCTTTTTGCTGAGCCAGATCATTTTGGCGCATTTGAAGCCTTAACACATCTACCGCTGAAGCACTGCCCACTTCAAGGGAATTAAGCGCCAGCTCGTGAAAGGTTTCCAATAATTCTATATTCTCCTGTAAGATTTTTTGTTTAGCCTCGTTCGCATATAATCGGTAGTAAGCCTGGGCAACAGCAAGGGCCAGTTGGCGCTTAGCGACAGCTATCTCTACATATTCTGCATCTGCCATAGAACCTGCGTAATTTTCCCTTGCGGTAATAGTTCCAAACCAGGGAAGCATCTGCCTAACGGAAAGCCTTAATTTTTGCGGACCGGTCCTGGTTTCTGGTTCACTTACGAAATACCCAATTCCAAACTCGGTATCAGGGTAAGCGTTCACCTCGTTTATCTTTTCCTCCGCAATCTCATATTTCAAATTAAAAGACTGGATCTGCGGATTATTCTCTTCCGCCACCTGGATATAAGACTCCAATTGCTGGGCACTGGAGTTATAAGTTAAAAACGAAAAGTGAAGAGTGAAAAGTACGAGAAGACTTTTAAAGCTTAACTTTCGTCCTTCCATATGCCCAATGAATTTTATTTGAAAAATTTTCATCTTACTAAATTTTAGATTTGGCGGTTTTAATGGTACTCACCAACATAGCTACCAATTCCTTGCAGTTAACCTGAAGATCCTTATGAACTGAATACTCAATAAACTCTGAATCTTTCAATAAGTCTAACCAATAAATTGTCTCGTTTGCCTCTTTTAAAGCAATGCTCATTTTGTGAATAAAGTCTTTTTTACTTTCTGCAAATTCTGCTTCTCGAATAAGCGCACCGATTGCTGTTCCACTTCTTAGAATTTGTTTACTTATCACAAACTCCTTTTTCTCATTAACAATTATTTTATGTCTCTGAATAACCAAAAGAGCAAACGAATAGCTTTTATCTCTTAAAATACTTTTAGCCATAATTGTAAATTTTTAGTTGATCACTTTTAGTTTTTCACTTTTAACTTTTAACTGACTTTCCTTTCTCCAACTAAAAAGTACCGGCACTACGAACAATGTTATTAATGCAATGAGCATTCCTCCAAAGGCAGGAATTGCCATGGGGATCATGATATCACTACCTCTCCCGGTTGATGTTAATATTGGCAACAACGCCAGAATGGTTGTAGCCGTGGTCATCAAACAAGGTCTTATCCGCTTTTCCCCTGCTTCTATTACAGATGCTCTTACCTGGTCTTTAGTTTCAGTTAGATTTTTATCGAAAGTTTGGGTAAGGTAAGTAGCCATCACCACTCCATCATCGGTTGCGATTCCAAAAAGGGCAATAAAACCTACCCAAACCGCCACACTAAGATTAATGGTATGCATCTGGAACAAATCACGAAGGTTCTCCCCAAAGAAGTTGAAATTCATAAACCAATCCTGACCATAAAACCAAATCATTAAGAAGCCTCCGGCAAAAGCAACCGCAATTCCCGTAAATACCATTAAAGAAGTTGAAACAGATTTAAACTGAAAATACAGGATCAGGAATATGATGAGCAATGATAAAGGCACAACGACAGAAAGAGTTTTTTCTGCCCTTAATTGATTTTCATAAGTTCCGGTAAAACGGTAGTTGATACCTTGGGGAACTACTAATTCCCCCGAATCTATCTTCTCCTGAATAGTTGCCTGGGCATTTTCTACCACATCTACTTCTGCATAACCATCTAGCTTATCAAACAACACGTATCCAATTAAAAAAGTGTCCTCACTTTTAATCACCTGCGGCCCCTTTTCGTACCTTATATTTACCAATTCGCTTAATGGTATAGGACTTCCGCCTTCTACAGGAACATAAATATCTTTAATGTCTTCGGGGTTAGCTCTTAATTCTCGTGGGTAACGCACTCGAACTCCGTATCGTTCCCGACCTTCTACAGTCTGCGTTATTTGCATTCCTCCCACCGCAACTTCCAGAATCTGCTGAACATCTTCAATAGATACTCCATACCTGGCAAGGCGATCGCGCTTAATATCGATCAATAAGTAAGGTTTTCCAACGATTCTATCGGCGAAAACAGCTTCATCCTTTACGCCTTCAGCTTCTTTCAGGATTTCTTCCAGCTTCATTCCGAAAGCTTCTATTTGTTGCAGGTTATCCCCTTTCACTTTTATTCCCATTGGCGCACGCATCCCGGTTTGGAGCATAACCAGACGGGTTTCTATAGGCTGAAGTTTTGGTGCCGAAGTAACTCCGGGTAATTTAGTCACCTGTACGATTTCGTTCCAAATATCATCGGGTGATTCTATTCCGGGGCGCCAGTTTCGGAAATATTCCCCATCTTCATCGGGCAGTAGTTGCTCGTGTTTCAGGCTTAATGCTTCGGAAACCAGTTTAGCTTCTTTATAATTGACATCTTCATCCATATCAGAATTAGGATTTAGTGCCAGCTTGCCATTTTTCAATACAAATAAACCATCTTCATTTACCTTATATCTTTGGCGCTCACCATCCGCATTACGCATATATTCAGATTTATACTGAATAATATTTTCGTACATAGAAAGTGGTGCAGGATCCAATGCCGATTCTGTTCGGCCAGCTTTTCCCACCACGGTTTCAATTTCAGGAATACTGGCTACAGCCATATCCAGTTGCTGCAATACTCTCTTATTTTCTTCCACGCCGGCATGAGGCATCGAAGTTGGCATCAATAAAAAGGAGCCTTCATTTAGAGAAGGCATAAATTCCTTCCCTGTATTTTGCATAATTAAGAACCCAAAAATCACAATTACCGTGGGGACCGATAGAAAAAGGATTTTATTAGCCAGCGCCCAGGTCAAAATTCGGGTATAATTTCTTCTAAAAACCGTGAAAATGCCCAGCAAACCAAAAGCGATAAGACCAACGAAAATAAGGTTCATAAAAATGCTTCGGTCAAAACCAAGCGGCCTCCAATATTCAGCCAATAAAAAGACAATGGCGAAAGCTGAAATGATGATATTGATAAGATTTGCCCTTTTTGGCGTGATCTTTTTCTGAAGTATTAAAATACCGGTAACGCCAAAAGCAACTAAAATAATGCCGGTAAAATAACCAAAGACCATCGCCGTAAGACCTGCTATGATAAGAATCGCATTGAATACATATCCTATGCTAGCTTTTGAGGTTCTTTTCTTAAAGAAAGTTGCAGCAAAAGGCGGAATTATAAATAAAGCCACGATTAGCGAAGCCACTAGCGCCATGGTTTTAGTAAATGCCAGGGGCCTAAATAATTTTCCTTCGGCTCCTATCATAGTAAAGACAGGGATAAAACTAATAATAGTGGTAAGCACTGCAGTTAAGATCGCTCCGGAAACTTCTGAAGTGGCATTATAAACAACATTGTTAATGGGAAGTTTATTTCCATTTTCATCGGTACTGCGCTCATCAAGATGCCGGAGAATATTTTCAGATAAAATAACCCCAACATCTACCATGGTTCCAATAGCAATAGCGATACCAGATAAAGCCACAATATTGGCCGGCACATTAAATAGTTTCATCGAGATAAACACCATTAAAACCGCGACCGGCAACAAGCCCGAAATAAGCACCGATGCCCGTAAATTGAAAACCATCACAATTATCACTAGAATCGTGATAAGGATTTCCATGGTTAACGCCTCCCTTAAGGTGTCCAGGGTTTCCTTTATTAGTTCAGTACGATCATAAAAAGGCACGATGGTAACCTGGGAAACGGTTCCATCCTTAAGAGTTTTGGAAGGTAAACCACGGCTAATCTCATCGATTTGATCCTTAACATTGTTGATCACTTCCAGCGGATTTGCGCCATAACGGGCCACCACGACTCCGCCAACAACCTCAGCCCCTTCCTTATCTAAAATCCCTCTTCTTTGGGCAGGACCTAAGGAAACCTTCGCAATATCTTTAATACTTACGGAAGCATAATCTTCAGAAGTCACCACTGCATTCTCGATATCCTCTACCGATTTCACATAACCTAAACCACGAACAAGGTATTCGGCATTATTGATCTCCAGGGTTTGTGCGCCTATATCTCGATTGCTTTCTTTTACCGCTAAAACCACTTCCTGAAGCCCAATTCCGTACTGGCGCATGAGCTCTGGATTAACATCTATTTGATATTCCTGAACATAGCCGCCTATAGATGCCACTTCAGAAACCCCGCTCGCTCCAGAAAGAGCATATTTCACATAATAATCCTGGATACTCCTTAGCTCATGTAAATCCCAACCACCGGTAACGTTTCCATCTTTATCGCGGCCTTCAAGAGTGTACCAGAAGATCTGACCCAAACCAGTAGCATCGGGACCCAACGCAGGACTTACATCATCCGGCAACAAATTAGAGGGAAGCGAATTGAGCTTTTCCAGAATTCTACTTCGGCTCCAATAGAACTCAACATCTTCTTCAAAAATGATATAGATACTGGAGAAGCCGAACATAGAAGAACTACGAATGGTTTTTACCCCGGGAATGCCCAAGAGTGAAGTAGTAAGCGGATAGGTGATCTGATCTTCAATATCCTGAGGTGATCGCCCCGGCCATTTGGTAAATACTATTTGCTGGTTTTCACCAATATCGGGAATCGCATCTACCGCCACAGGGTCTGAAGGCAAAAAGCCGGTGTCCCAGTTAAATGGCGCATTCACGACACCCCAACCCACAAAAAGGACGAGTAAAATAACCGCTACGAGTTTATTTTCTATTAAGAATTTAATGCCTTTGTTCAGCATAATATTTCAATTATCAAATTTTAGAATAATTTAAAAAGCCACTTATAAAAACGAGGCTATTGCCGGATTCAAAGATGAACCGGTAAGTATCTAAAATTCAATAATCAAATAAGAAAGACCTGACCTTCCAGCTGAATATCGCTGACGAGCAAGGGAGGAGAATAATCTCTAAATGGAGTAATTTCCCTTGAATAATCTTCTAAAACGAAGATATAGGAATAAGCAAAACCGGCAAGAAAAACTTGTTGGTCCAGGTCCAGAGAATCAAACTGATGTTTTAACTCATCCTGACCTTCTATTGCCAATTTTTCATTAGTGCAGCAAGAATCTTCAGCTGAAGTTTCCATTTCCATACCGCAGGTTTTGGCTTCAGAAAAAATAGCTTTATCTACTAAAAAGCTTCCGCAGAAATGTTTATCAACCGTAAAAGAAAAGGTTGAAAACAGCACTAAAAGTGCCATTGCTACAGAAATGCTATGTTGAAAAGCTTTTTTCATCAGCTACAAAAATAGGTAAAATTTTGAAATAAAGCATTTTCAGGTTTTTTGGAAAAACTTTCAATATTATGGATTTGCCCTTTTTTTCAGGCGATAATAATAAAAAGCAGGGAGTAAAATGAGAATAAACAACGGATGAATTAGGAATCTTCTCACATAAAATAAGCCCATTACATTTTGTGCATTTAGATTAAAATAAAGTACGCTAAACGTGGCCAGGCTAATTCCGAAAAGTAAAGCAAATAATAAGGCGGCGAATTTCACTATATTCTTATCCCGAAAAGATACAAAAAGAATAACCAGAGAAATTATGGTATTTAGCCAGTAACGTAAACTTATATTCAGCAATAGTTTAGGGAAGATAATTTGAGGCACATCCATCGCCAAATGCCCACCGTAACCGTAAAAATCAATGAAAGGGTCGTAAAACAGCTGATGCTCAAAAAGCCTTACTAAAACCAGTAAGACTACTAGAATCCCAATCCCCGAAAGCCTTATTAGCTGTTTCATACGCTATGTTTACGGCTATAAATTCGCACCCAAATAAGCCAAAGTATAAAAACGGTGCCGTAGATGATTAATGGAAAAATAATGCTATGAAGAAAGTCAGTATACTCAGGGTATTCATAAATTCCAATGGCAAGAATAGCGATCCTAATTATATTCATCGCGTAAACTATTACAGCGCCCGCCAGTAAATAAAGCATCGTTAATTTTAATTTTCCGAAGAAGGAAAGCACAAAAGATGCAAACAGAATTACAATACTAATCGCGTTGCAACCTTCTACAATTCTCGCTAAATAAGCGTCATTCACGATCAATTTCATAGAAAGTTCTGACTGGTGAGGTAAGATTTGCGCATTGTAACCAAAGCCACTTATTAAGGCCTCACTTTGTTTTGCCACGAGGTGGGTAAAATAATCGGGATAATAAACCGGAGATCTAAAAAACTCCAGGTAAAGATTATAGAGGAGTGTAAAAACCAGGTAACTCCCCAAAAACATAAAGATGAAACGGAGTACCGATTTATATTTAACGAATAACTTTAGCAAGTTTCGGGTTGGTTTTTAACAAATTTATATAAATATGTGCCTGCGCTTACTATTATTTTTAAATACTTTTGCACCAAAATATCAACTATGTCTTTTCAGAAATTAAAACCGGAAGTTAAAGCGATTCTTGAAAACGAAAATCTATCGGTAGACCATAAATTATCGCAGGTTTGTGAAGTTTTAAAAGAAAATATTCCTTATTACGATTGGGTAGGTTTTTATTTTAAGAACGGCGATAAGGAAGAGTTGAAATTACGCTCTTTTGCCGGGGAACCTACAGATCATACTATTATTCCTTTCGGAAAAGGGATTTGCGGGCAGGTAGCGGTTTCTAATGAAAACTTTGTAGTTCCAGATGTAAAAGCGCAAACTAATTATATAGCCTGTAGCATTAACGTGAAAGCTGAAATAGTTGTACCGCTTTTCTTGAACGGCGAGAATATTGGCCAGATCGATATTGATTCGCATACCCCAGATCCATTTTCTAAGGAAGATGAAGAATTTTTACAATGGGTGAATGAGAAAGTTGCAGAAGTTTTAAGTTAAAAACTTAAAGCAGTAATTGTTTTACGCGCTCAAAAGTTTTTTCCTCTTTTAATTTGATTAATATCACCCCACTTTCGCCGCGAACTCCATACAGAACGTTCTCGGGTTGATCGTAAAATATTTCCAGGGAAGAGACCTCCTGGGTTGTTAGAAATTCTTGCAGATCTACTGCTGTACTGTCTTCTATACCACCAAGGGAAATTACTTCTTCGTTATTGACGAATTGATATAAGGGACGGTGGCGAGAATGCAAATCTTCGCCTGGTTTTTCAGCTGCTCTTTTAGCTTCTATCTCCTTTCGCTTTTCGGGAGAAAAGCCTGTTAAGCATATAAAACGTGAGGAAAAGTTTACGGCTGTATCTGCCACTATTCGCTTTTTCAACAAACTTAATTGCTGGCTTAGTTCTTCTTCAGCTTTAAGGTTTTCTACCCATTCCTTATTTTCTTCAGCAGTAAGAATCAACCCGTCCTGGGCCACGGCAACCGATGCGGTAAATAGACTGATTAAAGCATAGAATATTTTAAATTTTAATTTCATTTCTTTAAAGTTTACATTCCTGTTCTGATAGCTTCTACCGGATCTAATTTCGAAGCTGAAATCGCCGGAACTATTCCTGAGATTAAACCGATTAATGCTGAAACCGCAGTTCCTATAAAAGCATTCCAACCAGAAAGTACAAATTGGAAATCGCCGGTAAATTGCGAAGCGGCGATGGAAACCAACCAAACAAGTCCGAGACCTACAAGACCACCAATTATTGCAAGGATTATTGCTTCAAATAAAAACTGAAACAGGATAAATTTATTCTTTGCACCTAGAGATTTCTGGATACCAATAAGGTTTGTTCGCTCTTTAACGCTAACAAACATAATATTCGCAATCCCGAAGCCCCCAACTAAAAGTGAAAATCCACTAATGATAAGTCCTATAAAATTAAGCTGGCCGGTAATATTATCTATAAAATCGGCAAATCCCTGAAGTTGATTTACAAAAAAGTTATTGATGTCACCGGGTTTAATTCCGCGGTAATTACGCAATTGCTGCTCAAGTACAGCAATGTATTCAGCATTATCCACATCATCTTCAGGTTTTAAGATCAACTGCGGAAAAACGCCTTTGTTATTATCTCCATAAACCCTTCTCGCAACATTTGCAGGAAGAAAAACCTGGCCATCCCTGGAGCCGCCAAATAGACTGGCACCCTGTTTTGACAATACGCCAATAACCGTAAGTTTACGGCCATACATACGCACTTCTTTCCCAAGCGGATCAAAGTTCCCAAAAAGATTATTGGCAATTTCGTGACCTAAAACGATTACCGGCGAACCACTAACCGATTCAGATTCGTTAAAAAACCGACCGTCTTCTAATTCAAAGGCTTCAATATCATAATATTCGTGCGTAACTGCCCCTACTCCTACGCCTGTACTGGTAACATCCTCGTGCTTTATAGATTCATTTGGCACACCAATGCTATAGGCTATAGATTCTGTATTGGGAAGATTCCTTTTTAAATATTGATATTCATCGTAAGAAACATCTGGAAATTGCTGGCGTTTCCATTGTGGAACTTCGGTAGGACCAAAAGAAAAACGCATTACTATAATGGTGCTATTATCTAAAGCGCTTAAACTCCCTTTAATTTCACGCTCTAAAGAATCTACCGCGGCAAGCACCCCAATAATGGAAAAAATACCGATAGTAACGCCAAGCAAAGACAAAAAAGTTCTTAGCTTATTGTTTTTTAATGCGTTGATCGCAAAATTAAAACTCTCTTTAAGTACGCGTAAATATATCAGCATAATAAACAAAGCTCGGGACAGACCCACGAGTTATTGGGTTGAAAAATTAAAAACACTTTAACGCCAGTTTCGGCACATTTTAAACCTCACTTAATGAGTAAACTACTTCGGAGCAAGCTCAAGAAGCATTATTCTCGGAAATATAATTTGATTTCGAGGCAAACATCGGAGCATTTAATCTCGATTATCGAGTAAATAAAGCCCAGATTATTTTGTGCTTAGTGGTATGACGCCCGGGTTTAAAATTCGTTACAAAATTTCTGGATAAATAAAAGAAATGCCTTTTATGTTTTTGGCTTAAATACTTACTTTTGCCACTTTAACAAACACAACACAATGAGCGACTTAAAAAAAGCAAAATCTGCTTTAATTTCTGTATTTAGCAAAGACGGCCTGGAACCCATCGTAAAAAAACTGAACGACCTGGGAATCACCATTTACTCTACCGGAGGTACCGAAAAATTCATCAAAGATCTGGGAATTAACGTAGTTCCTGTAGAAGATGTGACTTCATATCCTTCAATTTTAGGCGGACGTGTTAAAACACTTCATCCAAAAGTTTTCGGCGGAATTTTAAATCGTCAGGATAATGAAGGTGATGTAAAGGAACTTGCTGAATACGAAATTCCGCAGATAGACATTGTGATTGTAGACCTTTATCCTTTTGAGAAAACCGTAGCTTCGGGAGCTTCAGAACAGGATATTATTGAAAAAATAGATATTGGCGGAATTTCGCTTATTCGCGCTGCCGCAAAGAACTTTAAAGATGTGCTTTGCGTTTCTTCGGTTGAAGATTATAAAGGTTTTGAAAATTTACTGGACGAAAAAAGTGGAGAAACCAGCCTTGCTGATCGTAAACTTTTCGCAGGAAAAGCTTTTAATGTTTCTTCCCATTATGACACGGCTATTTTCAATTATTTTAATGCTAACCAGGAAATTGAAGCTTACAAACAAAGTTTCCAAAACGGAAAAGCCCTTAGATATGGTGAAAACCCGCATCAAAAAGGGGAGTTTTATGGCGATTTTGATGCGATGTTTGAAAAACTACACGGAAAAGAACTTTCGTACAACAACCTGTTAGATGTAGATGCCTCGGTAAACCTTATTAATGAATTTAAAGGCGAAGACCCAACTTTTGCTATTTTAAAGCACAACAACGCCTGTGGTTTGGCACAACGCGACACTTTACACCAGGCTTATATAGATGCATTGGCAGGAGATCCGGTTTCAGCCTTTGGTGGTGTTTTAATTAGTAATGTTGAAATTGACAAAGCTACAGCTGAAGAAATTCATAAATTATTCTGCGAAGTAGTAATAGCCCCTTCGTTCTCTGCAGAGGCCGAAGATATCCTTAAGGGAAAAAAGAATAGAATTTTATTGATCCAGAAAGAAACCGAACTTCCGCAGAAACAAGTTAAAACTTGTTTAAACGGAGTTTTAGTTCAGGAGAAAGATCATAAAACAGATGCTCTTGAAGATTTAAAACAGGCGACAAACAATAATCCAACAGATGATGAGTTATCTGACCTGTTATTCGCTTCAAAAATCTGTAAGCACACAAAATCCAACACTATCGTATTGGCAAAAAACAAGCAATTATGTGCCAGCGGTACCGGGCAAACTTCTCGTGTAGACGCTTTAAAACAAAGTATCGAGAAGGCAAAATCTTTTAATTTCAGTTTAAAAGGAGCGGTAATGGCGAGTGATGCATTTTTCCCATTTCCTGATTGTGTGGAGATTGCCGGAAACGAAGGAATTTCAGCGGTAATTCAGCCGGGAGGATCAATAAAAGATCAACTTAGTATAGATTATTGCAACGAAAATAATATAGCGATGGTGATGACTGGAACACGCCATTTTAAACATTAATTTTAGTACATTTACCAAACCTCAATACCAAATAAACCATGGGATTTTTTGACTTTCTCATTGAAGAAATAGCAATAGATTTAGGAACTGCGAACACCCTTATAATTCATAATGATAAGGTGGTGGTAGACAGTCCCTCTATTGTTGCAAGAGACCGTACTACGGGAAAAATAACCGCAGTAGGGAAAGAAGCTGCGATGATGCAGGGAAAAACCCATGAGAATATAAAAACCATTCGCCCATTGAAAGATGGGGTAATTGCCGATTTTGATGCTAGTGAGAAAATGCTCACCATGTTCATTAAAGAAATTCCGGCGCTTAAAAAGAAGATGTTTACGCCGGCGCTTAGAATGGTAATTTGTATTCCATCTGGCATTACCGAAGTAGAAATGCGTGCGGTAAAAGAAAGTGCAGAGCGTGTGAACGGGAAAGAGGTTTACCTTATTCACGAGCCTATGGCGGCTGCAATTGGTATTGGCGTAGATATTATGCAGCCTAAAGGAAATATGATCGTAGACATAGGTGGTGGTACTACCGAAATCGCCGTAATTGCGCTTGGCGGGATTGTTTGCGATAAATCGGTTAAAATCGCCGGTGATGTATTTACAAATGATATTGTTTATTATATGCGTACACAGCACAACTTATATGTTGGAGAGCGTACTGCTGAAAAAATAAAAATACAGATTGGTGCAGCGACTGAAGATTTAGAAGTTCCGCCAGAAGAAATGAGTGTTCAGGGACGTGACCTTTTAACAGGAAAACCCAAACAGGTAAACATTTCTTATCGTGAAATTGCTAAAGCCCTGGATAAATCAATTCTAAGGATTGAGGATGCGGTAATGGAAACCTTATCGCAAACCCCTCCAGAACTTGCTGCCGATATTTACAATACCGGTATTTATCTTGCTGGTGGTGGATCTATGCTTAGAGGTTTGGATAAAAGGTTATCTCAAAAAACCGATCTTCCGGTTTATATCGCCGAAGATCCATTAAGAGCGGTAGTAAGAGGAACCGGAATATGCTTAAAAACCCTAAATAGATATAAGGGAATTTTGATAAAGTAGGAGAAGTAGTTTTTTATGCAGCAAATTTTCAATTTTCTTATTCGGAATAAGAATAATATTCTATTCTTATTTCTGCTGTCATTAGCTGTATTTTTCACTATTCAAACCCATTCTTATCACAAGAGTAGCTTTATAAGTTCGGCCAACAGTCTTACCGGTGGCATCTATTCCTGGGCTAACGATTTTGATAAGTACATGCATTTAGATGAGTACAACAAGCGACTCATGGAAGAGAATAAGCAGTTGCGTAACGTACTCACCAATTTAAACGACACAATTTCGGTAGAAAACTATACCGATACTTCCAGTTTTGATGGCACTTATTATTTTAGAACTGCAAGAGTGATTAATAATAATTATGCCAAGCGAAATAATTTCCTAACCCTTAACCAGGGAAAAGAAGCCGGCATAAAATCTGAATTTGGAGTTATTACCAGCAAAGGAGTAATTGGAATTATAGACAGGGTTAACAACAGGTTTTCCCGGGTAATTTCCATATTGAATTCAGAATCCCGGATTAATGCCCAATTGAGTAAAACCAATCATTTTGGAAGTTTAATATGGAATGGCAAAAACCCCAATATTGTACAGTTAATTGATGTTCCCAGGCAGGCACCTGTTAAAGAGGGAGATACCATTGTAACCGGAGGTAAATCTTTAATTTTTCCTGAAGGAATTCCTATTGGTAGCATTGAAGATTTTAAATTAGACCAAAGCGAGAGTTATTACACTATTAATGTTAAGCTCTTTAATGATATGACCAATATTGGTTATGTGTATGTTATCGAGAACCTGGAGCGGGAAGAAATACTGGAATTAGAGGAGCAGGAAGATGAACAATAGTATTCTAAAAAATATCATCAGGTTTGTTGGCTTAGTATTTATACAGGTACTAATCCTCAACAATATTAATTTTCTGGGTTATATAAATCCATATCTATACGTCCTGTTTATCTTGCTTTACCCATTTAATGGAAACCAAAGCATTTTTTTAGTCCTGGCATTTTTATTAGGCTTTAGTATAGATCTTTTTGAGGATAGTGGCGGGATTCACGCAGCTGCCTGTACAGTAATTGCTTTTATTAGACCTAACTTGCTTAGATTTTCATTTGGAATAAGTTATGACCATCAAAACTTAAGACTTTCTACCACCCCAATTGGGGCAAGATTAAGCTATATTTTTATTAGTATTTTAATCCATCATTTTATATTATTTTTCTTGGAAATGTTTAGCTTAAGTCATATAATAATAGTTCTCAAGAAAACGTTATTTTCAGGGATCTTCAGTGTTATTATGATCATGCTTAGTTTAGCAGTTTTCAGCAAAAAATATAGATGAGAAAATTACTTCTTTACATTATTATCTTTACCACGGGCCTTATTTTTCTTGCCCGTCTTTTCTATTTACAAATAATGGACGATTCTCTTGCGGTAAGATCGCAGGATAATGCCATAGAAGTTGTTTACGATTATCCGCAACGCGGTTATATTTCTGACAGAAATGGGAAATTAATGGTTTCTAACCAGCCTTCTTACGATGTGATGGCGATTCCCAGAAACCTAAAACCTTTTGACACTACCGAATTTTGTAAGATTCTAAGCATAGAACCTGAGGAACTGGGCCGTCGCCTAGATAAAGCAAAGATCTACTCGCCTATTCTTCCTTCGGTAATTATTCCGCAGCTTACCAAAGCTGAATATGCCTATTTACAGGAGAAAATGCGTAAATATGAAGGTTTCTATATTCAAAAGCGTTCCTTAAGAGATTACCAGGTAGACCACAGCGCAAATGTGCTGGGTTATATTGCACAGGTAAATCAGAAGAAAGTTAACGAAGACCCGTATTATATTTCTGGTGACCTTATTGGCCGAAGTGGTGTAGAAAAAGTTTACGAAGAATTACTACGTGGTGAGAAAGGGGTGAAATACATTCAGAAAGATAGGTTTAACCGGGATATTGGGCCATATAAAGACGGTATTTACGATACATTGCCAACCAAAGGAAAGGATATCAGCATTACCATAGATGCCGAGCTTCAGGCCTATGGAGAAAAATTAATGAAAAACAAACGCGGCGGAATTGTTGCCATAGAGCCAGAAAGCGGTGAAATTCTATCTTTGGTAACTGCTCCCACTTACGATCCGGCATTACTGGTGGGCCGCAAGAGATCTCCCAACTACACCAGACTTTACTACGATTCTATTGCCCAGCCACTTTACGATCGCGGACTTTTAGCCGAATACCCTCCCGGATCTCCTTTTAAAACCTTAACCGGACTAATAGCACTTCAGGAAGGAGTTATAGATACAGACGACAGATTCTCCTGTAATAATGGTTACCATTATGGTGCAAGACGCCCTTTAGGATGCCACTCGCATCCCAGTCCACTTAATTTGGTGCCGGGAATTGCACACTCCTGTAATTCTTACTTTGCTCAGGTTTATCGAAAAACGATAGAAAAATATCCAACTCCGCAGGAAGGAATGGACACATGGAACAAGCACTTACAAAGTTTTGGACTTGGGCAGTTTATGGGGAATGACCTCAGTACCGGTAGACCGGGAAAAATACCCGATGCCGATTATTATAACCGAATTTATAATTACCCAACCTATAAGTGGTACTCTACGGCTACAATTTCTAATGCCATTGGCCAGGGTGAAATTTTAATGACTCCTATTCAATTAGCGAACATGACAGCCACCATTGCCAATCGTGGCTGGTATTATACTCCGCATATTTTAAAAGAAATTGATGGAGACCCTATAAAGGAAGAAAAATTCACGGTGAAGAATCAAACTACTATAGACAGAGAGCATTTTGATCCAGTAGTTGAAGGAATGCACGAGGTTTATAAAAATGGTACCGCCAGAAGTTTGCAAATACCGGGTATTGAAATTGCCGGAAAAACCGGTACTGCTGAAAACTACACAAAAATAGATGGTAAGCGAACCCAACTTACAGATCACTCCATTTTTGTGGCTTTTGCACCGGTAGATAACCCCAAAATAGCAATTGCCGTATTTGTAGAAAACGGATATTGGGGAAGCCGTTATGCAGGAAGAATTGCAAGCCTAATGGTTGAAAAATATATTAAAAAAGAAATAACCCGAACAGATATGGAAGACTGGATCTTAAACAACAGTCTTGAAGAAGAGTATGCAAAACCATTAAGCGGGGAACCTTTTATAATTAATCGATAAATGGGGAAAAGTGTAGCGGGATTCGATTGGCTTACTATTTTAATTTATCTCTTATTAGTTGGATTTGGCTGGGCTAATATTTACTCAGCTTCCCTGGCTGAAAGTCATACCAGTTTTTTTGAATTCAATCAAATATATAGCAAACAGGGACTATGGATCATTTTAAGCTTTCTTTTAATAATTATATTATTATCTATTGAAGCTAAATTTTACCAAAGATTTTCCAGTGTTATTTATGCCATAAGCCTGCTAAGCTTAGCAGGATTGTTTGTTTTTGGTAGCACAATTGCCGGCCAAACTGCCTGGTACCAAATAGGTCCTATTAGTATCCAACCGGCAGAGTTTGCAAAAGCAGCAACTGCACTTGCCGTCGCGAAATACTTAAGCGGCATACAAACCAATATTAAAGATTTTAAGCATCAATTAAGGGTTTTTCTAATAATTGGCCTTCCAATGATCTTAGTGCTGTTACAGCCAGATGCAGGGAGTGCTATGGTATATTTTTCATTTGCTTTCGCCCTTTATCGCGAAGGTCTTCATTTTGCTTATCTATTATTAGGATTTTTTGCAGCTACACTTTTTGTAGCCACTCTTGCTTTTGGTCCCGCGTGGGTTATTGGCGGCGTTTTATTAATCGCTGTATTGGTTTACCTCAAAAACTTAAAGCGAAGACCAAACCTCCTTAAATACCTATTCTTTGCTGCAGTAGCCATAGGATTTTCCCTTTCGGTAAATTATGTTTTTGAAAATGTTTTTAAACAACACCACAGGGATCGTTTTAATATAGTACTGGGCAAAGAAGTGGATTCCCGCGGAATTGGTTATAATACCAATCAAAGTGAAATTGCAATTGGTAGTGGCGGCTTATTTGGAAAAGGCTGGACCGAAGGAACTCAAACCAAAGGGCATTTTGTCCCAGAACAACATACAGACTATATTTTTAGCACCGTAGGAGAAGAATGGGGATTTTTAGGCAGTACTTTTATCCTTGGCCTTTTCGTCATGCTTATGTTACGCCTACTCTACCTTGCAGAACGGCAAAGGTCTACTTTTACCAGGGTTTATGGTTATGGGGTAATAGGAATCATTTTTATGCACTTTCTGGTAAATATAGGGATGGTTATTGGTATCTTCCCTACTGTAGGTATTCCTTTGCCTTTCTTGAGTTACGGAGGCTCGGGTCTTTGGGCATTTACTATCCTACTCTTTATTTTTATAAAACTGGATTCAGATAGGATGTCATTTTAATTACAGCGTTCTACCATAAGTAAAATCGCAGCTACAATTAATATGACTAACGGATAAATATATTTTCGTTTCAACATAATGCAAATCTAAGTTTTTCAGAAGAAAATTATCTGCCATAAATGAAATGAATGAGAGCAATTCATTTTGAAAATAATCTAAGACTCTAAGGCATAAAAAAAGCGCCTCATTTCTGAAGCGCTTTTATCTTTCTTATAGGAAAATTAGTCCTGAACCTTGGCCAATTTATCCTGCCTTATATTATTTTTTTTCATATCAGCCAGCACGTGGATTGCTTCTTCTACATAAACATCTTTGCTCAAGCTAGAATGCCAGCGATCTCTTTTTTCCTTTAAAATAGTATCGTTTTGGAACAACTCCTCTTCGTAGGGCAAAGAAGTAAAAGTAAGATTAGTTTTATAATTTTTTATAGAATCAAACCTTTTTGCCATTTCCTGGTTCCTTTCAGCCGTTGAAGCATATTCTTCAAAATTAAGAGAATGGAAACTATTCTCGCTTTGATCTTTAATCCATTTAGCGTGCTGTTCTATAAGCTTTAATTGCTGATTGGTATCCATTCTTTCTTTACTTTCAGTAATGGTTTTTTCAAAGTTCACATAACCATCCCAAACACGGTAGTTAGCAGGATCAATTTTATCCCACGGTAAAGGATTATCCTGATCTTTTTCCCCAATATCTACAAAGCTGTAACGGTCTGGAACAACTACATCACTTTTTACACCTTCTAATTGAGTAGAACCACCGTTTACCCTGTAAAACTTTTGGGTAGTTAATTTAAGCGCTCCTACATCTCCAAATTCATTACTTCTTAACCAACGATTAAGGTCTATCACATTTTGAACAGTACCTTTTCCATAGGTTTGTTTACTACCAATAATAATTGCTCTTTTATAATCCTGCATTGCAGCAGCCAGAATTTCTGAAGCTGAAGCCGAAAGTTCGTTTACCAAAATCACAAGCGGGCCATCCCACAAAACAGAAGGATCTTCATCTGATAGTACATCTTTTCTTTGTCCGTTAGATTTTACCTGAACAATTGGACCTTCTTCAATAAAAAGTCCGGCGATATCAACCACCGTTTTCAAGGATCCGCCGCCGTTATTTCTAAGGTCAAGCACGAGGCCGTCCATATTTTGTTCTTTCAATCTAATAATGTCTTTTCTGATATCTGAAGCAGCATTCCGCTCTTCATAATCTTCCATATTAAAGTAGAATTTAGGCAAATTGATTATCCCAAAATTCTTACCTTCTTCCTGAACCATAGCTGTCTTAGCATAGGTTTCTTCAATTTCAACAATATCACGGGTAAGTGTAATCTCTTCAATATTACCCATTAATTTTTTACGAACTGTTAAGGTCACTTTAGAGTCTTTTGGGCCTTTAATTAAATCTACAGCATCTTCTAAACGCATACCCACGATACTCACAGGATCATCTTCGTCTTCCTGCTGTACTTTTAAGATCTCATCTCCTTCAGAAAGCTCTTCACTTCTCCAGGCGGGACCGCCGGAAATCACTTCGGTAATGGTAATATTATCGCTTTTCTTTTGCAGCCTGGCTCCAATTCCCTCTAATTTACCAGACATTGCAATATCAAATCTATCTTTATCCTGAGGGGCGAAATAAAAGGTATGAGGATCAAAAGCTTCTACAATTGAATTTAAATACACTGAAAAATAATCTTTACGCTCAAGATCATCTGTAAAATCATAATACTCTTCTAGAGAACTTAAAGTTACCTCGCGGGCTTCTTTTTCAAGCTCTTCTTTAGATTTCATTTCGTAATCTGGGTCTTCTTCTTTTTTCTGCTCTTCTTCTTCAATTTTATCGAAATAGGTGATAAGCGTAGAAAATTTAAGCTGCTTTCTCCAACGTTCTTTCAGTTCTTTTTTAGAAGAAACATACTCGGCTTCAGAAAAATCAGTATTTATATCTTCTGTTTTAGAGAAATCAAAAGGTTTTTCAAGGATTTCTCTATAGATATCCCTTGCTTCTTCAGATCGCTTTAAAAGTCGGTTGTAAGTCAGATCAAAAAAGTCAATTTGCTTTTCCTTGATCTGGTCATCTATTTTATCCCGGTAAGCATTGAATTCTTCAATGTCACTTTCGTAAAAGAAACGTTTAGACCCATCTAAACCTTCAAGATATTTATCATAAACCCCTTCAGAAAATTCGTCATTAATATCCCGGGCATCGTAGTGCCCTTCGTTAAGAACGTAAGTAATAAGGTCTATAAGAAGTTTATCTTTATTAGGGTCGTCAAATTTTTTAGTAGTGAAACTACAGGAAGTGGCAGCCATTAGTAGCACTACCACTAAGATTTTTAAATTCCTTTTCATAAATCGCATAAATTTCATCATTAACAGCTCTCCAAAATACATTAAAAATTGTGCCAATAAAGCTAACAGGTAATAATAATTTGTTAAACTACTAAGATAAGGTTTCTTGCTGAAATTACTATTTTAGCCTATATAAAATAAGCTATGACGAAGAAGAGACCTTTAATTCTAGTAACCAACGACGATGGTATAACCGCCCCCGGGATAAGAACTCTAATAGAAGTGATGAAAGAGTTGGGCGATGTAGTGGTTGTGGCACCCGATAGTCCACAAAGCGGAATGGGACACGCCATCACTATTAGCGACACCTTATTTTGTGAACAGGTAACCATAAAAGAAAATTACAAGCATAAAGAATACAGCTGCTCGGGCACTCCGGCAGATTGTGTGAAGATCGCCACACAGGAGATTCTGCACCGCAAACCCGATCTTTGTGTTAGCGGAATTAACCACGGCTCTAATTCTTCTATAAACGTGATCTATTCTGGAACTATGAGTGCTGCAGTAGAAGCCGGTGTAGAAGGAATTCCCGCTATTGGATTTTCGCTACTGGATTATTCTTTAAATGCAGATTTTGAGCCTACGAAAAAATATGTAAAGGCCATTACCAAAAATGTCATTAAAAATGGTTTGCCAACCGGCGTTGTTCTAAATGTAAATATTCCGAAATTATCTGCCTCAGAAATTAAAGGAATGAAAGTTTGTAGACAGGCGAACGCCCATTGGGAAGAAGAATTTGATAAAAGAACCAACCCGCAGGGACGCGATTATTACTGGCTTACCGGTACATTTGTGAATAAAGATAAAGGGGAAGATACCGATGAATGGGCATTGCAAAACGGCTACGTTTCAGTGGTACCGGTACAATTTGATTTAACCGCTCATCACTTTTTAGACGATTTAAACACCTGGGAGCTTAATGATTAAGCAAAACATTTTTATAGGATTTCTAACAGGACTTTCTGCCAATATTGGCGGTATTTTTCTTTATACCCTTCTTTTCTCTGAAATGGGAATAGATGAAACCCTGGACGATGCCATTGCCCAGGGGTATATTGGAAAACTAATTGCCCTGGGGGCAATCTTAAACTTTTTACCTTTTTTCGTTTTTATTAGAAAAAAGCAAAACTATCACGCAAGAGGTGTATTATTTGCCACCATTATAGCTGCGATAAGCATTTTTATTTCTAAAATTGTTTAACTAAAATCAGCCTGATGCTGGAAACAAAACAGGAATGGTAAATAGGCAGATAACGAGCACCTGTCACCAATTCCTGAAGCGGAAAAAATTTATAAACTCATGAAATACTACATTATTGCCGGTGAAGCTTCTGGAGATCTTCACGCATCTAACCTGATGCGCGCTTTAAAAGAGAACGATTCCCAGGCTGAATTCAGGTTTTGGGGTGGCGATCTTATGCAGGAACAGGGCGGGCAGCTGGTAAAGCATTATCGAGAATTAGCTTTTATGGGTTTTGTAGAGGTGCTTTTCAATCTAAAAACCATTCTTAAAAATATTTCCTTTTGCAAGGAAGATATCAGTGCTTTTAATCCTGATGCCATCATTTTTGTAGATTATCCCGGCTTCAATTTAAGGATCGCAAAATGGGCTAGAGAACAAGGCTACCAGACACATTATTATATTTCTCCACAAATCTGGGCCTGGAAAGAAAACAGGATCAATGCGATAAAACGGGATATAGATCATATGTACGTGATATTGCCATTTGAAAAAGAGTTTTATGAAGAAAAACATAATTTTCCGGTTCATTTTGTAGGGCACCCGCTTATTGATGCCATTGGCCAGAAAAAGCTTCCAAATGTACCCATACTAAAAAAAGAGTATGACCTGGACGAAAGACCTATAATTGCCGTTTTACCCGGAAGTCGAAAACAGGAAATTTCAAAAATGCTGGAGGTTATGTTAAGCATAACTCCAGATTTTCCTGGATACCAATTTGTAATTGCAGGCGCACCCAGCCAGGATGCAGAGTTCTACGCTCCTTTTATTAAGCAAAAGAACATCAAACTCATCATGAATAAAACCTATGATGTATTAAGTCTTGCTCACGCGGCTATGGTAACTTCGGGTACAGCGACTTTAGAAACCGCTTTATTTAAAATCCCGGAAGTGGTTTGCTATAAAGGCAGCTATGTTTCCTACCAAATTGCTCGTAGAATTGTAAATTTAGATTATATCTCACTGGTAAACCTCATTATGAATCGAGAGGTAGTGAAGGAGTTAATTCAGAACGATTTCAATACTAAAACACTTAAAAAAGAGTTTAAGAAAATACTGGAGCACGAGCACCGCACCAAAATCTTTAAAGATTATTTTGAATTGGAACAAAAATTAGGCGGAAAAGGCGCCAGCGAGAAAACAGCGAAACTTATTGTAAAATCCATTCAAAAACCTGGAGTTAAAGCCAGGAGAAATTAATAGGTATTTTTTTAATTTCGAGCCAAGCCTCGGAAAAATTTAAAACCTCAATGAGGGATTAAAAATTGATCTATGTTGAAAGTTTTTAAATCACTTTTTTTAGGCCTTTTCCTTATAAGCCTTATTTCCTGCGGAAGCTCACGCTCTAAGGTTATCACTACTAAAAGTGAAGAAAATCGTTCAGAGAGATATTCCCGCCCCGAAAATCCTGAAATTCAACCTGCCAATGAAAAGGTTTACAATATTATTTCTAATGCAAAAAGATTTGAAGGCACGCGCTATAAATACGGCGGCACTACAAAGCGAGGTATGGATTGCTCCGGACTTATTTACACCGCATTTTTAGAAGAAGATATCGCCATTCCCAGAACTTCTCGTGCAATGTCTCTGGAAGGTGAGCGTCTTTATTTAAAAGAAGTAAATCCCGGCGACCTACTTTTTTTTGAAACCAACAAGAATCGCAAAGTTATTAATCACGTTGGTTTGGTGGTAGAAATAGAACGTGACGACATCTATTTTATTCACGCCTCTACCTCCCGGGGTGTTATTGTATCCTCTCTTTCTGAGCCATATTGGAATGGTAATTTTGTTATGGCACGTCGCATTTTATAATTTTTAGTATCTTCATTAGATAATTGCTGCCCTACAAAAAACAACAGGGATGCAATTTTTGAATTTTACCATCATAAAGCTTTCCATATTCCTAATCCTGGGAATCATTACCGGATTTTCTATAGATCTGCCAACAAACTTACTTTTTATATTTTTTGCTTCCTTATTTCTTATTTTCTGTATAAGCTTTTTAAGAGCCCGTAGAAAGATATTCGACGATATCTTCTTCGGAATATGCACCTGGAGTTTGATCTTCACATTGGGAATAGCAACCGCTTATCTTCATCAGCCTAAAAATCAGCCGCAACATTATATCAATCTTCAAACTGCTGAAGCAGATGTCATACAAATTCGTGTCATTGAAATCCTGAAACCCAATCTCTATAACCAGCCATATATCGCTGAAGTAGAAACGATATTTTTAGGTAAAAATTCAATTCCAGCAAAGGGAAAAGTTTTACTCAACATTTCCAAAGATTCTATCCAGCAAGATATAAAGTCAGGAATGAAATTGCTAGTTCCAGGCAAGCTTACAAATATTGCTGAGCCTTTAAATCCCTACCGGTTTAATTACCGAAAGTTTATGCAGAAGCAAAAGGTAGAAAAGCAATTACAGTTGCGAAAAACCGAGATCCAAATTTTACCGCATACAGAAAAGAGGCTGCTAACTCATATTTCTAATTTCAGGGAGCAATTAATCCAAAACCTATCAGAAGCTAAATTCAGCAAAGATGAATTAGCCATAATGCAGGCTTTATTATTAGGGCAACGGCAAGATATTTCAAAAGAAATTTACGATGAATATGCAGCGGCAGGTGCTATTCATATCCTAGCCGTTTCTGGTCTCCACGTTGGGATTATTTTGCTCATTTTAAATTGGCTCTTCACTCCTCTTAATTATCTAAAAAACGGGCTTGTTTTAAAAACCATCATTTTAATTTTATTAATGTGGGGTTTCGCTATGTTGGCAGGACTTTCGCCTTCGGTAGTTCGGGCGGTGACGATGTTTTCTTTTATTACTATTGGGATGCAAATGCGGCGGAAAACCAGTGTTTTGAACAGTTTGTTTATTTCGTTGTTTATTTTACTACTTGTAAATCCTTATTTTATATTTCAGGTTGGTTTTCAACTGAGTTATCTTGCGGTTTTTGCCATTGTCACCATTCAACTTAAACTTTTTAAACTTTGGCAACCAAAGTTTAAAATCGTAAAATATTTTTGGAGTTTATTCACGGTGAGCATCGCTGCGCAAATTGGGGTTTTACCTTTAAGCTTATTTTATTTTCATCAATTTCCGGGTTTATTCTTTCTTTCTAACCTGGTAGTTTTACCGGTTCTGGGACTAATTCTAGGCCTGGGAATTCTTGTTATTCTACTAGCTTTATTAAATCTATTGCCCGACATTCTAGCCGAAATCTATGGAAACCTCATTGGGTTAATGAATAAGTTTATTGCATGGGTTGCAGGGAAAGAAGATTTTGTGTTTACCAATATTCATTTTAATATCTGGCAAAACCTTAGTGCCTATTTATTGGTTTTCTTTTTTATTCTTTTACTCTATCAAAAAAACTTCAGGAATCTAGTTTTCTTTCTTTGCGGAATTGTAATATTTCAAAGCAGTATGCTCTACAGCAAAATACAGCATTCAACTTTAGAAAATATCGTTTTTCATAAGCCCAGAAAAACTATGATAGGTATTGACGAGCCAAAAAATTTCACACTTTACCATAATTTAGAAGACAGGCTGCAAGATGAAATTCGGCTAAAAGATTATAAAACGGGAAGAAATATTAACAAAATTGAAGAAAAGATAATTCCTGATATTCTGAATACTTCCATGGCATCAATTTTAATTGTTGATAGCAGCGCAGTTTACAAGTTGAATGATTTTAATCCAGATTTAGTCTTACTTCGAGACTCCCCTAAAATCAACTTAGAAAGGCTAATTAGAGTTTTAAAGCCTAAAATAATTGTTGCCGATGCGAGCAACTATCATAGTTACGTATCCCGTTGGGCAAAAACCGCCAAAAAACAAAAAACCCGTTTTCACCATACAGGTAAAAACGGGGCTTTTCGCATCTCTACTGAACCATAAGGCCCACTATCAACTAACACTTAAATTTTACTTGAAACTGAAATATTTTACTCAAAAGAACCTTCAAAATTTTCCTGGTATTCCGCAAAAGCTTCTTTAGAAGTCATTTTTTTATATTCATCTTCCGCAAAGAGTTTTAAATAAAGCTCAAGCTGTTTTGGGGTTCTATATCCCGGAATAGGAGCAATTAAATTGGCTTCTTCATCAAAAAAAACAAGGCTTGGATAGCCGGTAATCTTTAAAGCCCTCGCTAACTGGTGTGGCGAATTTCTCCTTTGTTTCTTTTCAGGATCGTATTGCGGATTTTTAAATAGCTGTCCTTTAAAATCAATTTCCTCAGGACCTTCAGCATTAAACTTTACAGGATAATAATTTTCATTTACAAACTCGATTACATCGTTGTTGGTAAAAGTATTCTTATCTAACATTTTACAGGGGCCGCACCAAACGGTATAGGCATCCATAAAAATCTTTTTAGGTTCTTTTTCCTGTGCTGCCAGAGCCTCATTCATACTCATCCAGTTAATCTCCTGGGCCTGGCTATTAATTCCTATAAACAGAAAAAATATGGTAATTACTCTAATCATGTATCGCTTTTAGAATGTTTGTAAAACAAAAAACGTTCCTAAAGTGTGAAAATAAAACTTAAAGTAACATAAGAAAAAGATAAAGTAGATAAAATTTAAGTTTATAACAAACTGCAATGATTATGCAGTGAACGAGATTATATTCGTTGAATCAGATCATTTCATGCGCATAGATCTAATTTAATAATCAAATATTAATTAAAACATTCTTTATGAAAAATACTGAAAATTATGGGGTATCAATTCTCAAAAAAGAGGATTTACGAAATATAAATGGCGGCAAAGCTGGTCCATGGTGGCCTGTTGCGGTTTTATGGTCTGCCTGGGAAAACTTTGATGATATCAAAGATGGTCTAAGCGATGGTGCAGCAGCTTATGATAATAGATAAACTAATTAATAACCTTAAATAAATAACATGAAAAATCTTAATAATTACTCAGTTACAGAAATATCCTTAGATGAATCATATGAAATTACAGGCGGAGATGGTCGTTCCGGGTGGTATTATCTAATGTATGGTATTGGTTATATGGCAAAAGGATTCATGGACAATGAAGCACACGGAAGGAGATTATTAGCATCCGGAAGTCCGGGTGGAGCGAAATAGTAAATTTCGAAATAATCAAGAAGTAAAAAGGTGGAGTTTTAAGCTCCACCTTTTTTAGTGAATTGATTTTTAACTAATGATATATCATTGAAAGTATATATTTTAGAAACCATTAGAAGGAAATTTTCTGCCTCTATCTTATTCCGTGCATCTTTTTTATCAGGAATTTATTTATTGCCACCATTAACAAGCCCATAAAAATTGGAATCAAAGTAAAGATTAAGAAAAACACCGATAATCCATATTGTTCAGAGATGCTGTCTATGTAGCCACCGGTATAACCTCCAAGAATGCCAGCTATAAAATTTGCTAAAAACCAAATTCCAAACATAAGTCCTACCAGTTTGGGAGGAGATAATTTGCTTACATAACTAAGACCTACCGGTGAAACACAAAGTTCACCTATTGTGTGAAAGAAATACGCTAAAATTAACCATATCATACTTACAGTGGCAGTTTCAGCTCCCTGGGGAATTCCAAAGGCACCGTAGGCTAAAGATGCGAATCCGATTCCAAGTAGTATCAGTCCTATTCCGAACTTAACAGGGCCAGAAGGATTAAATCTACTTTCCCAAATTTTAGAGAATACAGGAGCAAATAATATTATGAATAAGGAGTTCAAAACTGAAAACCATGAAGCCGGCACTTCAGCAGTATCCACCTGAAATTCATTATATAGCATCCAAATAACAATACCCCATATTATTACAAAACTGGTTCCCAGAAAAATATTGGATTTAGCATATCTACCAAAGGTTTGTTTGAACAACATAAGAAGAACCCAGGTAATTACCATTAATGGTATTACTGTAATAAAAGCATTAATTATTTTAAAAGTAATTGCCTCACCTCCTAATAGATCCCTATCAGTATAATCTGCTGCAAAAATAGTCATAGACCCACCGGCCTGTTCAAAAGCCCACCAAAAAAATATTGTAAAAAATGCAAAAACTGAGATTACAATTATTCGATCTTTTTTGACCTTGGCTGCAGGCTCAGGTTTCACCGAGTTTTCAAGATTATCTTCTAAAATAGGTTTTCCCGTATTATCTTCAACTTCTCCTTTTATAGTATGATCATCTACATAATCATCGGCTTTCTTAGGGGTAAGACCAATCTTACCAAATATCTTCTGTGCAAAGTAGAATTGCAACATTCCAAAAAACATAAAAATCCCGGCGAGACCAAAACCCCAATGCCATCCCACTTTTTCTCCAATATATCCGCAAAGTAAAATACCAAGAAAAGCTCCGGCATTGATACCCATATAGAAAATTGTGTATCCGGCATCTTTCTCTTTATCGTCAGTTTTATAAAGTTGCCCCACAATTGAAGAAATATTTGGCTTAAATAAACCATTGCCTAATATCAAAAGAAGTAATCCTAAATAGAAAAAAACATTTGTAAAACCTTCAAGAGCCATTGAAGCATGACCTAAGGTCATTATTAAGGCCCCTACGACTACAGCGCGTCGATAACCAAGAAACTTATCTGCTATCAATCCCCCAAATATTGGAGTGATGTAAACAAGCCCTATGTACCAACCATAAAGTATAAGAGCATCCTGTCTTTCCCATGCCCAACCATTTTCCATTATAGAAGCAGTAAGAAAAAGAACAAGCAATGCACGCATACCATAATAAGAAAAGCGTTCCCACATTTCTGTGAAGAAGAGAACAAATAAACCAGAAGGGTGTCCCAGTACAGTTCTTTGATTATATTCAGATCCTCCGAATTTAAATTCCATTTTTTTTTGTTTTGATTATAGTTTTTCTTTAATAAAATCGGTCATCATTGTATATAGGTGTAATCTCGTGTTACCGCCATAGATACCGTGGTTTCTGTCTGGATAGATAGCCCAGTCAAATTGCTTATTCGCCTGCACTAAAGCTTCAACCATTCTCATGGTGTTCTGTAGATGTACATTATCGTCTCCTCCACCGTGAATTAAAAGGTAATCGCCTTTTAATTTCTCTACGTGGTTTATAGGTGAATTCTCATCATAACCTGAAGGATTTTCCTGAGGCGTAGTCATATATCTTTCGGTATAGATGGTATCGTAAAATCTCCAGCTAATTACCGGCGCTACGGCTATGGCCATAGAGAAAGTATCGTTTCCTTTAAGAATGGCGTTAGAAGACATAAAACCTCCGTAGCTCCATCCCCAAATTCCAATTCGGTCTTCATCTATATAATCCATTTCGCCAAATTTTTTCGCCGCAGCTATTTGGTCTTCAACTTCATATTTACCGAGTTCATTCTGGGTTACTTTTTTAAAGGCTGCACCTTTAAAGCCTGTACCACGGCCGTCTACGGCTGCTATAATATAGCCTTCGTTAGCGAGTAACTGATACCAGTAGTCGTTAGTGCCGAAGTAAGAATTAGAAACCTCCTGAGAACCTGGACCCGAATATTGAAACATTAATAATGGATATTCTTTATTCTCGTCAAAATCATTTGGCTTGATTATCCACATATTAAGCTCATTACCATTCACTTCAATAGTGCTAAGTTCTTTTGGAGCAAAATTATAAGCCGCTTCTTTTTCCAATAAAGCCGAATTATCTTTGATCTTTCTTACCAGTTTACCATTTTTCGCATTATGTAATGTGAACTCATAAGGAGTTTCGGTGCTTGTGTAAGAATTGATAAAATAGGTATAGTCTGCGCTAAAATCGGCGCTGTTCATTCCTTCTTTTTCAGTTAAACGGGTTTTGTTCTTACCGTTAATCTTTATAGAATATACATCACGGTTTACGCTTCCGTTTTCTGTACTCTGATAAAAGATCTTCTTAGAATCTTCATCGTAACCATAATAGTCAGTTACTTCCCAGTTTCCTTCGGTAACCTGATTTTCCAGCTCGCCGTCTTCATCATAAAGGTAAATATGATTCCAACCATCCTTTTCGCTAGTCCAAATAAAACTATTGTCTTCAAGAAAAGTAAGGTTGTTTGTGATATCTATATAGGCTTCATCGGTCTCATTCATTACCACTTCAGTTTCATTATCTTCAGCATCAACGAAAATAAGATCCAGATCGTTTTGGTGTCTGTTTAAAACCTGTACACTTAAAATCTCAGGATCCTGTGTCCACTTAATTCTTGGGATATAAAAATCTTCATAGTCTCCAAGTTCAACTTTTTCACTTTCTTCAGCAGCTAACTCATAAGTATAAAGGGAAACTTCAGAATTTGCTTCTCCGGCTTTTGGATATTTAAAAACCTGCTGACTCGGGTATAGATCCTGCCCAAACATATCCATAGAAAATTCAGGAACTTCAGATTCATCAAATTTAAGGTAAGCTAAATGAGTTCCGGTTTTATTCCAGTCGAAAGCTCTTACAAAAGCAAATTCTTCTTCATAAACCCAATCGGTTACCCCATTGATTAGTTTGTTTTTCTCTCCATCTGTAGTCACCTGAGTTTCTTCGCCTGAAGCGATATCGTAAGTGTAAATATTATTTTCAAAAACGTAAGCCACTTTAGAAGCATCTGGAGAGAAAGTTGGCTCCTGAACTTTATTGTCGCTTAATTTGGTAAGCGTTTTACCTTCTACATCGTAGATATAATAAATTCCGCGAGAAGAACGGCGGTAAATTTGCTCCATATTGGTAGAAAGCAAAATCTTATCTTCATTTTCACTAAGCTCAAATCCCTGGAACCTGGAAATTTCACTAAGATCTTTACTATTTAAAAGACTTCTAACCTTCTCACCACTTTTATAGGAATAAACATCTATGCTACTGGTGTTAGCATTGCGATCGCGATTTAAAACCACGTATTCCTTACCATTGTCTAAAGATTGTAGGGATTGTAAACGTTCCTGTCTAAAGGTGCCGTCGTAGATTTCTTCGAGGCTAATTTCTTTATCCTGCGCGTAAATTGTTGAGGTTGCCGTAATTAACAACCCAACCAATATTTTTGAGAACTTCATAAAATTTATAAAATGAATTTTGATTGCCAAGTTTACTAAAATTTCAGCAAAAAGAGTAGCATTTGAGTGTTAAATACTAAGGATTTGTTAAAGATAAATCGCTTAAACTTTCTCAAAACCTAAAGCACAATTCCCTTAAATAACAATTGTATCTTTGTGCACTCTAAATTAGCTTCAAAAATGATAAAACCTATCACCGGCTTTTCCAGGCTCACCAAGAAGGAGAAAATAGACTGGCTAGCTGAAACCTACCTTAAAGACCGTCCCGAAGATGTGGCAGTTCTTAGGCAATACTGGAACGAAGATTCCAGGTTGCAACAGTTACACGACGAATTTACCGAAAATACTTTATCTAATTTCTACCTGCCTTTTGGGCTGGCACCAAATTTCCTGATCAACGGAGATTTACTCGCTATTCCTATGGCTATTGAAGAAAGCTCGGTAATTGCAGCAGCTAGTAAAGCCGCTAAATTCTGGAGAACCCGAGGCGGATTTAAAGCTGAAGTAATTGATACAAAAAAAATAGGCCAGGTTCATTTTAATTTCTTTGGAAATAAGCAAAAGCTGGAGCAGTTTTTTAAAACTACCAAACCTAAACTTTTGGAAGCGGTAAAACCTATTACCCGTAATATGGAAAAACGCGGCGGCGGGGTTTTAGATATAAAATTGAAAGATAAAACTGCTGAAATTGATAATTACTACCAGCTGCATTGCGAGTTTGAAACTAAAGATTCCATGGGTGCGAATTTTATAAATTCCTGCCTCGAAAAATTCGCAGAAGTTTTCCAGAATGAAGCCCGGGATTATTCGGATTTCTCTTCGGAAGAGAAGGATATAGAAATTATTATGAGTATTCTTTCTAACTATGTGCCGGAATGTTTAGTGAGAGCTGAAGTTTCCTGCCCGGTAGAAGAACTCAATGAAAATAAAGATCTAAATGGAGAGGACTTCGCAAAGAAATTTATACAGGCCGTAAATATTGCCGAAGTAGAACCTTATCGAGCTGTAACCCACAATAAAGGGATTATGAACGGCATTGACGCCGTGGTTCTGGCTACCGGAAACGATTTTAGAGCGGTAGAAGCCGGAATTCATGCTTATGCCGCCAGAAATGGAAAATACTCTAGCTTAACCCACGCCAGCCTTGAAAACGGTATTTTTAAATTCTGGATAGAAATTCCTTTGGCCCTGGGTACCGTTGGCGGATTAACGAGTTTACATCCTTTAGTTAAACTGGCCCTGGATATTTTACAACAACCCAGCGCTAAAGAATTGATGAAAATTGTAGCCGTTGCCGGCCTGGCCCAAAACTTCGCTGCAATTAATTCTTTAACCACTACGGGAATTCAGCAAGGACATATGAAAATGCATTTGATGAATATTTTAAATCAGCATAATGCTACTGAAGCTGAAAAGAAAACCCTTACTAAACATTTTACTAAACACACCGTAACCCACAGCAGCGCTGTTGAAGAGTTAAACAAATTGAGGAATTCATGAAGAAAGAGTTTTACAGTAATGGCAAACTTTTAATTACGGGAGAATATGCTGTTTTAGATGGTGCAAAGGCTCTGGCGGTTCCTACAAAATTCGGCCAATCCCTGGAAATAGAAACTTCTGAAGGCAAAAATATTGAATGGAATAGTTTTGATGAACATGGTAATTTATGGTTTCAGGGAGAATTTAATTTTAAAAATGGGGAATTTCAGCAGATAAAAGGAGAGCAAGAAGTTTCAGAACGACTAGTAGAGATCCTAAATGAAGCAAATAAATTAAACCCGGAAATATTCTCGACTGGAAAAACCGGAATTAGAGTGAATACCCGTTTAAATTTCAATAGAAATTGGGGTCTGGGAACCTCTTCAACTTTAATCAACAATATTGCTAACTGGTTTGGCGTAGATGCCTTTAAATTGCTTAAAAACACCTTTGGAGGCAGTGGTTATGACATTGCTGCCGCGCAAAATGAGCAGGCGATCACTTACCAGCTTACCCAAAATGAACCTTCGGTTTTAAGAAGCAATTTTCACCCAGATTACTCTGATAATATATTTTTTGTTTACCTAAATGAGAAAAAGAATAGTCGGGATGCGATTGAACATTACAAAGCCTTACCTGAAACAAACAAAACCGGTTTATCAGAAAAAATCTCTTCACTTACCGAGCAGTTTTTGAATTGTACTACACTAACTGAATTTGAATTGCTTATCAATATTCACGAGACTTTATTATCCAGGACGCTCCAAACACCAAAAGTAAAACAAGAACGCTTCCCTGAATTTCCGGGAGCGATTAAAAGCCTTGGCGGCTGGGGCGGCGACTTTATAATGGTTACCGGAGACCAAGCAGCGGTTTTTGAATATTTTGAGAACAAAGGTTTCAAAACGATTTTTGCTTTTCAAGATATTGTGCTATAAAAACCGACTGTAAGAGATCTTAGACTCCCGAAGATTTTCGGGAATCTAATTTACTCGAAAAAACCACATAAAAAAGCCCCGGTAAAATTTACCGGGGCTTTTTTATATCTAAACGCTTATTCTACTAGTAGAATCTTGCACGATTATCTTCAATCTCTGCTTTTTCACGAAGTGCTTCAAAAAGTCTTTGAGAAGCATTCTGTCTTCTTTGTGCAGTTTCCTGTTGTGCAATTCCCTGGTAAGAATTCATTGCCGGAGCTTCATTCTTACTTTCAAGTTCTACAACGTAAACTCCATTGTTTCCTGCAATAGGATTACTTACACTACCCGGCTCTAAAGCAAATACAGATCCTACAACTTCTGGTTCTCTACCTGCGCCCGGTAATGTTGGGCTACCAAGGTTAACCGCATTTGCAGTTTGCACTATAGTATTATTCTTAGAAGCGATCTTCTGAAGGTTTTTACTATTAATTTTTCCTTTAAGAATTTCAGCCTTTTTTTCTTTTGTAAGGATTGGAAGTACTTTAGAGGACGCATTTTCAGCAGTCATTAATCCTTCTTTATTCTTAGCTGTTAACTGCGCAACAACATATCCCGATGGAATGTCAAAACGTTTAATATCACCAACACTGGCTTCGTCCTCAAAAGCCCACTGAACAATTCTTCTTTGCTGTCCAACTCCGGGGATATTTTCATCTAAAGCTTTTACGTTATTAACGGTTCTAATATTATAATTACCTTCTTTAGCAACCTTGGTAAAATCTCCTTCTCCTGCAGCGATCTCAAACTTAGTAGTTTCGTTGAACAGGTTGTTTCTGGAACGTTCTGAAGCTTCTAATTCTCTCGCGATAGTAGCAATTTTCACTGCTTTTTCTCTTTCGGTTTGCTCTTCAATATGAATTACGTGGAAACCGAAATCTGTTTCTACAACACCAACACCTCCAGGGTTATTCTCTAAAACGTAGTTATCAAATTCTGAAACCATATCTCCAGGTCCAAAATAGCCAAGATCTCCGCCATCCTGGTTGTTAGAACGGTCTGATGAAAATTCAGCTGCTAATTCAGCGAATTTCTCTTTATTTCCTCTAATTACATTTGCAAGACTATCGGCTAATGCCTTCGCTTCTTCTTTGCTTCTGGTTACATCTGGTGCAAATTGTTGCCCCTGGTAAGCGACAAGAATATGACTAGCTTTAGTTGAATCTGGAATTTCTTTGGTCTCTACCAATTTAGAAAGCTTGAAATAACCATCGTGCTTGTAAGGTCCAAAAGTTTCACCTTCATTTAAATTGAAAAGATCATCAGCAAATTCTGAAGGCAGTTCGTTTTTAAA
Source organism: Salegentibacter mishustinae (assembly GCF_002900095.1). Taxonomy (NCBI): domain Bacteria; kingdom Pseudomonadati; phylum Bacteroidota; class Flavobacteriia; order Flavobacteriales; family Flavobacteriaceae; genus Salegentibacter; species Salegentibacter mishustinae. The sequence goes on along the minus strand of NZ_LLKN01000002.1, from coordinate 971,831 downwards.
CTTAAACCTATCATCATAAGGAAGATCTGAATTTGCTTCTACAAAATCTTCATAGTCATTTGTAGTATTAAATCCTGGTAAGGTGTCGTTACTGCTAGTTACAGCATTATATTCTACACGGTTTTCTCGCATTGAATTTAACGCCTCTTCAGTTTCTTTTACATCTTCATCTGAAGCTTTTTCTTCAAAATAAACATACCTGATATTTCTTGAAGCTTCGGTTTGAAATTGTGAAGGATTCTCTTTTATATAAGCTCTAATTTCATCTTTAGTCACCTCTACTTCATCATCTGATACAGAAGAATATGGCAACTGTACAAAACGAAGATCTACGCTATTATTCTGAAAACGGTAAGCCTGCTCAGCCTCTGTAATCGTTGCACCAATCCCGGCGGTTACCATAGAGAAATACATATTTTGGCGAGCAATATCACCCATGTTTTCTTCCATTTGCAGCCATTGCTCGTAAGCCTCAGGCTGTGTAGATCTTAGGCTGGCAATATATTCACGCACGCGGTTCTCATCAAACATACCGGCTTCGTTTCTAAAAGCAGGATTGTTCCCCATTTGCACGCGCATCACCTCTCTTATTTGAGCTTTCCCAGCTCTAATTCCAAGCTTTTCTAATTCTTCTTTAAGAATAGTTTCGCGAAGCGTTTGTTCCCAAACCTGGTTTACAGCCTGACTGGTGCTTGCATTAGCACCCATTTGACGCTGATAACCTTCTACCTGCCGGGCAAAGTCTTCTCTGCTCACTTCTTCACCGTTTATGGTTGCGATAGTGTTTTGGTCTTTTTGTGAAGAAAAGCCTCCGTTACGAATTACATCGGCAAGCACAAAAGAGAAAAGTGCCAATGCAATGATGATGATCAAGAAAACAGAACGCTGTCTGATTTTATTTAATACTGCCATTTGTAGTTGTTATTTATCGAAATATAGTGGGCGAAAATAATGTTTTTAACCTAATTATAAAACTTATAATTAGCAAAATATTAACTAATCGCTATTTAATCTGCAGACTTTATTTTTAATTCTACCAATTCTATTTTGGTATTGGAAACTTCTAATATTTTAAATGAAAAATCATCTATCTGCAATTCTTCATTTTGCTGGGGAATTTCTTCGGTATGGTTCACAATATAACCGCCAAGGGTTTCGTAATTCTCCCCTTCGGGAATATTTAATTTATAGTTCTCATTTAGATAATCTACTTCTAACCTTGCTGAAAATTTATAATGCGATTCCCCTAATTCCTCTTCGGTAAGAACAACAGGATCGTGTTCGTCCTGGATTTCCCCAAAAAGTTCTTCTACAATATCCTCTACGGTAATCATTCCACTGGTCCCGCCGTATTCATCTATTACTACAGCAATACTTTTACGCTTTTTGGTAAGGTTATTTAACACATCTTTCACCCACATCGTTTCCGGCACAAAAACTACCGGCAGCAGTATAGATTTTATAGATTCAGGCTTTTTAAAAAGTTCGAAGGAATGCACATACCCAATTACATCGTCTATGGTTTCATTATAAATCAACAGTTTTGAAAGACCGGTTTCAGTAAAAGTATTTACAAGGTCTTTTGGCGCCTGGTGTTGATCTACCGCAATAATCTCGGTTCTTGGCACCATTACTTCTCTTGCTTTTATATCTGAAAACTGCAGGGCATTTTGAAAAATTTGAATTTCAGAATCCACTTCTTCATCGTCTTCTACGGTTTCCATCTGCTCGTTGATGAAATTCCCCAATTCTACTTTACTAAAAGCGAGTTGCACTTCGTCCCCTTCGGTTTTAAAGAATCTTTTCAGAATAAAATCGGAAACCCATATCACAAAAGATGATACAAAACTGAACAGCATATAGAATATATAGGCCGGGACCGCGAAAAATTTTAGCATTGAATTCGCGTAGATTTGGAAAAATACCTTCGGAAGAAACTCAGCAGTAAGCAAAATAACCAGAGTAGAAATTACCGTTTGGGTAAATAAGCTTAGATCTACCACAATATACTCTAAAAAAGCACTGTTTAGCGGTTGAAGCCCATGAAGCCAGTTCATAAGCAAATCGCCCATAAAAAATCCATAAACTACCAGGGCAATATTATTACCCACTAACATAGTAGCTATAAACTTTGAGGGTTTTTTAGTTAGTCTCTTTAAAATAGTGGCCAGGAAGTCGTTCTGCCGCTTTTCAATTTCAATATAGATCTTATTAGAAGAAATATAGGCGATCTCCATCCCAGAAAAGAAAGCAGATAAAATTAAGGAAAGAACAATTATAAGAATTTCAACCTCCATTACTGCTTCTTGTTACGCTCTTCGATCTTACGCCTAAACCGCCTTTTAAAAAAGAACATAAGTATAGATATAAAGACAAAAAAGATAAATAAATAGGCCCTGCTACGCTCGGTATTCCAAATTCTGAAACTTTCGAAAAGAAAAAATGCAGCTATAAATAAATAAGCGTATTCAAAATATCTAAAATATTTACTCATCGGGTTTATCGTCTTTAATTATTTGAACCCCAACATTGGTTCGTGACCGAAAATTACCGAAATTTTGATTAGCATCAAAACCTTCTCCTTCATTAAGCGCACCATTTGGAAATTTAATAGTGTTGGGTTTATCGGTAAAAATCCAGTTAATATTTTGATCCCAAAATAACTGCGAAGCTTCCAGGCGCATACTATCGGCTGTAAAGATCACCACGTTTCCCTGTAGATCTATAAGATTGGTACCATCGTAAATAATTCCGTAATCTGAAGTTACCGTACTTTTCTCGTTATTTTCGTCGTAGATCTCTAATTCCAGTCCTTCAGGAAACTCGCGGTAAGGAAATTCTTTGTTGGTAAAATCCTTCATTTTAGGGCTTTTTAAGTTCGCCACCATTCTGCCGGAATCTGTATACTTCAGATTAATCCCTTCGGCAATGGCTTGTGGTGCGTCGCCTTCAATATCCAACGCTCTTATTTCGTTTAGATTACCCTGACATGAAAAAAGCATTGTCACGCCGATAAGCGTGACAATGCCAGTTATTATTTCCTTATATGTTAAGCTCATATTACATTTGTGGGATACGAACGGTTTCCCCAATCCAACAACCAATATTTATAGCTTCACCTGCACTTCTACCTTGTTGAAACACATCAGCTTTTTGGGGTGCTCTACCTCTATAAGCAGTAGCAGTTTGGTTTGCATTAGATGCGATAGATGGATCTACCCTTGCAGCTCTTGCAGCATAATCTGCAGCTAACCAATACACGGCTCTTTTATCGAAAGTAGTTTCTCCACAGCTGTTTGCACTTTGTGCAATCATATTAGCTATCTGTAAATATGCTCTACCTAAAGATGGCTTGGCACTAATTCCTTTTCTATAAAAGTTTCTTGCCTGAGAAAAACTTCCTCTTTCTTTATAGTTAGTAGCAATTCTATAGTAAATTCTAGCCTGATCACTAGGATCTTCTTCTAGCTCAGCAGCTTCAGTATAATATTCTAAAGCTTTTGCTCTATCGCCATCGGCTTCAGCTAACTGCCCTAAAGAGTAAGCAGAGTTTGCAGAAGGCTCTAATTGGTGTAATGCTTCAGAAACCTGGAAGAACAATGGATCTTCAGTACAATCTTTAGCCGACAATCTTGCGTTTGCATTCTGTAACCAATTTACATCAGATTTTTTCTCATTAAAATCTTTCTTGTAAAGAGGGATAAGGTTATCACAATCTGCTCTGGCACCAAGCTTAGCGTTTAAAGCATTTTTTACACTGTTATAATTATTCAAATTAATTTCAGCATATTTAATTTGCTTCTCCTCTTTAGAAGTAAGTTCCTCTCCAGCTTCTTGCTTTTCAATAAGCGGTGCAAGTTTTACAGCTGCCTGGTTTTCTTCTTCTTCAATTTTCGCCATTACTTTATCGTAATTATCAAAAACATCCTGAAGCTCTCTATCGCCAGCATCCTGCATATCTACCATTAACTGGAAATAAGCATAAAGACCTTTTGGACTTGTAAAGTTTTCGCGATCTTCTGTATAAGCTTTATCAAAAGCATTATATAATTCTTCTGTATCACCTAATTTATGATCAAACTTTAACTGAGCGATATCAGAATAAATTTTACCTTTTGAAGTTTTATCTGGAAATAACTCCAAACGCTCTTCCCAAAGACCAATAAGCTCTTTTATATACTGCTCTTTTTCTGCACCTTCGGTATTTTCAATTTTATATTCAAGAGCGCGCTCCCCATATTGGAAAGTAGCCAAACTATATTTTGGACATTCCTCTCTAACTTTCATCAACGGCTCGTAAGCTGCATCATAATTTTTAGCCTTGGCATCATCGTAAGCCAAAGCAGCCATTGTTGCACAATCATTAGACTGGGCGCTTAGAACACTTGAACCTAGAACGGCTCCTGTAATTAATGCTATAAATCTCGCTTTCATTTTCTTGTTTTATTATCGTGGTTAATTAAATTTTCTTCTTTCGAACCATCTTCTGGCTTCGGTTAGGGAAAGCCCTACTGAAAACCTAAAGTAATCTTCCTGAATTAAACTTGAATCTGTTGTACCGCGCTGACCATACTCAAATCCAAGGTTTATATTAGAAAATCCCGGTCCTACAGGTAGTCCAACTCCAAAAGTGATGCCAAACTCATTAATGTCCTGGCTATTGATACTTAAACCGGTCTCCTCATACCTAAATCCAGCCCTATAAACAATGCGGTTAAAGTAATTTGTAATAGAATTATATTGTGGAATAAAATACCCACCAAATTTATATTGTGCAGCATTTTCAAAATTCGCGTTTCCTCCTCCTGCACCACTCACACTTAAAAATGAATTATCGTCTGTACTTACATATTCCCCACCAAAAAACCATTTATTAGATCTTCCTAATCCAAGACCAATGGTATACTTTGCAGGAAGCGTTAATTCAGAATCGGGAACGTTTAGATCATGCTCTTCAACTACTGTTTCACCTCCACTACCAGAAAAGGCTATTGTTGCCAGTTGCCTGGAATTCTCTGCATCTATATTTGTAGTTGGTGAATAAGTAGCTGCTGCGTGTAAGTTAAGTCCGTTTTTTAGTTTTTCCTGAAAATCAACTCCAAAATTATAACTAAAGCCCAAAAGATCTGTTCTACTTACATCACGAGAACCCAATTGCACTTCTTCACGAATAAGTGTTCTTTGGTTTTGAAGGTTTCCGAAGTTATAATTAGCATCTACACCAATACTCAAGGATGGAAGCACCTGATAACCTGCCGAAAGAAATACTTTATTCATTCCGCCACGACCTTCCAGCCTGCTGGCAACAGATTCTCTAATGTCTAAAATTTGATATCCCACCGAAGTATATGGTAAAACCCCAATACCAAATCCAAGATTCCCTCCAACAGGCACTCCTATTGCCAAATAATCCAGAGACGAAACTTTTGCATTATCCTCTCCAGCATCTGAATTTAGACTGAGTCGCTCGTGAGATCCCCCAACAGCGTAAGTGGTTCTTCTTAACCTACCGTAACCGGCAGGATTTCTAAGGTTCAGGTGAATACTATCAGAAAACATACTTAAACCACCCATAGACCTGTTTTCTACAGTTCCTTTAAAAGTGTTAAGTCCAATCCCGTAATAAGAATAGGGCGATGATACATTCTCCTGAGCTGTAGCAACCACTGTAAAAAAAACAGCTACGATTACTATAAATCGTTTAATCATTGAGTCTTGTTAAATTCTAAAATGTAGTTTAAACCCTCTAAAAGAAAATTCGGGTTGGCAAATATGCTATTTTTTACCCGCTTTGACAAAATTTGCGTATCCCCTCCTGTTAAAATAACTGTTAAATATTTATAACCAGCCTTGTAGCGATCAATAATTCCATCAAGCTCTGCACTTACCCCATTCAACACCCCAGATAAAATACTATTTTGAGTAGAATCGCCTATTAGCGGGACATTTTCATCTAAATCAACCAGCGGAAGTTTAGCGGTAAAATGATTAAGCGCTTTTAACCTCATCTGCAAACCGGGAGAAATAGCGCCCCCTAAATATTCATTCGCATTATTCTTAAAATCGAAAGTTATACACGTGCCAGCATCTATAATCAATAAATTTTCATCCTGAAACTTTAAAGAACCGGCTGCAACTAACGCCAATCGATCTTTTCCTAAAGTTTGAGATGAAGCATAATTGTTTTTGAACGGAAGCTTAGTGCTTTCGTTTAAAACATAGAGCTTAGCTTCTTTTTCCAGGATTTTTTCAAGCTCTGAAGTATCTTTTATTACTGAAGAAAGAATGGAAAACGCGATTTGCGGATAATCTTTTTTTATTTCCTGAAATTTTTCAAAAAATTTTTCGATTGAAGATGTGTAAGATTCCAAAAGTTTATAGTCCTGAAAAACAGCAAGTTTTACGGAAGAATTCCCTACGTCAACGATTAAATTCATAGCAATTTGATTGTGTTGGCTAAATTACAAAAGCATTTTTTTAAAATTTCCTTTGTGAGATTATAAAAATGAATATATATTTGCACCCGCTTACAACAATAAGCAACTGGTGCCTTAGCTCAGTTGGTAGAGCAAAGGACTGAAAATCCTTGTGTCCCTGGTTCGATTCCTGGAGGCACCACCTTAAAAGCCCGATACACTTTGTGTTTTCGGGCTTTTTTAATTTTATGCTATGCACTACCTCTATATTCTTTATAGTAAAAAATTAGATAGATTTTATATTGGTGAGACATCTGACATTAAAGCTAGAATACAAAAGCATCACTCTAAACATTACAAGCAAGCATTTACCGGAAAAGCAGACGACTGGGAACTAGTACTAAAATTTGAAACTCTCAGTAAAGAAGATGCAATTTTTCTGGAAAAATTTATTAAACGAATGAAGAGCAAGAAATTCATTAGAAAAATAGTCGACAATCCCGGGATATTAAAAGATATTCTTGAGAAAAAATAGACCCTGGTTCCCCCGAAGCATCGGGGCTGGAGGCACCACCCTAAAAGCCCGATATACTTTGTTTTTTCGGGCTTTTTTAATTCTATACTATGCACTACCTCTATATTCTTTATAGTAAAAAATTAGATAGATTTTATACTGGTGAAACATTTAACATTAAAGCTAGAATACAAAAGCATCACTCTAAACATTATAAGCAAGCATTCACCGGAAAAGCAGACGACTGGGAACTTGTGCTAAAAGTTGAAAATCTTAGTAAAGAAGATGCAATTTTCCTGGAAAAATTCATCAAACGAATGAAGAGCAAGAAATTCATTAGAAAAATAGTCGACAATCCCGGGATATTAGAAGATATTCTTGAGAAAAAATAGCCCCTGGTTCCCCCCGAAGCGTCGGGGCTGGAGGCACCACCTTAAAAGCCCGATACACTTTGTGTTTTCGGGCTTTTTTAATTCTATGCTATGCACTACCTCTATATTCTTTATAATAAAAAATTAGATAGATTTTATATTGGTGAGACTGCTAAGTGGATAGTGCAATTGGAAAATTTTTGGAGTTCCCTTTTGAGAAAAGTCCCTAAAACAAAAAAGCCTCTTTCCGAATACACGGAAAAAAGCTTCTCATTGGTTAGCCAAAATCTTCACAACACAAGACAATAACTGGCTAACTACACATCCCGATAATTTCGGGACAAACAACACAACTTAATTTTACGATAAAAATCAACTCAAAGTGATTTTTATCACACGGCTTAAAAAAACCGCCATTTTTTATTGAAAAGGTTTTCTAAAACCTGTAATTATATCTTTAAATAAGGAATCCCTTTCAAAATACTATTTCTAAATTTTAGCTCTAGAAACTGTGATTCTAAAAGAGGGCTGGCAAATATACAATTTCTTATTTCTATTAAACAAATAAAAATCTGGGTTTTCATTTTAACTAATAATACTTATAACCTATTTTTAACCAGCTATTCGCTTTTTGCTTTTATTAATCTTAAGCTGAAGCAGCAATAGCATAGCCACAAAGCTTACCAGTATAATAATTAGCAACATTTTAATTTCAGGAAGTATATCGGCCATATCGCCTCCATAATAAGCCACCTTCCTAAAAGCAGCCAAAAATTGGGTTACGGGAATAGATTGCGCAATACCATTTATAAATCCCGGTATGGCAAGACTTGGCCAGGTAAATCCGCTTAAAACAAAGGCCGGGGTTGAGATTACCATTAAGAGTTCGGTAGCTTTTAATTGATTTGGAATTGCGATTGAAAACAGCATTCCAATTCCCATTGAAGCCAGGCTCAATAAGCTCACTAACACAAGCATAGGAATATTAAAAATAGCTGCTTCAACATTAAAGAATACAAAAAGCCTACTTACTATAAACCACATTAGCGGAAGAAACAACAAAAAAGGAGTTACTTTTAAAGCGATAAGATACCAGGATGATTTATTCTTTTTTACCAGGCTTTTAAAATATCCGTCTTCAAAATCACGCGAAAACACCAAAGCCATTGCCAGGAAAATTACTTGTTGCATAATAGCACCCAACAATCCCGGCAGCATAAAACTCAAATAGTTGCCTGTAGAATTGTACAATTTATTGAAATTCACCTTAAAACTCTCATAGCTTACTTTTGCCTGGGATGGAGATAAGCCCTGTTTTTGAAGACCTTCGATCTCAATCCCTGCATTAAGGGTCATCAATACCTGCTGAATATTCTTGCTGGCAGTATTCGCATTAAGAATATTGGCCATATTGAGATCTACTCTTACCTCTGGATATCTCTTTTGAAGGATATCTCCCTCAAATCCTGAAGGCAGGGTTACGACGGCCGCATACTGCTCTACCGGCATTTCTTCCAAGATGTCCCCTGGTGCATACCTACGGTCTTTTACCAGCAATGCTTCATTATCTTCAAAAGCATCAATAATGGTATTGGACAGTGGGCTATTATCCTGATCTACTATAACAATGGGTAAATCTACCACTTTTGCCTGCTGATATACATAGCCAAACAAGATCCCATAAAGCACTGGCGCCCCAAAAAATATGGCGCATAGTACAGAGTTGGAGAAAATTCGTTTGAATTCTATTTTTAAAAGTTCAAAAAATTCTTTCATACTATTGGTCTTTTAATAGAATAGTAGCATTGGTATAAAAGTTACTTCCAGAAATATCTGAAGTTGGGATCACCTTAAGTTCATAAACAGATTCTGAAAGATCATACA